>JACOSC010000084.1 GCA_016179055.1 Acidobacteriota bacterium
ATCAAGTAACACATAGTCAGGGTTTCTAAGTATCGCTATCAGGTGCTGAAAGGGCAAGAGATGCATCAAAAGGATAGCGATTTCAAGATCGACGAGGCCGACTCCGAATAGCGAACGAGTTTCAGTCGTGATCCGGAACGGTTTGCTTTTCAGCATAAGACTTTCAGCCGACTTGAGTCGGAACCTTTCGACTTTCAGTCGAAGGAGGCGAACCTACCGGCTTTCAGCCGGTAGTGGTTTAGTTGCTTTTTTTCCATCGATCTATGCCATTAGCTATCTTGGCCGATGGCGTGGCCATCGAGCTTAAGCCTTTCATCGCTCGACTCGTGACAAGTGTCGTCCTCAGCCTAGTCTCCTCGTTGAAGTGGACCAACAAAGATCCGCGCGCTATGACATTTATTTTGCAGGCGTGGGAACTGACACGGTCGGAAATGGATGGCCGGGAGATTCCTCTTGTGCTGACCTCGGGCTTTGCTCGGATAATTAGCAGCTCTACGTTGCACGGGCTCTTGCGACCTCTGAAAGGCCTGGCCAATGCCAATGCTGTGATTATTCGCCTTAATCAAGGCTGAACGGCGATGAAACTCGAACGCGATGACGCCTAATAAGGCCGTCCCAAACTTGGTCCCGGTCTAATCACGGCTTGCGGTGTAGGGCTTTTCGAGGTACTTGCGGGCTTCATCTCGCCCCTCGGTCAGCGTGGGCTCATCCACGACTTTTTGGTATTCGTGCAGCGCTTTGGCGCGATCCCCCATCAGGTCGTACACTTTGCCGAGCTGCAGGTGGGCCGTGTTCAAACTCGCACTATCGGACTTGCCTTCCGCCAGCGTATTTTGAAAAGCCAGCAACGCTTTGGAAAAATTGCGCGTCTTCATATAGAGCTCGCCGAGATGATTATACACTGTCCCTTTGTCCAAGAGAAAATAGTTGGGTTTTCGTTCGGCCACCTTATTTAGCACCGCTTGGTAGGTCTGCTCCGCCAAATCATAACGGCGCATCAGCATCGCCAGCGTGCCCATATCCATTTCGAGCAGATAATTCTTTTGATGCCGTCCCTGAATGTCAGCCAGCAGCCGGTGCGCCTCCGAGTAATTCCCCTCGCGAGTGGCGATTAACGCCAGCAGCATCTTGGCATCGTCCCGAACAAAGATCGCCTTTTCGGCCGTCAACCGCAGCAGTTCTTTCCCGCGCTTCTTGTCGCCGCTGTGCCGAAAGAAAAACGCCACCACTTTTAGCCACCAAGCCGAGACGCTGGCGGCCACGTAGCTGCTGGTGCCCACCGTTTCGTAGGCGTCGTACACGTCCGGCCGTCGCCGCATGAGCCGCTTATGCTGCTTGACGGCTAAATCTCCTTTGAGGAACGCGATGTACCAACTGCGTTTGAGAGTAGTCTCAAAGGAAGCTAGATGACCATAGGCATAGCCCAGCATCAATAGCCCCAGGGGATCTTCCTGATTTTCAAGCAGCAGCGCCTTGGAGGCATCAATGGCCTTTTGGGTAACCTCAAGAAATTCCGCCTCAACCTTGGGATCTACGAGCACTCTAAACCGCTTGGTGGCGCCAAAGAATTCCGGCGAAGCTACACTGCCGATGGTCAGCTCCTTTTTGTTATTCAACTCACGCGTCCACAAGGCAAACGACAGATAGGTATAGCCGATGGGATTCTTCGGATATTGTTGTATCAACTCCTGAAATATTTCAATGGCGGGCCCGTAGTCTAAATTATATATGTGCTCAATGCCTTGAATGACCTGGCGAGTTATGGTCTCGTCAATAAAATCATACGTCACCGGGGAGGCTTTCAAGGCGCCGCCAGGGGCTAAACACCCGACCGCCAACATGATTACGGCTTGTATCCACTTGATCATTTTCATCATAAGCCAGCCATTGCCGTAGGGCACTTAGCCCTTCTCGAAAATCAGACGGAAACGCGTGCCGTGCTGATTCTTAATTGGACTTTCCAACGTTATTTCACCGCTTAAATAGTCGACGTTCTTCTTTATGATAGCCAGCCCCAAACCCGTCCCCTTCATCTTGGTGGTAAAGAACGGTTCAAAGATCTTGCTTTGTAATTCCAAAGGTATGCCGGGGCCTTCATCACTGACCTCTAAAAATATCCGCGCTGGGCCAGGTCCATCGGGCCGGCCGGAGTAGGCTTTGACCTCTATAGTGCCCCCCGGCGGTGAAGCTTGTCGTGCGTTGATCAGAAGATTGAGCAGGATTTCTTTTACGCTATCCGAGTTGGCGTGGTCGATTACCAGTCCCTCTTCAATTCGGCACTCCATATGGACGGACGACGCATCGCCGGCTCGAGCCAGAAACTGTATGGTGGCGTTGATCAGCTCGGTAAAAGGAACTCTGGTCGGACTCTCGACCACGGGCTTGGAGAAGTCCAGCAACTGTATGAGCGATTTGTTCAGGCGGTCAATCTCTAAGTTAATGAGTTCCATGTCCCTCTGATACGCCTCTCCCAGCTTACGGTCCTCTTTCATGAGCTGCACAATGGTCTTGATCGAGCTTAACGGATTCTTGATCTCGTGGGCAATGGCCGCCGCAATTTTTCCTAAGTTGGCCATGTGCTCCTGACGAATCAAGGCCTTTTCCAGTTGGATTTTTTCTTCCAGAGTTTTGCAATCCTCGATCGCGCCCGCCACGGTCCCGGCCAGAGCCAGCAACAAACCCTCGTAATCTTCCAGATACTTGCGCGGGTAGGAGTCCACCAGCATCAGCCCCGTCAAACGGTTCTCGTACCAGAGTGAAAAGATATGAGTAAAGCCGAGATCTTTTAAACTGTAGTGAGTTTCGGAAAGCAGGGGATCGTTCCATCGTACAATATCCAATCGCCGCTTGAGGATCAAACCGGCCGGACGTTTTACCGCGTCCTCGGCGAGCGGGACTTCAATGTTGCCACCCCAGGCGTCGATGGTGGAGTTTTCCGGCTCGTCCGCCGATCTCAGCGACAGCACGCAGACCTTGTTTAGCTTAAACACCCGCGCAATCTCAACCGCCATGAAATCTAACCGCAGCTTCAGCGTCAATACTTGGCTCACTTCTCGGTTCAACTTCCGCGTAAAGTCGCCGTAGATGCCTACGCGTAGAGATATGAGACGATTGAGCCAGAGGTAAACCGGAATGGCTGCCGAGATCACCGAAAAGATTAGGATCAGCTCGACCAACGGTGAGGGTAAATCATATACCCTTTCCAGATACTCACTCACCCAGCGTATGGCCACCAAGTACAACGTTAAGAAGCCCGACACTGATAATATATACACGAAGCGTCGGTGGATGATCAGCTCGAGAAAATTAAAACGAAAGATGTAATAGGCGATCAGCATGGTCGGAATGATGGCGGACGTCATGACCAAGGCCCGCAGATAGGCGCCCAGAGATTCGTTGCCTTTTCCCAGTAAAAGGAAAGTAACAATAACTGCAGCGGCAATAAAATAGAAAATTACGCAGAGCCATTTGAAAAACCTGCGCTCCGTTGCGTCTTCAGCATGCCGGGCGATTCGAAAATCAATAAACGCGCAAACCGCGAGAGCCGCGGCGAAGCCAATCGAACAGGGCGCCAGCCAGGGGCCGATGCGTTCGAGGGCGGTTAGCTCCGAAACGCCCAACAAACGGCGCAGAACCCAAGGCAGCGCCGCTAACGGTGCGTAGAGGCCCCAAACCGCTTTGGAATACCAGCTCTGCTCTCTTAGTCCTTTGGCGTAGTCCGAGTAATACTCCAAGTGGGAATGGATCAGTAAGGGCGGCAATAGCCCAAGGCCGGTGAAGGCGACAACATCAAGGTAACGACCAATCGCGTCCGTCTGGCTGCCGCCGAGCAGTACAAACATCAAGCGTAAGGAATTTCCTAAATGCCATACGGCCGAACTGAGCACCGTACCGGTCATCAGGCGAGCCCGTCTTCCCGTCTGCCGACCCCGCCACAAAATGTAGAGAAGCGCCGTATGGATGGAGGCGCCCACCGTAAAGCCGATTAATTTGATGATTTCTGCCATGGGTCCGTTCCAAACCTGTGTGGGTTGGCCGCGGAGATCTTGGACGAGCTATCCAAACAAGCCGTACCGTAGAATGCAATAAACCGCAGAGAACGCATCTTTGAGGCCGATTTTCTTGCCTTCTTCGTAATCGCGTCCCCAGTAAGAGATGGGAACTTCGTAAATGCGGCAACGCATGCGAGCCACCTTGGCGGTTACTTCGGGCTCAAACCCGAAACGGTTCTGCTCGATTGTCAGCTTGCGTATGATATCCGCGCGAAACACCTTGTAGCAGGTCTCCATATCGGTGAGATTAAGATCGGTAACCATGTTGGAGAGTAAGGTCAGGATTTGGTTAGCGACATAGTGCCAGAAAAACAAAACACGATGAGGGCCGCCCATGAATCGTGAACCAAACACTACGTCGGCTCTTCCCCGCAGTATCGGTTCCAATAACTTATGATAATCCTCGGGGTCGTATTCAAGGTCGGCATCCTGAACAACGACCACGTCGCCCGCGACGTGTCGGAACCCTTCGCGTAACGCCGCCCCCTTGCCGCAGTTCTTGTCATGGAAGAAAACACGTATATCCGCCGCGCCGTCGAGACCTTTCAATATCTCGCGGGTGCCGTCAGTAGAGTAATCGTCGACAAGAATAATTTCCTTAGGGATTTTAACTGCGCGCACTTTTTCGATGATCTCAAGAATCGTGTGCTTTTCGTTGAACACCGGGATGACGACCGAAAGCTTCATGGATTGTCCTTACCCCCTCTCATTAACAATAAAAATGGCACAGGGTCATACCCTGCCCTAATATTAGCTCTTAAGCTGACGGCTCGCCCAGCTTTAATTATCCGCCGAGCCGCTCAAGTGGTCCCCATTTCATGACGCGCCCACTTGCTTACTGTGATACTACTGCAAAGCCCCAAGCGGAAACCTGAGCCGCCGTTGATTTGATCTGGCGCCTTGCTAGGATTTATGGGATCTGCTTCTGGGCCCCTTATTCCTCTCATAGCGGGATTCAATAATACTGCGCATGCCGCCGCGCGTGTTGAATTCTCCTTTAACCACGGCCCACTGCGGTTTGCAAGCGGCGACAAAATCCCGCAAGATCCGATTAACCGCATTCTCATAAAAAATACCAAGGTTACGATAGGCCAACAAGTAATACTTCATCCCTTTCAACTCGACGCACCACTTATACGGCCGGTAGGTGATGGTCACTGTCCCAAAGTCCGGCAGGTTTGTCTTGGGGCAAACCGATGTGTACTCGGGAATGATCAAGGTGATTTCGTATCCGGGAAACTGATTAGGCCAACATTCGATGGTCGGCAACTGTGCATCCAATCCGGCGCGATGTAGTGCTTTGTAGTCTGCCATACGGCTCCTCCCGTTAAACAATAAACTCCATACATCGGTTCCTTATGATAACAAAATCCCGCATCTTTTTCTTTGGTCCTTTGTGCTCACTTTAGCGTAACGGCGGAATCATCGTCCTGTCTGGGCGATCAACTCCTTTTTGACTTGCATTTTTTTCGCGCGCCAATGCCGTCGCGCTCTTGTCATTGGCCGTGAGGCCTAGGAAGCACCTCGCATGGTCTTGGCTCGGCGCGTCGTCGGACATTGGCTGGTTGGGTCCCCTATGGTAAAATACTACGTTCTCAAATTTGCGGAGAGCCATAATATGAATATTGGAAATTCCTTGCCGTGGAACAAACTGAGTTCCTTGCCCCCAATACGATTTGTGGTTGCCGTTCTAATTTCAGTTATCGGGATCGTGCTATTCATGGCTCCACGGGACACTATGCGCGCGCAGGAATCCCAAGTCAAATCCGGGCCGGCGGCAAGTAAAGCGCCGGCTGATCCGGCGCCGCCGGAACCCAAAGCTGAGGTAAGCTTTCGCAAGGACATTTTGCCTCTGTTCAAAGATCAGAAATGTATTGTCTGTCACCGTGGAGAAAACCCTTCGGGGCTGGATCTGGCTGAAGAGGCTTACCAGAAATTAGTGAACATAAAATCCATTCAGGACAAGGCGGCCGTTCTCGTAAAGCCGGGCGACCTCGATGCCAGTTACTTCTACCAGAAACTCATAGGACCTGGAAAGGAGGGCGCCATTATGCCCCCCAAGGGAAAGATGGACGAGGCTTACCTTAATAAAATAGCCCAATGGATTAAACAAGGCGCCTTGAACAACTGACCCGCCTATTTCACCGAAGGAAACCAAACAAACGCGGCCCGCACGCGTAAAATATGGAAAGTAACAGGTGTGATTTCCGCACAATGTACTCGTGATGTTCCCACGTTATGGCCGAAACGACTTACCGATGACCCCCTGACGCCGCTCTGAAGATTGGACATTTTATTGGGTCCCGCCGGGCGGGGCACTTCGGGCCACAAAAAAGTCCAAACTACAGTCGCTGACCTAAAGGTCTGTGCGGCTCATTTGAAAAATACGTTAATGAATTGTAACTGCTCAGGGGGGTCTATGGTCCATACAGTGCTTACGCGGTCGCTACTGCTCTCGGTTCTGTATCGGCTGAGTGCCCTAAGGCGTGAGTGGTTGAACCATTGCGAAATTTGAAATCAGGAATCGCGCGGAAACCCGGAGGGTTTCTAGCTATTAGCCGGTGGTTGAGCGCAGCGATACCACCGGAACGCACGCCATGAAAACCGGCTTACCCCGGCGGGGTGCCAGTACGAGCCGTCTTGCCCTTGCTCGCACCCCTCCAGGGTGCCTCCGTTTTTCGTTCGTTGACCGGTGGTATCGCTGCGCTCAACCACCGGCTAATCGCTGTCAAGCCTCCGGCTTGGCCGACGGCGGGGCTGAACAGTTACAATGAATTTATGACGCGATGTACTAAGGTTTTGGTGTGTTCATGGTTTGGTTGCGACACGTGCGGGTGAGGTTTGACTAACATTCGAAATCGAGCGGCCAAAAACTTACCCATTTCGCGTCGGCATTAAAGCTTCTTTAACACCTCGAGCAGCTCGCCAATTTCAACCCGCTCCTTTTGACTACGGCTTACGAAAATGAATCGTATCTTGCCGTCGCGGTCAATAATAAAGGCCGACGGGCGCGCAATATTGAGCGCGTCGAGCCCGATCAGATGATGCACGCCGTAGGCTTTGCACGCGGCCCGTCCCGTATCAAGCAGCAGCGGGAAAGGCAGCTTGGTTTTCGCCGTGTATTTTTCAACGTCCCCCATCAGGCCCTTGGGAGTCTGTGCGGCTACGCTGATGAGCTCCGCTCCCAGCTTCTTGAACTCCTGGTACGCTGACGCCAACTGCGCCAGTTGCACTCGGCAATTCGGTCACCAAGTGCCCCGAATAAAGATCAATACGACCGTGGATTTTCCATAGAATTGCTTAAGCGAGTAAGACCGTCCGCCGGCCGTGCTGAGCCGTAAGGCCGGAGCTTGGTCACCGACTTTGAGCGTTGTGGTTTTGCCGAGCATAAGAACCTCTTTGTTGATGGCGCAGCGGCTGGGGTGGTTTGGCCGCATAGCGGGTGGCGTCCGCTACGCCGGAAGCTTGAAAGGCCTTACGGCGTTCCGCGCACTTGGTGCATACGCCGCAGTGGGTGAGGCCGACCGGTCGCATACAAGAAAATGTCCGATGTAAGGCCAGGCCACGTCCCCGCCGAATCACTTCTATCTTTGAGAGCTTGAGGTAAGGCGAGATAATTTTTATCTCGCTTTTCAGACCTAAACTCAAAGCCGACTGCAGACGGCGGAAGAAGCTTGGCGTGCTATCCGGGAAAGGATTGCCCTTGAGTTGAGCCATGGCAATGGCCTCGATCCGCTGCGTGGCGCAATAAACCGCCGTTTTGGCTAACAGCATAATATTGCGACCGGGAATGTAGCAGGCCGGATCTTCTTCATAATAACCGGGAACGCCATTGCCGGTCACGCTCCAATGATCGGCATCAATGTCGCTCATGGGATTCGTCAGGATCTTGATTGGACGTATGGAGCGGTGTGGCAGGTCGTATAAGAAACGTTTAAGCCAGTGCAACTCGGCGCGTTCCCAAGCCGAGCCGCCGCGGATGTATATGGGAAATACTGTGGCGTATTTTCGAGCCAACTCGTCCAAAAGGACAAGACTGTCCAAGCCACCGCTGGTCAGAACCGCGACCCGATTGTACCGTCCTTGCCCATACATAAATGCCACTTACTCCCCATCGGCCAAGCGGGCAGTCATTATTTCTTTCCGCTGATGGCCTTATTCTTCGCGGCCTGAGCCTCTTTTGCGCGCTTGGCTTTCTGTTCCGACATAAAGCCCCACACATAAAACGCGATGAGCACGACCGCCACGCCGCCTAGAATAATCGGGCTGAACAACTGGTCCATAGTAATCTCCTAAAAAATAGCATTGAAGGGCCGGCTTAGCCCTTCTGGTGAACCGCTATTTTACCACAGAAAGAGACGAAACACAGATAAAGCCGCGGCCCGCGGCAACCGCCGTGACTTTTGAAAAGAGTAGAGATGTCGCCGAGCGCGTATTATCCCGAGCTCGGGATAACGGATGAGCGCCGACCTAAAGAGGAATAATTGTGTGAGATCGACGGAGCTTTAAATCGGTAGGTCTTTCTCAACGCGCATGACCGGACCATTTCCGGAAAATATCCGTGGCGAGGCCAGGGTCTATAATCGAATCGAATTCCTTCGATCTTTGGCGTCGGATTCCGGCATGGGCAGGCCCTTTTTGCCGGCGCGGGCCATGAGGCCGCTCGACACAAATATGGGAATGGGCTTCTCTATCGTAATGGCAAGGGCAATGGCGTCACTCGGACGGGAATCCACTTTTATTTCTTTAGAACCGGCGGCTTTAAGATATATATCCGCATAGTAAGTATTGTTCTTCAAATCCGTGACGACGATACGATCCAGACGAGCCCCCAGCTTGTCCATAATGTTCAGCAAAAGATTGTGCGTCAGTGGACGCTCCAGACGGAGCGTACGGCCGTCTGGTCTGCGCTGCTCCATGCCGATGAGGATGGCGCGCGTTTCCGGATCACCGATCGCAATCGCCAAATAGCGTTCGCCTTGAGTTTCCTTGAGAATCACCAAAGACTCATCTCCCGTATCCAGCATGGTGGCGATGGCCACTTCGGTGAAGTCGCCGGCACGGCGTTCGGCCTGGCTCTTGCCGGACACGCGGGCCAGATACACAAGGGCGAGAAAAGTCAGTGCACAGAGCAGCGTTTTTTGGGTGAGTCGCATGGTTGGCTCCTTTCGCTAAGATCAAGCGTTAGCGAACCTCGATACCAACAGCAAGACAACCGTGCCTGATGAGGCGGGAATTATCGGCCATACGCGGTAAGGGGTGAGCTCGTCGGCTTGCACGGAGCGCCCACTGTTAATCCTTAGGTCCTTTCAAGAGTTCTTCATAGCGGGCCGTGTAGCGTATATTATCTAGCTCCGAGGTGACATTTTTCTTATCCTCCTGCAATATTTTCAAATATTTCTCGCGATCGAGCTTGAGCGCGTTTTCCAGATGTCCCAGCGCCACCTCTTTTCGGCCACGACGGGCATAGATGGTGGCTAGCCGAAAATGCGCCTGCGCGTCTTTAGCGCCGAGCTCCAGAATCTTTTCATATTGCTCGATTGCCTTGGCCTCTTCATTCTTACGGTCATAGACAATGGCCAGATTTATGCGCGCGTTGGCAAAGTTCTGATCAAGCGCGATCGCCTGGGAGAGCGCCTCGGCGGCTTCCGTCAGCTTGCCTTGCTGCGCGAAAAGCGTTCCTAAATTGTATAACAAGTTTTTGTCCGACGGTTTCAGCGCCGTTGCTCTCTGAAAATTCGCAATCGCTTCGTCCGTACGGCCAAGCGCCGACTGTGCATCGGCCAGCAAGGCGATGAGGTCGGCATGCTGAGGATGGACAGCCACCCCCTGGCGTATTAGCTCAACCGCTTCCTCCAGCTTCTTCTGCTTGTTAAGAACATAGGCCAGGCTTGAATAAACCGTTGCATTCTTCGGCTCCGCTTTCAAGACTTCTTTCAGCGCCTTCTCCGCTTGGGCATAATCCGAGAGCTGCAAGTAAGCTTCGATCAAGCGGGAAAGAACCTCGGAGGCCGAAGGCGGCTTTGCCATCAGTTTGCTGTTAGGCGCTGCCACCAGACTTTTTTTTAACGCTTCTATGGCCTCGCGATATTTTTTTTGTCCGAAATAGATGGAACCTAGATGATAATTGGCGACAGGGTTTCCGGCATCCAGCGTCAACACGGCGCTTAGCTCGTCAACCGCCTTCGCCTCATTCTTTTCCCGAAGGTACAAAAGCGCAAGATTATAATGATTTTCAACTTGCGTCGGATCCAGTTTGATCGCCTGCTCAAAGGCCGCAATAGCGGCGGGCGTTTGGTTCAAGTTGGCCAATGAATACGCCTTGGAGGCCAGAGCTTTGAAATGCAAAGAATTGTTCTTAAGAATCGCATCAAACTGCTCCAGGGCTTGAGTGTCATCTTTCGCCTCCTGAAAAAGCAGTCCCAGCATATATAGGGCATTTTCCTGTTCAGGCTTAAGGCGTGTAGCCACGCGCAAGGCGGCTATCGCCGCATCTCGCTTTTTTTGATTGGCATAAATCAGCGCCACATTATAATGCGCTTCATAGAAATCCGGCTGCAATTCGGCGGCGTGGCGAAAAGCTTCGGCTTGTTCCTCCGAATTCTCCTTAGCGGTCCCGATCATGGCTTCGCCCTTCTTGAACCATGCTACGGATTCCTCGTACGTCGACGCCCCTTCTTTCTTTTTCTTTTCGCGGGCCAGATCGGCGGCCCCGACCCATCCTCTCCACATGTACGCCAAGGCCGATTTGCCCCCTGGCTGAAAATTGGGAACGGCTTCGCCAACTGCGCCATTGAGCAGTCCTAACAGTAGGCTGCTGATTGCCACCACCATCCATTTGTTTGTCATAAGTAATTCAACAACCCGCATTCTCCCCGTCGGTCGCGAGCTGTCCGTAGTCAGCGCATCGTGGACCCCGACCCCTAAAGTGTAGTCAGCGGATCGTAGACAATTGGCATGATTATCTCTTACGAAGAGGTAGATCATGCCACACACATCTACACCCAATGAACTAGGGTATTGGCAACGATGCCTGTAAAAACGTAGCACAAGAGGCACATTTATGTAGCAGGTCTGCTTAGGTCCGGTCTCCCACCGTAGGCTTCGTCGCCTCCAGCGCCTCTTGGATAGTCACGTCATGCTGGCGGGGTTGTGTATCTCATGCGTCAGCTCTTCTTAATTGACATTTGCACAGCCAGATATAGGTGACTACACATAAACTAAAATGCCTTCCATTGATAAAGCGGCGAACGGCCTTTTGTGCCCTCGAATACCCAGCAAAGTCCTCCAGATATTAAAGCTACCTCATTCAATATTTCTCTTACCGTAACATCATCCAGCCTCAAATTTATTTGATACTCCCGGATTTTCAAGTCAGCCGGGCCCCCAAAAACCTTACCGGGTTCCTCACCCGCTTTCCCTCCCGGATATATTTCCCGGAAGCGCTTCGCCAATTCTGGAGCTAACTCTCCGATCTCGTGAATGATTTTAATGGGCTCCTTCTCTTTTACTTCAAACTTCTTTATCCTTATATTCATGAGGTTGTCAGGAGCCTCCTTGCCCCGAACGGGAAGCACATTGATTAAGTTCGTTGTCGCCAGCCCCATGACCAACTTATGGTACCTTTCCCAGTAGTACCGCGGATCGGCTGCGATTAGAGCATCCAGGACGGCTTTGACGGAAACGTTCTTGAGCTGCAGCGAGAACGTGATTTCCCTTTCTTCTAAATTCGTGCGCAGAACTTTTTCAAAACACACCTGAATTCCGTAGGCTCGTAACTTTTTCAAAGACTCTTCCATGGTCCCCTGCTCAATTTTGAATTCAGGAAGGATCAAATTCAGAAAATCCTGGCTTAAGGCATTCTGGCTTATAAAAAGGCCGATAAAGAGAGGTAGCGCTATTTTAAATTTATTGCTTACATTTCTAAAGCCCATATCTGACCTCTTAAACCTATTGTATTGATGCATCGTTACAGGTTCATTGAACCCGTGCTTGCACTGACCGAAGTAACGGTAACCTGGGCTGATCGGTATTCGTTAAACTGACTTTGTTGCTGGTCGTACTCCAACTATAGGTGCCACCCGGAGGACTCCCGACCGCGGTCAGGTTTATTCTGTATTGACCGATCAATCCAGACCTCAAAGGGACCGTACCAGGGCGAGAGACCGAGATCGTAGGATTGACGGCCTCCAAAAGATCATCGTGATTGAAGTCGCCGACCGCTAAGCCTCGCGGCGTGCTTCCCATTGGTAAGGTGCGTGCCGTTTGATACGTGGTAATTACTCAGGTTTCTTCAGAATAAAGCGAAGTCGTCATGTTAATAAAGAACCTGTATAATTACCAAGAACCTTATTGTGCATAGATTCTATGGTCTAGTCGTCAGGAGTTACGCTTAAAATATTCGCCATGTAGGATAGCCACCTAACGGGGAAGACTCATCAATCACAAATTCATAAATCCACCCAATAGGAGGAAAATCTCGATTTCCACTGTTAATTAGGCTACTTTGTTCTGCAATCTTATTTAGAATATCCCTTACAGTTAGATTGGTTAATTTTAGGCTGAATTTCGGCCTAAGGGAGTCCATCTCACCTCTTATGTTACTGCCGGGTACCCCGCCTGGCTTAAGCATTTTTTGTAAATATGCTCGGAGCTCCGGAGCAATTTGAGCAATGTGAGTGATTGCGTTATACAAGTCGTATTGGCGAATTTCAAATTCACTTATTTTGATATTTAACAAGTCTTCCGGATTATTTTTAGAATTTTTGGGATAGATGTTAATGATATTACACTCTGCTATCTCATAGGTATAACGTGGGTCGGCATGGATCAGGTACTCCAAAATATCTTTAACCCGCACATTGCTCAGTTGCCCAGAAATCCTCGTTTCCTCCTCTCCATTATGAAGGGGCACTCTTTCTAAACAAACCTGAATGCCATAATCGCGCAAAACGGCTAAGGCCTCCCTCATAGTTGCCTTTTCAAATGCAATCGATTTGATTTTAAAATCAATGACCCCAGCTTCAACCGTATAGCCGATACTTAATGAGCATGTTAAAGCTATAAGAAAGGCTACTCGGTATATTTTAATATATACCTTAGACATACTACGATCTCCTTTATAATTTATTGCCCTGTTACTGTAACCCCCGAGCATGCCCAATTCACACTATTTGTCCTTACTTGGAATCCATTAACAGTTATTGTCTGTTGAGAAGAGACGCTACACGATCCCCCGCTCGCACAAGTGCTGGAGCAAAAGTAAAAGCAATCTGTAATTATTGAGCCGGTCCCTGATCCAGTTATGGGCGGAGTGGAAGCACAACTTCCACTGGGAGTTGTATATGATTCTTGGATATCTATTGTGAAACCACTAATGGCCTGAGCAGGATTAAATTGGTCCATAACGTTATAGGTCAAAATCCTGAGATACGAAGTGTAATTACATGTTGGCCCTCCACAAGTGCTGGTTTCGCAAGTGGGAGTTTGAGTTGAGGTGACGCACGTATGCCCATTGGCGTTAGTGCTGTCTGAAGCTAGGGTTAAGGACGTCGGCTTTACCACGGTCAGGTAGCCTTGCCAAGTGACGGACCGACCGTTAACCGTGTACGTAACAAGGATAATTACATCGTTTTGCGCCGTGCTTGCACTGACCGAAGTAACGGTAACCTGCGGCTGATCGGTATTCGTTAAACTGACTTTGTTGCTGGTCGTACTCCAACTATAGGCGCCACCGGGGGGACTTCCGACCGCGGTCAGGTTTATATTGTTTTGACCGATCACTCCGGACCTTAAAGGGACCGTACTAGGGCCAGAAACCGAGATCGTAGGATCGACATCTACCGGAGGATTTACAATAAGCAGTAACGCGACCGTTATCCACTGAAATCCATCATCACGAGTCTCAAAGCCATCGATTTGCACTGTGAGGCTTGTAGATCCAGGGCTTACCAAGTTTACCAATCCGGTTGTACTGACTGTGGCTACGGACGCATTTTGAGAAGAATACGCACACTGGTTGGTCACAAGATAACTGGCATACGGTCCATTGGGAATAGATGACGTATAATGATCCTCATACATAGTGAGCTGTTGGGATGTGCCAAAGTTACCGACGATGCTGACGGGCACGCACCGTAGCAAGCTGCGATCATCAGTGCAATTCACGCAACTGAAATTGCTAGTTGTTCCCGCGATCATGTCAAACGCGACCAGTCGGCCAATCGGTATTTCCTTTTCATGAGGAATCCATAAGACCTGCCCGCTTTGTAGATTCGAAGGCAGCAGGCGGCCTTGGAGGTCTGGGGTACGGTTATCCCGAAGCTGCCGAATATCCATAGACACCGTTTCGCCGATGTCTAAGGTTACCAACGGAGGGGTATACCGACCACCTTCATAAAGGATAATCGCCATCAGCGCCGTGGGTCTGGCAGAGACATTCTTCCAATAAATCACCGGCTGAAGGCTCCTGTCCAACCGGAAGGCATAATTGCCGCCCATGGGCATGTTGGGATCTGGGCTCACCAGGGGAGCGTCGACAACGAGCGGACTGTAGTAATCAATGCTTGTCAGCGTGCCCATTAAAGAGCCGGCGATTCCGGAGTAGGTTACTTTCACGCCAGCCGTATCAACGGAAGTACCGCGTAGCGAGTAAAGTAAAGCCGCGAAATCCGCCAGTTGTATCTCATGGGGTGCCAAACGGATCAGCGGAAGGGTTTGAACTTGAACCATCCCGTTCGTCTTATATTGAACAACGACGGTGGCCGTTTGGGAAATCGAGGAGGCGTTCTTTAAAGCAAGGACGGGCGTAAAGAAAGAACCCAATGGAAAAAACGGGCTGGACGAGTGGGCCAACAACAGCCCTGTGGCTTCCAACACAGCGGACGGTTGAGTCGCCGGATCAATAAAATTAAGATTCGAAGCAAAGTGTCCCCCCGGGTTTAAAACCACACCATGCGCAATCAGGGCGCCAGGAGAGCCGTTGTGACTAATAGAAAGTCCGCCTTTGCCAATTCCCTCGGTACGAATACCGAGAGTACTCAATAATGTATTGCTATCGATGACCATCGTTTGCCGGGGCACCAGGTGGATAGGCGGTGCTGGAATTACGATACTCTGCCATTCTACTTTAAGCTGTACGTTCAGGGCTTGATCGGTTGTATTACAGAGCATGACCTGAGCGCTGGTATAGGAATCCGCGGACCACCACAAGCCTTCTAGGATTGTGGATTTAAACTCCATGGGGGGCTCCATATCGTAGGATAGACTTCGGCTAGAATCAAAAACCGTGAGTTGTGCGCCGAAGCGCATGGCGATCCCCGTGTATCGGAGTTCAATACTGCCTTCCCAAAATTTCGGATCGGCTCCTACCTGATTGAGAAGAGTACTCAGACGCGGCGCTATATTTTGGTTGGGGGCTAGCGAAAAATCTGGTAAGGAGAGCGGGCTACCATCCAGTGCAAATAACTTTGCGGATACTGTCAGCGGATCCGTCAACCCATTGTTCAGCGTTAACGTCGAATCCCAAGTGCCTCTGACGCTGTAATAGGGCAGCGAAAGAACATTTAACACACTAGGAGGCGTTGAGGTTTGGGCAAAGCCGTAGAGGGCAAAAAAAATCATCAGTGTAGGTGTGGCTAGGATTCTCAAAATAAATCCGGATGCAGAACTCATACTCCCCTCCTTTTCCAGACACATGTCTGTCAAAAGATACGAATGGTAGGAACCCCGGGTGGTTCCTAAGCTTCTCTATTAGACGCGGCATAGTAAGCTACCGAAACTCCGACTTACTTTGGCAAGAACCCAACGATTAAAGTCTATCCTAAGCCGCTTGTATTGAGAAAGTCAAGAAAAATCAAAAGCCTAAGTGCGAATCGCAGGGTGACCGTTGCCTGAGCCGCTTCTTAGAATCTGCCGGATAGTTTGCCTGGCTGTCCGTAGTCAGCGCATCGTAGACCATTTTCTCCACGAAGCGTTACGGGTCGGGAAACGCTATCATGGGGAGTATGCCCGATTAACCTTGGACCCCGCCGAACCTAGCTTGACCGTGTACTATCAAGGGCAGCCCGATGCGGAATGGCAAACGCTGAAAGCGTTTCCCGACTTTTTGGTCGAACCCGTGCGGCCAGTCCTAGACCAGTTCCTATGCCGATACCTCTAACGGGGGTTGTCCACGATCCGCTGACTACGGACAGCTAGCTACGGCAGAGGTCATTCCCCAAATCCTCGAAGTGCGTCAGAGCTTTAAACTGACGATAGCGTTCTATAACTTCCGGATACGTTAAGCGCGTCAGCCGATTCACGCCAAATTCTTCGACGTTAAACGAGGCCATGACCGAGCCAAAGATAATTGCTTTTTTCAGATAGGCCGCATCCAGTCCGCGGGCCGCCGCCAAATATCCCATAAATCCTCCGGCAAAACTATCGCCGGCGCCGGTCGGATCGAACACGTCTTCCAGAGGAAAAGCCGGTGCGCTAAACCAAAGCCCGTCATTGAACATCAACACGCCGTATTCGCCCCGCTTAATTACCACCGTACGAGGACCCAGGGCTTGAATCTTGCGCGCCGCCTTAATCAAATTGGACTCGCGGGCCAACTCCCGCGTTTCCCCATCATTGATCACCAGTATATCGACGAATTTCAGCGTTTCAATCAAAGAGTCATACTGCCGCTCGATCCAGAAGTTCATCGTATCGCAGCCGACCAGGACCGGTTTCCTGATTTGTCGTAGCACGTCCCGTTGCAAAGTGGGGTCAATATTCCCCAGGAAAACATATTCAAGCGTCTGATACTCCGGGATAATACGGGGTTTGAAATCAGCAAAAACGTTTAACTGTGTGTCGAGTGTCGTCCGATTATTCAAGTCGTAACTATATTCACCTGCCCAGCGAAACGTCTTTCCCGGCACTCGCTCCAGCCCTCGTAAATCTATGCCTTTCGTGGATAACAAGCGCACATGTTCATTGCCGAAGTCATCACCCACGACGCCGACCAAGCTGACTTCCGTAAAAAAGCTGGCGGCCATGGAAAAGTACGTGGCCGAGCCGCCCAGGATTTCAGGCGCTTCGCCAAAGGGAGTCTTCACAGAATCAAAAGCGACAGAACCTACAACCAAAATACCCATAATTCCAAGTCTCCGTATCGTGTATGATTACGCGCGTAGGTACTTTCCAATAATCGGTCGGAGCCGGGCCTTGGCCGCGGCCGGAATCACCGCCGGATCTGTAAATATGGTGTCCTTTAACGCGCTACGGCATGAGCAAGCTCCATCCAGCGTAAGATCGCGTAAGGATTGTCGAAGAACCTTCTGCGCGTTCTTGATGTTTTGCGTTAAATTAGCGATGATCATTTCGGTGTTTACCGCGGCCGCGTGCTCATACCAGCAATCGTAATCAGTCACCAACGCTATTGTAACATAACATATTTCGGCCTCGCGCGCGAGTTTGGCCTCTTGCAGATTGGTCATACCGATCAGATCCATCCCCCATGAGCGATAAACCAGCGATTCGGCCCGTGTGGAAAAAGCCGGCCCTTCCATGCAAAGATAGGTGCCCCCGCGCTTCATGTTAATCCCTACCGCATGCCCGGCCGACTGAACGCGGTTGATTAAATCCGGGCATATGGGATCGGCGAAGCTGACGTGAGCGACGATGCCCTGCCCAAAAAACGTTGAGGCCCGGCCGCGCGTTCGATCAAAAAATTGGTCGGGCAACACAATGTCCAAGGGCTTGTGCTCTACTTTAAGCGACCCGACAGCGCTGACCGACAGCAAGCGCTCAACACCCAACGCTTTGAATCCGAAAATATTCGCTCGAAAATTAAGCTCTGAGGGCAAAATGCGGTGACCGCGGCCATGTCGCGGCAAGAAAGCTACTTTCTTCTCGTCCAGCCGGCCAATAATGTAAGCGTCCGATGGCGGGCCGAACGGGGTATCTACAGTGACTTCCTCCATGACCTTCAGGTCATCCATTTGATACAACCCGCTGCCGCCGATAATGCCATACTTAATATCTTCCATCGTGATGTCATCCTTTTCCTTCGCGATATGCGAGAATTAGTGAGAAAATGTTGGACCTACGCACGTAGCCGAAAGTCAGGCGCCGGGATTCAGGACCACCGGAGTCGTTCTGAGATTCGATCATAAGCCTATCAGACGGTATCTGAGCCGGCCCGCACGGGGGCTCTGGAGCTTGGACATTGGCCACAGCCCCGCGCGATCCTTTCGTCTCCACCACTGCGAGCGAGCCTCCCGCCATAGCCCGAAGCTAGTCCGCATAGCTCCGAAGGAGCGTTCTATAATAGCCAGGGGCAAGCGCAGCGCCGCCCCTGGTACGTAACATGGCCGAAGCTATGCGCCCTGAAAGGGCGCGCTACCCTTCTGCTCGATGGATACGTATGGAAGACAACGACGGCGGCAAAGGAATTAATCCCCATTATTAGTGCGCCCATTCAGGGCTTGCGTGCTGGGGACGCTTTCTTTCCAGGGGCTGCGCTCCGCTTGCCCCTGGCTATTATAGCGCGCTCCTTTGGAGCTTTGGATAGTCAGCGGCGACTCACTCCCTACCAAATGTCCGAAACTCCAGAGTGCCGTATGGCACATAGACCCGGTCGCTACCGCTCCCGGTTCGGTATCGGTGCTTCCCCCTGAACAGTTACGAAAACTCTTTGGCTCACGCGGCTCAGGTTGCGGTACAAAACGTTGCATGGTCCGCCGGCGATTAGCTGGATACATACGGGTCGACTTGGAGAAGTCCATCCTGCTCGGTTAAGTAAGCCATAGGCACGCGCGGATCGTGGTAAAAAACTAAGAGCCAATGCTCGGCCACGGCGCGCCGAATCAAGGCCTGCTTCGTTTCCAAGGTTTCCAAGGGATACAAGTCGTAGCTCATGATCCAGGGCAGCTTCAAATGGTGCGCCGTCGGTATGATATCGGACAGAAAAACGAGGTCACCTTGGCATGACGATATACGCACGGACTGGTGATCCCGCAGATGACCCGGCGTCAGGAAGACGGAAACGCCGGCAAGCACTTCCTGATCGCCCGAGACCCAGTGAACTTGGCCGTTCGTTTCCAGGGAAAGCCAATCCTCCGGATGATACGAGGCGCGGCTACGCGCGTTAGGCGCATTGGCATTGGCCCACTCACCGCGCTGAATCACGTAACGCGCCTTGGGAAATACGGGAATGACCTTGCCCTGGTCATCGCGCCGCGTGTTTCCTCCGGCGTGGTCGAAATGGAGATGAGTGTTAATGACCATGTCGATATCTAACGGGGTTAGACCAAGCCGGCCAAGCTCCTCCACCAAGCGGCGCGATCGATCCACATGGAAGCGCTCGGCAAATTTATTGTCGTATTTATCGCCGAGGCCGGTATCCAACAGCACGTTCCCGGCGGGGGTACGCACCAGCAGGCAATTAAGGGCCACTTCGATGCGATTCTGCGCATCGGGCGGAGTGGCCAATGACCAGAGCGTGCGCGGCACTACACCATACATGGCCCCGCCGTCCAACCAAAAGGCGCCATCTGAAACTACAGAAATTTCAAAATTTCCCCACTCCATCTTCAATCGGTCGTCTCTCTAATTTAGGCATCAGCATTTCTATCGCGGTGTAGGGATCCAGCTCTTTGGCGGAAACTCGCTTCACGAGCGCATCGAACTCACCCTCGGCGTTACCGACCTGCAAAGCCGTTTTCAGCAAACGCTCCTGTAAGAGCTCCCGCAAACGGGCGGCCGTGCGCTCACGCTGCCGCTCCGTACGCCGGGGCGAAGTTTTCATAAAAGCAAAGAATTGGTCAATGGCCGAGACCAGATCCTCCAACCCGACGCTTTCGAGAGCGATCGTCTTGACAATTGCCGGCGTCCAATCGTCGCTCCGATCGGTTAGTGAGAGCAGTGCCTGCAGCTCCCGTTCGACACGAGGCACACCGTCGCGATCCGCCTTATTAATAACGAAGAGATCGCTGATCTCCATCAAGCCGGCTTTCATGGTTTGGATATCGTCGCCCATACCAGGCACCAACACTACCATGGTGATATCGGCGGTCTTGGCGACTTCCACTTCATCTTGGCCGACACCGACGGTTTCAACCAGGATAATCTGGAAACCCGCGGCGTCCAGGATCGAGAGGGCGTCTACGGCAGCTCTCGCCAAACCGCCCAGATGGCCGCGCGTTGCCATACTTCTAATGTACGTCCCGGGATCTACGCCGTGCGCCTGCATACGTATGCGGTCTCCCAAAATGGCGCCGCCGGTAAAGGGGCTGCTGGGGTCGATCGCCAGCACCGCCACCCTTAAATCCGCTTGGCGATACTGTGCGATGAGGCGATCCACCAAAGTGCTCTTGCCCGACCCGGGCGCGCCGGTGACCCCCACGATTCGTGCACGGCCGGTGCGCGCGTAAATCCGCCTCAAAATGGTCTCCGCTTGAGGCGAGCGGTTCTCTATAATGCTAATGCCGCGCGCTATAGCCCGTGTGTCCTGTTCCAGTATCCCATCAATTAGCTGGTCGACATTCATAACCCATCAACCACACACGCGTTAAGGCATCAGACCGATACAGAACCGGGAGCGGTAGCGACCGGGTAAGCGCCGAATAGTACGTAGACCCGGTCGATACCGCTCCCGGTTCTGTATCCGTGCAGACCCCCCGAACCGTTACAAAAAAAGTTAATTTCTTCACTCCGACTTACCGAAAATCTTACGCGCAATGTTGGCACGGTGCCTTAATAAAAGCCGGTACTGCGCTTGCCAGGATTTCAAGCCAGACTACCAACCTGCCTCGCACATAGAAAGGGCGTAAGGAGCATTCCGGCTAATTACGGTGAGCATACGACGCCGGTCCAGACATGTGTAGATGACCCGCCGCTTCGTTTTTTGCGGTGCGTATGATAGCGTCCTGGAGCGGACTGGTCCCGTCGTCGCTGCCAAAGTGGCCCACGATTAAATCGCAGATTTGATCGATCATACGCCGCGCCGAATGGGCGCTGATGGTCAACCGATTAGCCATAATGCTAAACAGAATTCGCCGGTTCCTCTCCAGCGCTACGTAACCGGAAAGTGTTATGGAATTTGAAAGCGTGCCGGTTTTCGCGTGAATGCGCTCCCGTAGCTCCGGCTGATCCATGCGCCGGCGCAGCGTTCCATCCACACCGTTAATCGCCAGTGTGCCAAAGAAGGATGGAAAATATTCTCTCTGGTAAACATGCTTGAGCAGCCGCGTGACGGCTTGCGGCGTCACCAGATTCTCCTTGGACAACCCAGACCCATCGACAAGGTTCGCCTGCGAAGGATTGACGCCAATCTCCTGCAAGAAATCCGCTTCGACGGCCAGGCCGGCTTCCAGCGTGCCTTCTCCCCTGACTTCACTGCCCAGCGAGCGGAGCAAGAGTTCCGCCATCGAATTATGGCTCTCCTTATTAATGACTTGAATGATATCAACCAGCGGAAGCGATTCATGAACCGCCACCGACTGCCAGTATTCGCGCGCCAGGCCACACTGAGCTCTGCCATAGCAGGAACGAACCGAACCCACCACCTTTACGCCGTGTTGCGCTAAGATGTCTTTGAACAAAGCGGCCATGAATTTAGGAGGATCCTCAATGGGGAGCGTGCAATGGTAGCCCGAGCTACTCACCGGGAGTTTTCCGGAAATCACAATTCCGTTGCTTCCCTTCTTGGTTACGGTCAATGTGCGCTTGGCGCGACGCGGCCCCGTGATGCCTCGGTTTTCCACTTGCAAGTAACGCGCCTCGGGCGCGGTAAATACGGTTACCTTTTGGCCCGGCGCTCCGCCCGGCGAAACCGCAATCCGTATGACGCCGTCTTGCGGCGCCAGCGGACACACAACTGAGGTCACGGTTTTATTGACGACTTTCCCTTTGCGCCGGCCGCGCCGAGCGTACTTGCGCACGACGACCGGTTGGTGCGTGTGCGGGAAATAGGCATCGTTGGCAATAAGGTCCCCTTCAATTTGGCGTATTCCCTTGGCTGCAATTTGTATGGACAAATCGGTCAGAATAGCCGTAGGGGAGTACGCCGTATGAATCAGGTTGGAGAAATTGAAGGCCCCACGGCCTTCCAAGATTAAATCCCCATCAACAACACCGGAAGCGGACGGGCTTCCCGTGATAAAAGCGTTGGTTTTAAATCGAAAGTCCGGTCCCAGTTTTTCAAAGGCCGTCACCGTAGTAAACAGCTTGGTGTTGGAGGCCGGCACAAACAACTTGTCGGCGTTTTTGGCGTAAAGGATTTCGTCGTTATCCGGGTCTAATATTTGTATTCCCCATGAGGTGGATCTAAATTTTGGACGATGAAGCAAGTCATTGACTTGCTGACTGAATTCCTCGATGGAACGATGCTCCGCCGGTACCGGCTGATAGAACAAACCGCTAATGAGAATCAAAACTAATAACGTTCGAGCACTGGTTTTCTTCCCCATGGGCAATCCCTCAAGCGAATTTATCTTTTCCCAATCGACACGCGAATATTCTTAGCTATCATAATACCGCTAACCGGAGCGAGGCTCATTTGATTTGTCGTCCCATTCGGCCCCATCGAGTTTTTGTAGGAAAATGGATAATCCGATCAAGATAGACCATAACCGGATTCTGGCTTTGAATCTCTTGGTACGGCGGGTCGGCATAGGACCAAAAAACAAATAAAGGTCGCCCAATGATGTGGCTGGCCGGCACCATACCCCAGTAACGACTATCGGCACTGTTGTCGCGATTGTCTCCCATCACAAAGTAGGACTCCGGCGGGATGGTGATCGGCCCATGATTGTCCCGATAGTGCAATTCAATTTGAGGATCCATATAGCGACCGTACGGATCTTCCCAGCGCTGGCCATTGATAAAGATCTCTCGCTTACGAATAGTAATAGTTTCATTGGGCAACCCGATGACCCGCTTCACATAGGGCGTCTCCGGGTTTCGAGGAAATTTGAAGACAACGATGTCCCCTCGCTTTATTTCGCGGCCCAGCGCCAGCTTGCGGCCAATCAGAGAATCAACACGGAGAGTAAATTTATCCACAATCAAGCGGTCGCCCACCAAAATTGTCGGCACCATCGATTCCGTGGGAACCGACATGGGGTGCGCCACGAAGGTCGTCACAAATAGGGCCAGCACTAAGCAGGTGATTATGGTGATGTAGTACTCTCTTAGTATGCCCACCGACTCGGGCACTCCCGGCGCGGAGGTCACGTCAGGTTTCTTTGCTTCTTTAACTTTAGCTTTAACCTTTTCCATTAAAGGACTCCATTATTGATTCATGCCATTAGCGGCAACCGTATAAATCCGAAGAACTCCGGCAAGCCCGGCGCGGGCCTGCAAGCGGCCGCCGTATGGTACGCACCGCAAAGCGAGGACATAAACCGCTTGCCATAATTTCAATCTCCCAAGTGGATAGGCAGATTATCGATCAGCCGTGTCTTTCCAATGAACACGGCCACGGCCAGCAACGCCTCCCGATCAATGGATATTACCGGATTCAACCTCTCATTATCAACCAGCGCAATATAATCGATGCGAGCCAACGGCTCGCCCTCAATGCAGCGCTTTACCTTATCCAGAATTTGTTGGCCGTCACGCGCCCCTTCGTCCATCATTTGCTGCGCCGCGCGCAAGGATCGTATAAGGACGGTAGCCGCATTTCGCTCTGGCCCGTTCAAGTAGCGATTACGAGAACTGATCGCCAAGCCATCGGACTCTCGTACGGTGGGACAGACCACAAGTTCGGTCTCAAGGTTAAGGTCCGACAACATCCGGCGGATAATAATAGTCTGCTGGGCGTCTTTCTGCCCAAAAAAGGCAAAGGCCGGTTGTAGAATATGAATTAACTTTCCCACCACAGTGGTCACGCCGCGAAAATGTTGGGGTCGCGAGATTCCGCATAGCTTATGGCTTAGCCCTTCCACCATAATCCAAGTAGAAAATTCCGGCGGATACATCTCGGCGGCCGTTGGAACAAAAACGTAGTCAACCCCTGCCGCTGACAACTGTCGAAGGTCCGACGATAGTTCCCGCGGGTAGCTATCAAAATCTTCGTTTTGTCCGAACTGGACTGGGTTCACAAAGATGGAAGCGGTCACGACGTCCGATTGCTTTCTCGCTCTACGGATTAAGCTCAGATGACCTTCATGCAGCGCTCCCATAGTGGGGACTAGTCCTACCTTTAAATCTTCACGGGCTGCTTTTTTTGTAATGGCCGCCATCTGGCGGATCTGTTCAACAACTTCCATAGGATGTCCGCACTAAGAACCCCGCCACACTTGCCAAGGCACGCCTCCGCAGTCAGCGCCGGTTGCTGCGCCACCGCCGTTCAATGACCGCTATTGGTTAACCGCCACTCCAGCCGAATGATAGGACTCCACCACGAAACGTAGGAATGAAGGTATCGCCGCTACCATAAGAACACTAAGCCATTATAGGGCAGCAACACTATTTTTTGCAATACTTTTCCACGCATGAACGGTCATGGCAGCGTTCGAGAAGCGTTCGCACGGTCACATGGCGCCAAGGATCAACGGCTCGAGGACTAATTTCCACCAAAGGCAATAAGACAAACCTCCGCTCGGCCATGCGCGGATGCGGTATCTGTAAATCGGGCATTTTAATGACACGCCGCCCATACAACAGAAGGTCAATATCGATCGATCGGGGCCCCCAACGCACCGATCGTTGCCGACCTAGGGATTTTTCGATGGACTGAACCGCTTGGAGCAGCCGTTTAGGAGTCCACTGAGTTGCGCCTTGAACCGCCAAGTTCAAAAATCTAGGTTGATCCAAAAGGCCGACCGGATCGGTCTCATATACCGACGATACGCGTCGAACCCGTATACCCGCGGCGGGGAACGCTGATAAGGCGGCCTCCATATATCCCAAACGATCGCCCAGGTTCGATCCCAATGAAAAATAGACAATCACCACCGCACAGAGGTTATCAAAAACAATTAACAGAAGCAATGGGCCGCGCGTTCGCGAGTGTGTGTCAAATTTGTTGTTGGTTTGAATCGACCAGGGAGATTTTCTGGTAATGTTTTTGTATATTTATGGTAGGATTCATTTAACCACAAAGGCACGAAGACACAACAAGGTTGGAATTAAGCGAATTGTATTGTGAGCTTAGTGCCGTTGTGTTCCCGCCTTGGCGGGCTGGCAAGATTTATTCTGAAGGCTTATCAGCATTTATTAGATGTTCGGAAAAACCCTATCTCTTGTCCATTCCTACCTATATTTTTGACGCACACGGCCGCCGTTCGATTAGGGTCTAGAAATCTTGCTCGCCTATGTATTATAATTTCCCTCTAAAATCTTAACGAAAGGGGTCAGTATGCCATCCGAACGAGCAGTTCCGGCTGAGGAGAGGGAGTGGTCATCGCACGACGGCCTAATTATAAACAATTTCTGCATACAAGCGGCAACCGTCAATGGCTCGGGCAGCCAATCGGCCAACCTGGTTTTACTTCGGGCCATTTTTCAAATGGGAGTTCCGGTCAGTGGAAAGAATATTTTCCCATCGAACATTGCCGGGCTTCCCACGTGGTACACGATTCGGGCCAGCCAAGACGGCTATGTTGCCCATAAGAAAGATGTGGACGTTCTGATCGCTTTGAATTCGGAGACCGCGGCGGACGATATACGAAAGATCCGCCCCCATGCGGCCGTGATCTACGAGGAAAGCCTGCCCCTGGCTCGGCTGCGCGACGATTTGTACATGTATCCGGTGCCCTTCAGCAAACTGGCTGCACAAGTCTCCGGCGATGCCAGGGCTCGCAGACTTCTGATCAACATGATTTACGTGGGTGTGGCCGCGGAGTTGCTGAGCATCGATTTCAGGGAAATTGAAGTCGCGATTCGACGTCTATTCAAGTCAAAAAGTAAAGCCGCAGAATCGAACATCAAAGCGGTACAGATTGGCGCGGATTACGCCCGCGCCCATTTACCGAAGCTTGACCCTTTCAAAATCCAGCGGATGGATAAAACCCGCGGCAAAATCATTATCGACGGAAACTCGGCGGCGGCCATTGGCTGCTTGTATGCCGGTTGTACCGTGGTGGCCTGGTACCCGATTACTCCTTCCAGCAGTCTGTGCGAAACCGTCATTGAGTATTTTAAAAGGTTCCGCATCGATGAAGAGACCGGCAAGGCGACCTTTGCCATCGTGCAGGCTGAAGATGAACTGGCAGCGCTGGGCATGGTGCTGGGCGCCGGCTGGACGGGCGCGCGTGCCATGACGTCAACCTCGGGTCCGGG
The DNA here is from genome assembly GCA_016179055.1 of Acidobacteriota bacterium. Lineage (GTDB taxonomy): Bacteria > Acidobacteriota > UBA6911 > JACOSC01 > JACOSC01 > JACOSC01. The sequence goes on from JACOSC010000084.1 coordinate 26,310, forward strand.
CATTTCACTAATGGCTGAATTCACCGGCCTCGGTTATTATGCGGAAGTCCCCGCCGTGATTTTTGATGTACAGCGTCTCGGCCCCAGCACCGGCTTGCCGACCCGCACTTCACAAGGCGATATTTTTTCTGTGGCGTTATTATCCCACGGCGATACCAAACACATTGTACTGATTCCGGGGAGCGTTGAAGAATGTTACAGTATGGCCATCGCGGCCTTCGATCTGGCCGAGCGCTTCCAAACGCCGGTTTTCGTCATGAGTGATTTGGATCTGGGGATGAATAACTGGATGTCGGAGCCTTTTGAATATCCCGAGAAGCCCATCGACCGCGGCAAGGTTTTGACGGCGGAAGATCTGTCGCGCATTGGTCACTTTGAGCGCTATCGCGACGTCGACGGCGATGGAATTCCTTACCGCACTTTGCCGGGAACTAACCATCCACTGGCCGGATATTTTACTCGCGGCAGCGGTCACAACGAAAAAGCGCAATACAGTGAGAAGCCGCAGGTATATGTTGACTTGATGAATCGCTTGGCCAAAAAATATGAAACGGCTCGGCAATATGTCCCAAGATCTGTCGTGGAAAGCGCCGACTCGGCCGAGATTGGGATAATTGCGTACGGCACGACACACTACGCCATTTTGGAAGCCCGCGATCAGTTGGAAGCCTTAGGCACGCCGACCGATTATCTGCGCCTACGCGCCATACCTTTCGGTCCGGAAGTGGGCGAGTTTGTGCGCCGGCGCCAACGCATCTATGTAGTGGAACAAAACCGCGATGGTCAGATGGCCGACCTCATACGCCTTGAAGTCGCTCGGGAAGCCGGCAAGATCCGCAGCCTTCGTCATTTCACCGGGCTGCCCATCGATGCGCGCTTTGTCACGGAGTCCATCTTGTCAAGAGAAAGGGAAGGAGATTAAATTCATATGGCCACGACAGGAACGATGCCGCCGAAAGCGGTTAACCGTCTGGGCTTTACTATGGCCGACTACCGCGGCCAAGAGTCAACACTCTGCGCGGGATGTGGGCATGATGCGATTACCAGTCAGATTATTAAAGCCTTCTGGGAATATGGTGTGGAGCCGCATCGCGTAGCAAAGATGAGCGGCATAGGGTGTTCCAGCAAGACCACGGCTTATTTTGTTAATCAGGGGCATGGCTTTAACGCGGTTCATGGGCGTATGCCGGCCATCGCTACCGGAGCAATGTTGGCCAATCAACATTTGATCGGGATTGGCGTCAGCGGCGATGGCGATACGGCTTCCATCGGACTTGGTCAGTTTTGCCATCTTTTGCGCCGTAACCTGCCGATCATTTACGTCATCGAAAACAACGGCGTATACGGGCTGACCAAAGGCCAGTTCTCGGCCACGGCGGACCTGGGCTCCAAACTCAAGACCGGCGTCGTCAACGATCTGCCCAGCATTGACTGCTGCCAGTTGGCTATTGAGTTGGGGGCGACTTATGTCGCCCGCTCCTTCGCCGGTGACCCCAAGCAATTGGTCACGCTGCTCAAGGGCGCGCTGGCCCATCGCGGCACCTGCGTGATCGACGTGGTCAGCCCTTGTGTGACATTTAATAACCATGAGGGGTCCACTAAAAGCTATGCCTTTGCCAAGGAGCATGAAGAGTTATTAAATGAGGTTGGCTTCGTCCCATTCTTTAATTCGATTCACGTGGACTATGACGAAGGCACGACGATCCAGGTTGATATGCATGACGGCTCGCACATCTATTTGCGAAAGCTGGATCGCGAACACAATCCCTTGGACCGCGTCGGAGCCATGACGTTGTTGGAAAAAACCAAGGACTCCGGCGAATTGCTGACCGGCTTGATTTACATAGACCCCGTGAAAAAAGATTTTCTCTCCTTGCTGAATCTGGTGGATGCTCCGCTCGCCACTTTATCCATGGAAAAAACTAGGCCGAGTCGTCAATCGCTCAAGGAGATCATGAGCGAGCTCATGTAGGTGCTCCTCGTCGGCAACCGCGGACCCGTGAAGCGGCGTCTATGAGACGGCCTTCATTATGGACCCTAGGGACGGTGGACGAACCGCCTGCACCGTTCCGACGGCCCTGCCTTTAAACCCCAAGCCGCTTTGTAACTGTTCAGCCACGCCTTCGACCAAGCCGGAGGCTTGACAGCTATTAGCCGGTGGTTGAGCGCAGCGATACCACCGGTCAACGAACGAAAAACGGAGGCACCCCAGAGGGGTGCGAGCAAGGGCCAGACGGCTCGTGCTTGCACCCCGCCGGGGTGCAGCGGTTTTCATGGCGGCGTTCCGGTGGTATCGCTGCGCTCAACCACCGGCTAATGGCTGGAAACCCTCCGGGTTTCCATGCGATTCCCGATTTCAAATTTCGTAATTGTTCTACCATCGACGACTTAGGGCACACAGCCGATACAGAACCGCCTCCATGGGCTGAGCAGTTACACCGCTTTTATAAAAGGCTACGAGCCCATCGTGTGGACCGAGCCGGCGTTCTGCGTAAGCTGGATGGCCGGCGAAATCATCCCATGGTTTTCCCGAGAGCCGCGGGATTTCTCCTCGCCTCGCCAATAATTTCAACGCCCAGGATCGAGCCACGCCGCACTGGGATTATCCATGCCATTCTGGTAAAGTTGGAAGCATGACGAAGAGGGAGCCATCGCCCATGCGCGCCGCGTACATCGCAGTAGCTATTCTCACCGGCATCAACCTCTTTAACTATCTGGATCGCTATATTGTCGCCTCCCTAAGCGAGAGCTTGAAACGGTCTCTGACGCTTAGCGACACCCAACTCGGATCACTGATGAGCGGCTTTGTCATTGTCTACATGCTCGCCTCGCCCGCCTTCGGCGTCCTCGGGGATCGGCGCTCGCGCACTCGCCTCATTGCCGGCGGGGTCGCCGTGTGGAGCGTGGCCACCGCCCTGGCCGGGCTGGCCGGAAACTATCTTTCCCTTTTTATGGCGCGCGCTACGGTCGGAATTGGGGAGGCGGCCTATGGCACGGTGGCGCCGGCCCTGCTAGTGCTTAGTTGCATAAGTTAACGATAGTATTTCTGAGCTGGGATCCCCTTACTTCTCGTTTGCGCCAAACGAAGGGTTTCGCCTTGGGGCCATACGCCGCGACAAACGCCTCGATCGCCTGTCGCAATTCGCTG
>JACOSC010000169.1 GCA_016179055.1 Acidobacteriota bacterium
CGCGCACCCAAAGCATGTGCCCGGGCAGCGCCTGCAGAAGCGCACCCGTTTCGGCATTCCAGAGATTAACTTTCCAATCCTCCGATCCGCTGGCAATCGTCGACCCATCGGGCGACCAAGCCACCGACCACACGGTGTCGGTATGTCCGTTGAGCGTCTGCCCGAGCAATCCGCTTTCCAGGTCCCAAATTTTTACCGAGTGATCACTTGAACCACTCGCCATCTTCAACTCGTCGGGCGACCACGAAATTGACGTTACACGCCCTTTCTCCACAAGGGTCCCGACAACGGCGCCTTTGGCCACATCCCAAAACTTAATCGTACCATCCATAGATCCGCTGGCTAGTATCGACCCGTCCTGCGACCAGACCAGAGAGCTTACATAAAGCGCGTGGCCGTTCAAGGTTTGAATCAGCACGCCGGTCTCGGCCTCCCAGATCCTGATCCCGAGAAACCCGCCCGCGGCGATTTGTGAGCCGTCGGGGGACCAGGCGAGAGCCTCCGCCTCATTGTCCGGCATTGTTCTTAACAGCGTTCCGGCTTCTGCATCCCAAATCGTAATGGGCTCCGCCTCTGCGGCACTAACGATCTTTGAGCCATCCGGAGACCAGGCCAGAGAGGTCACGGCCACCCCCCTCCTATCGACTCCCGCCAAGATATGAATACGGCGGCCCGTTTCCATGTCCCATACATGGACCTGCTTCTGCGTGTCACCGCCGGCAATCCTGGAACCATTCGGGGACCACGCCAGGGACATGATCACATCTGTGTGCCCAAACAAGGCTTTGACGAGCTCGCCCGTTTCGGGCTTCCAGATCTCGAGGTCTACAAAGGAAGCGCTGGCGATCTGTGCGCCCTCGGGGGACCAACTGACGTAAAAATTAGCCGCGGTTTTCCCCGCCTCCCGAGTCCGTATCAGACGACCGGTGGCCGCCTCCCAGATAATGGCGCGTCCATCCCAACCCCCGCTGACGATCCTGGTGGAATCGGGAGACCAGGCCAGGGACCAGATGGCCGCGAGATGGACCCGCGAGGTCCAAAGCAGGTCGCCGTTTTCAGCATCCCACCCCCGGACCGTCCAATCTTCAGAACCGCTGGCGAGTTGCTTGCCATCCGGGGACCACACGACCACCCGCACCATGCTCACGTGACCGCGCAGGGTTCGCAAGTCTTCGCCCGTGGTTGCCTTCCAGATTTTTATAACAATGTCCCCCGCACTGGCAATTTTGGAACTATCAGGCGACCAAGAAACTGAAGTTACCCAGTCGTTGTGTCCCACCAGTGTTCGGATCAATTCGCCGGTGGAAGCGTCCCAGATCTTAACCGTGCGATCATAAGAGCCGCTGGCGATCCTCTTACCGTCCGGCGACCACGCCACCGAATGCACCCAATCCTTGTGGCCCTGAAGGGTTCGAATCAGCGATCCCGTGTCGACCTGCCATATTTTTATCATATGATCCGTTGACCCACTGGCAATCATCAAGCCGTCCGGAGACCATGTTACGGCCACCACGGCTGCCCGGTGGCCTACCAGTACCCGCTCTACTTCTCCCTTCCGGAGATTCCAAATGACCACTCCACCTGCCCCGCTCGCCACGGCTAATTTGTTGCCTGTTCTATTATAATCGAGCCAATAGATTGGTCCGAGCCCTAGCATCTTCAACTCTTCCAAGTTACCTTTACTCTTGCAGGCACCAAAGGCAAGCAAATGTGTTATCGATCCCGATATTCCCAGCCAAATCCACGCGGCTATAACGGCGACTCTCATTAGGTCTTGCTTCATATCAGATCTCCATTGAATAGGATCAGGTCGAAGATTAAATCCTAGAACCATTGACCACAATTATTAATCCAACAGGCTGCTGGCATAGAGGGGCCGCTACAAATCTACCACAACAATCTCTGGTTGACAATGAACCTTAAGCAAAGGTATTCTATCAAAGTCTGTTACCTTAAAGTTTATGTGAGCAAGCTCAAACAAAGGGCTAAGAGGGAGCTAGATCAAAACTTCAGCTTAAATGAGAAGGAGGATATCTGGATGTCAAATCGTCGGTTAATTCTCTTCGCGGTTATAGGGCTCATTCTTACGAGCCAGGTCGGTGTGCCGTTGGCGGGTGTAGTGTGTAGCAATCCTGCCAACTGGCAATCGACACGGTTAGTACAACTGGAAGGCGCAACGGCTGGTGTCACCGCGGTGTCCTGGGCGCCATCGGATCCCATCACTCCTAACTAATGTACAGATCGCCACCGGTTCTGATGATGGTTTCGTCAGAATCTATAATATCACTGATCTCGAATTCTTAAATCCGAGTCAAGAGCTCCAGGTCGGGTCGGTGGGGTCATGTCGTATTAAAGCGGTTGCATGGTCTCCAGACCGGACGCGGATAGCCATCGGTACTTGGAATCCAAATAGTCCTGCGGTTACCTGTGAGCCCCAAGGTAGTAAGCTCGTGATATGGACCCCAGCGACAAATGCGACAGTTGTCGCCTACGAACCTGGCGGTGGTGTGAACGGCTTAGCCTGGTCACCAGATAGCCGGTTTCTTACCAGTACCGTCCAGCCCGGTCCTATTGCGGATGCCTACAAGATTCGGATATGGGATACGCAGAATATGGGACAACCGACCTACAGCGCGAATTCGTATTGCGAGGTAATGGTAGGGATAGCCTGGTCGTCGGATGGCGTACATATTGCGAGTGCTGGTACATCTTGCTTTCCAGGCTATATTACTTGCGGCGGACAAGTAGTTGGCACGAGTGGTCGGCAGGTAATACTGTGGAATGGTAACATCAACCCACCCACCTGCGGCTCTTTGCTTGGTCCGCGCCACAATGTCTCTTTAATATCTGTAGCGTTCTCACCAAAAGCCGACCTAGTGGCGGCCGGAAGTGCAGGAGGCCGTCCCCTGGATGATCCTTCGAAGATAGATATCTATAATGTCGCAACCGGCGCTTTGCTCGCCACATTGCCGGGGCACTCCGAGCGCAGTAATGTGCAGTCTTTGGATTGGTGTCCGGATGGGAGCTTACTTGCCAGCGCAGGCTTTAGCTCAGTTGAAGGATACGCGGACAGGCTCATTAAAATCTGGAACCCTGCAAGTCCAGACCCGGTACGCCAACTCACTGGCGACAACTGCTGTTATGGCGTGTACTCGGTGGCCTGGTCCCCTGACGGTAAGTTTCTCGCCAGTGGAAGTTCTGACGGGAAGGGTAAGATTTGGGGTGCCTATGAAAATTTAAACCCACTGAGGCGTCTCCGTTAAAAGAGGGCTGAGGAAAAACAGAAATCTTTGATCTGAGTTGTGTTTATGGATGTGCCCGTCGAGCCGCCGGTTTAGCGGTTGCGGGCGTGCACTGATCGGCACAACCATCGACGCAGAAGGATCCACCACGGCCGTCAAAACCATTACTATCTGACAAGATGAGATTGTGCTGATACGGGCAAAATATTTTTTGTAGGTCGGGTTTCGTCCTTTATTCATGCGAGTATTTGACGGGTTTGAAGCCCCTCCAACATGGCCTCTCCCTTCTCACCACAGAGGCACAGAGTCCATCGAGGAATACGGCCGTCATTCAATCTTTCATTTGTTCTGTGATTTTGTTCAAATCCATTTCTTGGCTTCTCAGTGGGCACTGTGTCTCTGTGGCGCCTACTCACCTCGCCACCGCTCAGACCAGCACTCTTGTCACAGTCTCGATAGCTAACTAATCTTGAAATTTGATTCGGTCTCGACTTTCTTGCCGGTAATGTTGTCGGTGACTACGATCCGTAATCGATATTCCCCAGAACCCAGATCGGTTAATGGCAACGCCTTAACCACAACCACACGACTGGCCGAAAAGAATTCGATCGACTTTCCCTCCCGATCCTCAATCTTCTTAACTACTCGGCTCCCCTGGAGAATCGAATATTCAATCGCCATGACCGGCGCCGATTTGGATTGATCAATGCTCATGTTATACACTTGCATATAAACTGGTAGGTCACTGTTGGGGAGAAAATTGGCGGACACGTTGGGGATAACTTTCAAATCGCCGATGACAAACTGCTCTTTTTGCGATGAAATCAGGTTCCGTATAGATTTGATGCTGGAGGCCAGAATCACGGAGCTGGCGCCGAGATCGGTCTCCGCCAATTTGGGAACCAGTATCAACTGTTCATCGGTGGTCGTATTACCGCTGTTGACGTCTTTGATAACTAAATCCAAGCGGTAACGGCCGGGACGCAACGAAAGCATTTTCTGGTAAACCGATTTGGTTTGGCGACCTTGCTCAATGGTCCGCGCGTCATAGTCAGCCGTGATGGTATCTTCAAACTCCGCCTCGATTCGGCCGGTAAGGCCTTTTACGGCGCCGTATATATTGACAATGCCGCGATGCGTGGTTCCTTCGACTTTGAACTGCAGGTCGCTGTTGCGCAGCTCGATGGTAAAGGGCACCAGCGTTTGTTGCGAATTGACTCGAATCATGTCGATGCGAGACAGGAAGGGCAACTGTTTGAAGCTGATCCTGGCGGTGACGGCGGCTTGCAGATCTTTGAACTTGATGGCGGGCGGGCGCTGCAAATTGACGTATTGCGCCAATCGTTCAAAAGGCATATCTTTCTGACGCAAGCTATAGAGCTGTGTCTGCGGATCGGCCGTGGGGTTAAAGTACGGTCGTTGCGCTTTAGTAGTCATGCCCATCATCTCCGACTCTGTCAACCCGGCGTTCGGCACAAATAGGAGAGCATCCTTCTCATCCGGCGAGAGCGCGATACGGTACTCGCCGCTCATCGATTTGTCGACGAACTCTATTTCCACATCGTCGCCCACGCCGTCAATGTGCCGGTACCGCCACACCTCGAAGGGAAACGTGGACGTGCTGCCGCCACCTTCGTAAAATTTGCGCTGGTAGCTGCCGCCGGAAGGGTGGGATTCAATCTCATCCGGCTTTCCGAACGTAATGTAAATGCGGCCGCGGTCGGTTTTCCATCCGGGGATGCCGGAAGCAAATCGCTCGTTGGCGTAGGTGATGCGCCGATAGTGCTCCTCTTTGAATTCGTTTTCCGATGTGCCTTGGGATGGCGCGCGACGCATCCAAAAATTCTCGATGAACCGTTCTTTCTCATCGTTGGTCGTGAGTTTCTTGAACACGTCTTTTTCATCAGGTGTGATAATATACGTGATCTCTTCGTTGAGCCACTTGTCAAAGTAGCGGTCCGATTCGGTCCGTTTTTCTTTCTTGACTTTTCCGGTCTTTCCGGCCGCGGCCATTTCAGGAAAGTTGTATCCCAACGTGGCGATGAGCGCGAAGATAAGTCCCCTAATAAGACAATTTCTAAGTGCCATGAGCAGCCGCCCTCCTTCTCTGAAATACCTGGGAGCGCCGGCATCCCTGCCGGCGAGTCTCGTCGTACACTGTGAATAGTTCAGTGCGCTCTGTGGTTTCATAAAAAGCCTGAATAGTTACAAATATTAATACATTGGCCGGTTGCCGTCAATGCACGCGCCGGCCGATCTCGGCGGGGACGCGAGTAGGCCGCGATCCCTACAATCAGACGCGAATCGATTTACTTTGATTCATGCGATCCGCTTTATATTGGGTAAACCAAAAAATTTGTTATAATGAAGGACCCTGGGAGGGAACTCGACGCTCTGGAACGCCACAGGGGAGGCCGCACCGGGGAGGCCAACGCCGATGCTCACCCGCAGAGCCTGCTGATTCATCATGAAGTTATGGTTCTCATTACTAAACTAACGGCGGTCTCGATGGCTGACCCGGGCAGCGGATTTACTTTGCCGAGTTTGATAGGCAACGGTGGAAGCGCCCGGTGACATATTCTCTGACAAGATGAAATGGTGCGGAAACGGGTAAAATATTTTTTGGAGTAGCCTTTCATGCTTTATTCATGCGGGTATTTAGACGGTTTTCCGAGCCCTCAACTTTTGAAATTTGCCGGTTGGGCTCCGGCGCGCCCGAGTTAGGGCTGGTCATTACCCAAGGATTGCCGCTAAACCTAAGCCTGGATAAACCGGCCGCGTAGAGGCCGAATGACTTTAGCCGTGCCTTTCAAGGCAAAGTAGATCCGGCGGCGGAAATTGCTTCCGTCCCGACGCTGTCGGGACGATTGAACCGTACCGCATCGTCGAGCGTTATTTATGGGACTGAATTTTCTAGGGGGCCGGTAGAACGCCAGGATCGGCGGAATCAATCGTCGCTGACGTGACGGGGCTTGTGGCGGGGCCATGGGAGCCGTGCCCTAAAGGACACGGCTAAAGTCATTAGGCCGCTACGCGGCCGGTTCATAGTTTAACCTGGTTGGTTCCGGCTCGTCCGGGTTAGGATTTAAGTTATGGGAAAATGAAACCGCCGTCCACCCACCACTAATATGCAATGGTTTCCCCGGCCGGCGCCGATCGTTCAAAGGGCGCGCTGAGGAATTTGGATCACTCAAGGAGGTTCCTTAATGGTTAATCAACTGTTTGCAAGGAAGCCACTCAAAGTCTTGCTGGAAGAAATGGCCGGCGAGCACCGGCTGCGCCGCGTGTTGGGCCCGGTTACTCTGACTAGCCTCGGCGTGGGGGCGATCATTGGGGCGGGCATCTTCGTTTCCACCGGTACGATCGCACGACAGACTTCCGGACCGGCACTCATGCTCTCTTATGTGGTCTCCGGCCTGGCGTGCATCTTTGCCGCGCTCTGCTATGCCGAGTTCGCTTCTATGGTGCCGGTAGCCGGCTCCGCCTATACCTATGCGTACGCCACGTTGGGTGAGCTCTTTGCCTGGATTATCGGTTGGGATCTCATCTTGGAATATGCTATTGGTTCAGCCACGGTCGCCAATGGCTGGTCCGGCTACTTTCAGTCGGTCCTCAAAGTCTTTAATATACATCTGCCGACGGCGCTGAGCGGTCCATTCTTCAAGTATGCTCCCCATTCGGCCTTCGGTCTGGAGCCTACGGGAACCAGTCTCATTAACTTACCCGCGGTCATGATCATTGCGCTGGTCACGGTCGTTTTAGTGATTGGCATCAAGGAAAGCGCTCGCTTCAATGCGACGATGGTGGGTGTCAAAGTCGTCTGCGTTCTCTTTGTCATTTTTGCCGGGGCGCTGTATATCAAAGCGACCAACTGGACACCCTTCGCCCCTTACGGCTATGGCGGCCTCAGCTTCTTCGGAAACACCGTGTATGGACAGACCGACGTGGGTGGAAGGCCGCTGGGAATGCTGGCCGGCGCCGCCTTGGCCTTTTTTGCCTATATAGGTTTTGATTCTGTCTCTACGCACTCGGAAGAAGCTCGTAATCCGCAGCGCGACGTTCCGATTGGAATTATCTGCTCCCTGGTGATTTGTACGGTGCTTTATATTGCCGTCGTGGCCGTGCTTACCGGCATGGTTAATTATTCCAAGCTGGACATCGATGCACCGGTCGCCGATGCCTTCAAGCAAGTAGGGCTCGTATGGGCGCAGTTCCTGATTGCCGTCGGGGGCGTCACTGGGATCACGTCCGTGTTGCTGGTAATGCTACTGAGCCAACCGCGGGTTTTGCTGGCCATGTCGCGAGATGGACTTTTGCCTCCGTCCTTTTTCGGCGCAGTGCATGAGCGCTTCCGCACGCCTTGGAAATCAACGATCCTCACCGGCATCTCGGTAAGCGTGTTGGCGGCCTTTATGCCGATTGATGAACTTCTGCAACTGACCAGCATTGGAACGCTGCTCGCCTTCGTCATCGTGTGTACGGCCGTGCTGATTATGCGCAAGACCCATCCGCAGGCGGAGCGGCCCTTTCGCGCACCTTTCGTTCCAGCCGTGCCCATCCTCGGTATCTTTACTTGCTTGATGTTGATGTTCTCCTTGCCCGCACATAATTGGCTGCGCTTGATGGTTTGGCTGGCTATTGGATTAGTTATATACTTTAGTTATGGTAAGAAGCATAGCTTTTTGGGAAAGGCCGGCCATGATGTAGCCTCAATGTCAGGCGCTCCTCCGTTAAAGAAATAGGTAGCCGGTCGCGAGAACGCTCAGGCCAAGAGGGCAGACGCTCGACACTTCCCTTTAGCCAGGTGCATTATAATGGCATCGGAGCTTTGGTTAATGAAATCATTCACGCCCCTCCCTGCGGAAGCGAGTCCGTTGGCGCCAGGCCGTCCGCGCCGACTTGGTTTAACTGATTTACTTATGCTGAGTTTGGGGGGCCTCTTGGGCGCGAGTCTTTTTGCCGACCTCGTCGTGTGCGGGGGGGACGCCGTGCTGGAGGGCGGCTCCTTTTTGTTTATCGGGCGTACGGCCTCTCGCCATGCCGGTCTCACGGTCGTCTTTTCCATAGGGCTGGCCGGCCTTGGCATGAGTCTGGTGGCGTTATGTTATTCAGAAATGACCGCGATGTTCACGCGTGCGGTATCTCCGTACAAGGCCGCCGGCGTGGCCTGGGGAAGATTTTTCGCTTGGCTGCTCGGCTGGATCCTTATTCTTGAATACATGTCGGGGGCCATGGCCCTAGCCATTGGTTGGTCGGCTATGTTCCAAGCCTTATTCCGTAACCTATGCATGACTATTCCGCCCCAGTGGGCGACGTCGCCTTTTTCCATGGCGAGGCTCAGCGACGGCCGCCTCGTGGCCGGTTTCCTCAATTTTCCGGCCATGCTTATTGTCCTGCCCCTGTCGGCTATGCTGTTGGTCGGGATAAAAGGGGCCTCGAATTTGAATGTGGCGTTGGTGGGCACGAAGATTAGCTCCTTGTTGATTTTCCTCGTGGCGGGACTGGCCTATATCAAACCAGCGAACTGGACCCCTTGGGTTCCCAAGAACATGGGCTCGCTGGGAGCGCTCGGCTGGAGTGGCGCAACGGGCGGGGCGGGCGTCGTCGGATTTGCCTTATTGGGCTTCGACTCGGTCGCCACACTTTCGTCGGAGGCCAAGAATCCGGCACGCGATCTGCCGCGCGCCATACTGGGAAGCTTATTAATGGTCATGGTTTTACTGGTCGCGGTGGCGCTCGTGTTTACCGGCCTACTTCCGCTCCATAAATTAAATAGCTCCGACCCTATGCACACGCTACTAGATGAAGGAACCAAATTGATTTGGCTCGAACCGTACTTGCAGCTCGGCGCCTTGGCTGGGTTAGGATCATTCATTACGGTTCTTTTGATTAGTCAATCTCGCCTTTGCCTTTCCTTGGCGAGCGATGGTTTGCTGTGGCTCTCCTTGGGCAAACTCGATAAACGATTCCAAGCGCCGCACGTTGCTATTCTGGCCGGCGGTTTCCTCATAGCGCTGGGCGCCGGCATAATTCCAATTCATGTTGTAGGTCGGCTGGCTTGCGCGGCGGTTCTATGCGCGCTGGCGGCGGCCTGCGCGACGGTTCTTCACTTGCGGTATTCCAGGCCGGATATCCATCGCCCGTTTCGAACGCCATGGGTCCCACTGGTACCCATACTGGCCGTAATAGTGTGCATCTCCATGGCAACGCTTATCCCGGTCGCCACTTGGCGACAACTGATCGCGTGGGTAATCTTGGGCATGGCCGTGTATCGGCTTTACGGACATCAGGGACATCGGCGTGTGGTTTCTCCGGAGGCCATTCCGCGCCGTAGGGCTAACGTTGACGAGGCGGCCGACAACAATCGGCGAGGTGATATATGACGACGCTCTTGGCTCGATTTCAAGGGGCCTTTATGGGTTTGGCTATCGGCGACGCTTTGGGTATGCCGGCAAAGTTCCTCAGCCGTGAGCAGATCAAAGAATACTATGGGGGCGAGATACGCACGTATCGGCGGGCGCACCGCGGTCACTCCAGCAGCCACCTTGATCCCGGTTGCTATACGGATGAGACACAGCTTAATCGCATTGTTGCCGAATCCCTTGTTCAATGCGGGCGACTTGAACCATTCCACGTCGCGGAACGCCTGGTTGAGTGGTTCCACTCGGAAGATTGTCGGGGGCCTGGGCCGACCGTGTCCGCGGCCTTGAAGCATTTGGCGGCCGGCGTCCCCTGGAATAAAAGCGGAGTCCATGCGGCCGGCTGTGGAGCCGGGATCCGCGCACTACCCATTGCTTTGCTGTACCATCGCGATGAAGAGGAGCTTCGAGAAAATACTAAACTGTGCAGCTTAATCACGCACAACGACTCTAAGGCCATTGCCGGGGCTGTGGCCGTGGCCTACCTGATAGCCCGATTACTGCATACCGAAGAATTAAGCGTCTCGGGGTTAATACGGGGGACGGCGCACTCCATTGAAGAACTAGATGGGGAACTGGCGGCGCAATTGCGATGGGTACTCAGCCTGCTGCCCTTGCCCACCGAAGAAGCATTGGCGGAGATCGGCACCAGCGGCTATATCCTTGAAACGCTGCCGGCCGCGGCTTATTGTTTTATCAAAACGCCGACGGATTTCTCAGCGAGCGTACTCAGCGCGGTCAACGCCGGGGAAGACGCCGATTCTGTCGCTTGCCTTGCGGGGGCCTTTTCCGGCGCGTACAATGGCGTGGGCCGTATCCCGCCCGATTGGATTACTCAACTCGAGGATCGGGATTGGCTAATGAATCTGGCCAGCAGTCTTTGTGCGCTCAGCACTAATCAAATCCGACCGGCGATGTAAGCCTCGCCCTACGATGATCGGCGTTGTAAGATTTAGCAATTCCCAACAGCCTTTCCTGCTTGCGAAACTGCTTCCACCGGTCAAAGTCGGCCGGCGTCTTTCGATCAAAGAAACCAAAGAAATAGCGATCGGTAAAGCGGTTAAAAAGTCCGGTCGTTACCAAGGCATCGAACAGTCGATCGTCAATTCTCTTCAGCCGGCGAGCCGTACACTGGGACTTAAGACCGACTTCCGACGAGAGGTAAAAGCAAAAGATTATGAGCATGCCTAAGTAAGGCACTGGATGAAAATAGGTAATCAACTGATTGGAACTAACCGTTCTCAGCCACCGGTAACCAAAGTTCAATATGAAACTGGCGGCCAGGCCGAGACTAATGCCTTTCAGGTGGTTGTCGATCGAAACTCGAAAAACGATCACCAATGCGCCAAATATGGTCAGCAATAGCATCTGGGCCGCCGTAAAATACTGCTCAATACAATAGGTAACGTGGGCTAATACATCCCTTGATCGGCAAGGACAAGCGCCCGTATGAGGAACCGTCGAAAAATACAGCAAAAAGATGGCTATCGTGACCAGAAAAACCAGGAGAAAGCTAAATCGAACGGAAGGATAATCCCGAGAAAAGAGATACCAGAACAGCCAGCAAATGACGAGAAACTTAAATAGAATCAGCGGGGCTTTGGAAAAATAAAAAGAATACGAATAAAAGTTAGAATTAATGCCGAAGACCCAAAGCGCCAGGGCGCCTAAGCCTGTGCACAGGGTCGCCGCGAATAAATACATATATAGGATGGTATAGTGGCGAAAGAAACCCTTGTAGGCGGCTATGAGGATAAGATAGCTTGGTAGACTTACCGCAGCAATGACACCCACAAGACACGACACTGAACTTCCACTCAACGCCAACGTGTGAGTCATGTAGCCTCCACTTCTGACAACGCAAAACGAGTTTACATGAAATTTAACCGAAATGCAACAACAATTTTTTAAAAAATTAACCCCTCTGAGGCGGGCGCTCCTATCACCCTTGGCGAACATAGGCGGCGACTAAGTCAATCCTCCGTCCGGTTGACAACCGCGGTGGATGAAATCCTCGCATTTGGTTTTATGAATTCCGTATACGGTCCGCGGATTCATGACGGATTATGCGGTTTTGAAATTTCTCGTAGATGGCGGCTTGACGGAGGGAGACATAGGACCGGGCGCCGTAGGGTCACCTTTTGTCGATAGGCTCATCAAAGGCCGCAGCCCATCAGCCTTTGACTACACCCAGCGGCCTTAGCTTGGCCACCTTTCGACTCACGCCGGCATGATGCATTACGTCTACGACGCGTGTAACGTCCTTGTAGGCTTCCGGCCTTTCTTCGGCCAATGTACGCTTGCCCGTCGACATGACGATGATCCCGCGCTCGGCCATCTCCCCGCAAAGATCGCGCCCGCCCGCCTCCTTTAAGGCCTGATGTCGACTCATCACGCGACCGGCGCCGTGGCAACTGCTGCCGAAGGTCTGTTCCATGGCCGCGGCCGTGCCAACTAGGACATAAGAATTCGTGCCCATGTCGCCCGGGATTATTACTGGCTGCCCGACGGAGCGATAGGCCGGCGGCACTAAAGGATGTCCGGGAGCAAAGGCGCGCGTGGCGCCTTTGCGGTGCATGCACACTCGGCGCGGTTGCCCATCGATAACATGCTCTTCAAACTTTCCAATGTTGTGGCAGACGTCATACACCAGCCGAAAGCCCAGTTGCGCGGGAGAGATCGCGAGACTTTCAAGAAAGGCTTGTTCAGCCAGGTGCATCATGACTTGCCGATTGGCCCAGGCGAAGTTGGCGGCGCCGTACATGGCCCCAAAGTACGCGGTGGCTTCCGGGGAACCCAGGGGCGCGCAGGCCAATTGGCGGTCCGGCAGATGCAGGTCATAGTTCCGCATGGCTTTTTCCATCACATGCAAGTAGTCGTCACAAATCTGATAGCCAAAGCCACGCGACCCGGAGTGGATCATGACGCAAATTTGATCCTGGAAAAGCCCGAAGGCTCCGGCGGCCGGCTCGTCAAAAATCTCCGCGACGGCGTCGATCTCAAGGAAATGATTTCCCGACCCAAGTGTGCCTACCTGGTGCGCCCCGCGCGCATAAGCTCGGTCGCTGATCGCGTCAGGATCCGCGCCGGGCAAGCAACCGTATTCTTCCATGTACTCCAGATCCGTGGCCGAGCCGTAACCTTGTTCAATAGCCCAGCGCGCGCCTTTGGCGACGACGGCGCTGACTTCCTCGCGTTTGAGCTTGCGGATGGCGCCCTCAGACCCCACGCCGGCAGGAATCCGTTTGAACAAGTGAGTCACCAGCGACCTAAGGCGGGGCATGGCATCCTCGATCACCAAATTACTGCGCACCAGTCGTACACCGCAATTGATATCGTAGCCCACGCCGCCCGGTGAAATGACGCCGGCACTGGCGTCTATCGCCGCGATACCCCCGATGGGAAACCCATAGCCCCAATGAATATCCGGCATGGCCAGGGAATACTTTAGTATGCCCGGCAAATGCGCGACGTTTTTTACTTGGTTAAGGCTCTCATCGAGCTTACCCTCGCGCAGCAGATCGGCGCTGGCGTAAATCCGTCCGGGCACGCGCATGCCACCGCTCTGGGGGATCTCCCACAAGTAATCCGTCAGCTTCTTGATTTCCATTAGATGAGTCCTCACGGCGTTTGGCTGTACATCGCGTGATCGGCAAAATGCGATCAAGCCGCGGCTCGCTCAACCATGCCGGGTCCAGGTCACCGCCTTCGAGACCGCGCCTTTTCGTAAACCTCGATATATTTTTTGGCCGAGAGAACCCAAGAGTAATCTTCGGCCATGGCGCGCCGCATGAGCCTGGTCCAGGCGGCTTTGTCGGCATGGAACAACTGCACCGCGCGACGCACCGCTTCGTACAGGTCATGAGCGTTATAGTCATAGAAACAAAATCCATTGCCGTTATCGCTGTTCGGGTTGTATTCGGTAACGGTATCGGCCAATCCTCCGGTTGAACGGACGATCGGAATCGTCCCATAGCGCAAG
This sequence comes from Acidobacteriota bacterium, assembly GCA_016179055.1. GTDB lineage: Bacteria > Acidobacteriota > UBA6911 > JACOSC01 > JACOSC01 > JACOSC01. The sequence goes on from JACOSC010000169.1 coordinate 13,644, forward strand.
CTATACATTTGATTAAGACCGCACGGCTCGTAGCGCGAGGGCATCAAAAACATGTCACTGCCGGCTTCGATCATATGCGCTAACCGATCATCGTGCGTAAAAAACACACTCATTTGCTTGGGGAAGATCTGTGCCATGCGCGAGAAGAGATCATGATAATTGGATTGTCCGGAGCCCAGCACTACCAGCTTCACGCCGAGAGCAAGGATAGCTTCAATTTTTTCGGCGATTAGATCAAAGCCTTTCTGGTTAACCAAACGGGATACGATCCCGATGAGCGGCTGCTCCTCGGCCAAAGATAATCGCGCTTCCTTGAGCAGAGCTAATTTATTGTCGCGCTTTCCAGCCAGATCCTGAGCGGAGTAATGGCGCGCAATTAGCCGGTCGGTTTCGGGATTCCAAACGGAATAGTCAACGCCATTCAAAATGCCGTAGAGATCCTGGCTCCGCGCACGCAAGATCCCCTCGAGCCCCATACCAAACTCGTAGGTGGTCTGGATTTCTTGCGCGTACCGCGCGCTGACGGTGGTGATCAAATCCGCAAAATAAATTCCCAGCTTCATGAAATTGACCTTGCCATAGAATTCATAAGGGCTGGTGGGATAAAAGACCCCAGGATCAAAGCCCAGCACGCTTAAAATCTCCGAATCATAAATCCCCTGGTACGCCAAATTATGAATCGTAAAAATTGTGGCGGTGTTTTGAAAAAAGGGATCGTTCCAATAATGCGACCGTAAGAAGGCGGGAACCAGCGCGGTCTGGTGATCATGACAGTGAATGATATCCGGTTTCCAATTCAGGGCCTTCAGCGCCGGTAAAACCGCTTTCATGAAGAATGCATATCGCTCGCCATTATCCCAATATCCTGATCGGCTGCGGGGATCGTCGTAGATACCGTCCCGACCGAAGTAATAATTGTTGCCGATCAGATAAACTTTAACTTGATCGTTCTGTGGAGACGCGCCTTGGTAAAGCGTTACCTCGGCCGTACGCGGTCCCATCGGCACCGTGAAAACGGGTACCGTCTGGCTGCGCTGAATGTTGAACTTTTCGTTATCGATCAATTGATAGCTGGGTAAGCACAAGCGCGCCTCCGCCCCCAGTTCCTGCAGGGCCGGCGGCAGCGCGCCCACTACGTCGCCCAGGCCGCCGACCTTGGCAAAGGGAACCGCCTCGGCGGCAACCAATAAGATTTTCAAAGTATCGGACATCGAGGTAACTCCTCCGAAAATACCTGGGAGCGCCCCGACTACCGTCGGGGCGAGTCTCGTCGCGGGCCGCGTCCACCTTTGACGGCAAGGGGATGCCGGCGCTACCAGGTGCGCCGTTGCAATTTTCATTCGCCGGGGCGCCCGGCAGGGCGCATGAACAACTCCCTCCATAAGCCTATCAGACGGTAGCGGAGCTGCCCCCGCACGGAGCTTGGATTTTCGCATCGACGCGTTTCTTATGATCGAACTTCAGAAATTGTTATGAGGTTGAATGTCGGATGATGTTCCCGCTCGCCACCTTCTCTCGTTCTGGAAAAGCCACGCGGGTGATCGGCCTTAGCCACCGCTAACGCGGGGCGCCTGCAGGCCGGCATACCAGGCAATATCCGGATCAGGAAAAATCTCGCGGCAATATTCCAAACTACTGAGATAGTCCCAGTCGGATTGCGGCACGGGGCGGCCGTGCCCATAATCCCAGGCCATTTTAACCACGCGTTTGAAATCCTCGAAATGCTCCACCACGCGGCGTTCGGCATGATCGCGTGTGCTCCAGTTGGTTATCATAAATTCCCAGTCCGACGCTTGCAGGAAGAGCAGCTCGCGCACGGCATGATCGAGTATGCGGCGCAGCGTGGCATCATCTTGGTGGAACGCGAATTCTTCGGCCAAACGCTTAATCTCGTGCTCGGCCTGATGGACGCGATCCAGAACCCAATACACCTCCGGATTAATCCATGTACTGCTGTCAAAATGGTTTCCCCATGATGATTCCGGCAATGCCACAAAGTTAAAAGCCGGATCTCGCTTCACGTACTCGCGACAGGTGCACATGTCGATTTCCGGATCTTGGTTTATCCACTTGATTACATTGTATAGCCAAAGCGGGCCTTCGAACCACCAATGACCGAACAGCTCCGTATCAAAGGCGGTCATGGCCAGTTTGGCGCGGCCCGTATTGTAAAAATTGGCCTTGAGGCTTTCTTTGATAAGCCATTTGTAGTGGCCGGCGTGCTCGGGCACGCGATACTTCAAGGCATCGTCCGGATAGTATATCTGTTTATAAGCCAAGTCCAAGTCGGCCGCGGTGATTTTCCAGTAGCGTAGGCGTCCGGCGGCATGTTTCTTATGGAAGTCCAAATAAACTCCATCCCCCGGGTAACCCACTTGATGGCGCCAAACTTGAACCGAGAGCCCGGTATCGCGCGCAAAGATCGTCACCGGCTGCTTAGGGATTTGAGCGCCGCTGACAAAGTAGGTATCGAAGGGGGTCTTGTTCAGGTCTGGCGGAAACGCTTTTTGGAGTTGATGATCGTCTACAACAAAATACGCAATGCCATTTTCGCTAAGAAACTCTTCGAGACCTTTCCGCCGGCGTGGCGGTTCGTCATGGCGCGCCGGAACCGGATTTTGCCACTGGCCGGGAGGCCGGTAACCGCACTCCGGCAGCCACATACCCTGCGGTGCGGTCCCAAACAGCCTTTGATAACTCTTGACGGCCATCTTCACTTGCGCTTGTATGCTTGTATCCTCACTCAACGCCGGCAAGTAAGGGTGCGTGGCGGCGCAACTCATAATTTCAATGTGCCCATCATCCTGTAAAATCTTGAACGCGTTAATCAGGTTTTCTTGGTAACGCTCTTTGAAATAGCTGAGCGTTTTCGTATAGAACTTCTGCCAGCCGCGCGCCAGCTCGGCCATGAGCGGATTGCCCGACTCAAACTCTTTCTCGTCCTTCTGGGCGTAATCAATCTTACTTTGGCAATATTCCTTAAACCCGTGTATGAAATGCGGGTGAACCAACTGCTCGGCTAAAACCGGCGAAAGCCCGATGGTGACCTTGGGCGAAATCCCTTCCTTGACGAGGCGATTAAATATATTTAGAAGCGGAATGTAGGTCTCAGCCGCCCCTTCAAAAATCCATTCCTCATCCATTCGATCATGTTTTAAGGCCAGTGGAAGGTGAGTATGAAGAACCAAAACGAAGCTACCGAAAAATTGTTCGCTCATAGTTGATAACCCGAGAATGGGATCCTTACTCGGCGCTTGATCAAGCGCGACGCCTCAACAGATCCGCACGGCCTTCCTATACATAGGTTCCATATAACCCCGCGGAAACACCGGGCCTATTATAGTCGCAGGGATGAGGAAAGATCAATATGTCCACCGCTCGTTAGGCGGCCTTTACTGGCGCATTCCGTAACGCATCGCCGCCACGGAGAACCGGCGCCGAGCGGCGCTATCCTTGAACGCGCACGGCATCGGCGATTTGGGTATAAGTCGTCGGCCTGCGCTCAGCCTACAAAAAATTCATGAAATGGCTTGACAAGTATTTAGCGTAAAAATATAATTGAATCACTAATTTAAGGAGGCTAAGGTGATCAAACAGGACATCGTTAACCTTATCGCATCGCGTATCGATACGACTAAGGTCAAGGCCGAAGATTCCGTTGAATGTGTACTGGAATCTCTGCGTCAAGCCATGAAGCGAGGAGAAAGAATCGAATTGCGAGGTTTTGGAGTATTCCTCGTTAAGCCGAGAAAAAGCGGCGTCGGTCGTAATCCTCGTAGCGGCCGCGTGGTTCCTATCCCCGCGGGAAAAACCGTTCGCTTTAAGCCGGGAAAAAGCATTAAGGCGGTCAAGCCCCAACATTAAGTCGACATGCGACCCTCGGTGCGAAAGAATTTAGGGATTTGTCATTGTTGTGAGTAGGCGATGGCCGGACGACCGGATTATTGACGAGACCAAAAACATCACCATTTCGAATACCCTCAATCCAAATAATCTCACACCAACGATCCGTCGTAAAGATTTGGTTTTGTCGGTTACTCTTTTCAGCTTGACCGTGTTTACCACATTGGTGCACGGCGCCTATTTGGCTCGTAATTTCCTGATGGAAGGCCACGCGTCTGCGAATCTATTGGATATTCCCTCACAATTGTGGCATGATCCGTCAATTCTGCCGTTGGGCTGGCCGTTTTCGGCCACCATAATGCTGATTCTCTTAGCCCATGAAATGGGTCATTACTTAGCCTGCCGATATTATCGTATCAATGCCTCGTTGCCTTATTTCATTCCTATGCCTATTATTAGTTTGGTCGGGACGCTGGGTGCTTTTATTCGTATACGGTCTCCGTTTGCCGGTCGACGCGCTTTGTTCGATGTGGGGATCGGCGGACCGCTCGCCGGTTTTGTCGTTCTGCTGCCGGCGTTGATTTACGGGATTAGCCATTCGACGATTGTTCCCATTACCGCGACCGACAACATTTTATCGTTCGAAAATTTTGGCCAACCCATTCTATTTAATTGGGTCTGCCGGCTGACGCAACCTGCCTACCTTGAAACAACTCACACGATCAACCTCCATCCCATTGGTTGGGCGGCATGGTTTGGCCTTTTGGCCACATGCTTGAACATGCTGCCGATTGGACAGTTGGATGGCGGACACGTGACCTACGCGCTGTTTGGATTACGCTGGCACCGTAGCATCTCTCTGGCCCTGATTGGCCTGCTTTTATTCGCCGGCATCCCTAGCCTCATGAAGTGGCAGTTGCCCCCGTACCTGGTTTTTGTCATGGTTCTCGTTATATTGGGGCTGCGCCACCCGAGGACGCTGGATGATCAACAAGCCATGGGATTCGGGCGATACCTCACCAGCCTTGTTGCGCTCGCCATTTTCCTTTGTTCCTTCATGCCGACGCCGATCACGCTGAACTAACCCCGCGCACGTTAGGCGCCATTTCCTCGTCAACAACCATCGCCGCTCTTAGCGGCGGCGAGGTGAGTAGGCGCCACAGAGGCATAGAGGCTGCTGAGAAGCTATGACGGCCGTTTGCTCGGCGCACGCTGTGACTCTGTGGTGTGAAGGAAGAGGGCATGTTGGAGTGGTTTCCAAATCGTCAAACGCCCGCATGCATAAATAGGTGAAGTACGCTTTTTGGTGTTGACTCACTGAGCCGGAAAGCCGGTTTCAGAATTGCGGTCCTTTCTAATGTGGCAGGTTGGACCCTGCGCTGGTGGCTGGGCTCGATTCAAAGGGACGCAGGCGGTCATTTAGATGTTTGTCGATCCAGTGGGGGTCCCACCATTCTATCGGGTTGATCTGCACGCCGTGCAATATCATCGAAAAGTGCAGGTGATCGCCGCCGGCCAAGCCTGTAGCGCCGCTGCGACCGATGGCTTGCCCCTTTTTCACCGTGTCGCCGGCTTTGACGCCGAGCGCGCTCATATGACCATAGATGGAACATAACCCGCACCCATGATCAATCACCACGGCCTGCCCATAGATCCCCAGGTAATCGGCAAAGATGACCTTCCCATCGTTGGCCGCTTCAATCGCGTAATGCTCGCGTGCCGCCAAGTCAAAACCAAGATGAACCTGCCGATCGACGGCTTCTCCTTTATAATAATAAGTTCGATGATCGGCAAACGCCGCTTCCACCTGCGAGTTGCTTAACTGCAAGAAAGGCTCTCGCCATAACCGCTGCGGCGCGGACCGCAAGGACAGTTCCGCCAACTTGCTATTGTTAAAGTGTCGCAATTTGCCGTTGATCTCAAGATACGAGTTAATTAAACTCTCCTGCTCCTTGATCTCCGGACTATACGAAAGGATTTCGGGAACTTTAGCGGTCAAAAAATTCTCGGTCAAATAAAGGGTGTCCTGACGAAACTTCTTGGGGAAGATCTTATAAGAAAACGGCACTTGAATCTCATTACCGGCTTCATCGCGGGCCACGGCCCGTATCGGCGTCGAATCCGGCGACCCATCATATGAAAAGGCAAAAATGACGAACCGTAGGTTGGGGTCGGCGGCGAGTCGCTCGGCGCAGGGCGGAAATAAATGGTCCCCAACTCGAATACCGGAAGCTACCGCATCGGGCGATACTCGATACACTAAAACCTCGGACCCGCCCTGGTTAATGTAATGCGGGCCGGTCAGCACCTCCAAGCGCGGCGGGGTCAGATCAATTGTAAAGGCCTGTTGCCACTTCGCTACGTTGCCTTTCAAGAACTGTCGCCATGACCAATCGGTCGCGGTACCGGTCAACGTGGCCTCGCCCTCTTTGAGCCCCTGCCTGCGCGGCTCGAACGTCGCTACCGTGATGGTTTGCTCTTTGGTTTGGCCGCTCATCCAGAACTTCCACAAGGGTGGGCCATCGCTATACTGCTGCTCAAACAGGGGGATGGTCTTGTCGCCTTGCGATAATGATAGACTCGCCGAACGGAGTCCCATGCCTAGATCGCGCACCTTGACCTGAATCGTGTTGCTGCGTCCCAGATACTTGCCGTTTGGCGTCATCACCTGGAACACCGGCGGCTGACCCTCGAATCGTTTGATGAATACGAGGGCGAATATCAGCAAAAGGAAAAAAGGAATCAGAAATAAAATCAGTAAAGCCGAGCGTCCGTTGGACATTTAGTTGCAAACTCCTCCCTTGAAAAAACCTGGGAGCGCCCAAGGGGCATGAACGACTCCCTTGAAAATAACTCAGCCAAACAGAACCGGGAGCGGTAGCGACCGGGTGCGCCGCGGCCGCGGCCACCCGCCCACAACCGCAGGCGGTTCTGTTTCATTCCTGGCGCTACCGCGGCACCCCCAAGATCGAATAGAATTCGCGAACCGGTATGGCCCCTTCCGAAAGGAGGGCGCTGTGATAGTTTGCCAAATTAAACGATGCCCCTTGATGGGCCTGCGCGCGCTTGCGTAACTCACGCCATTCGGTCCAACCCAAAAAGTAATAGCACAACTGCGTGGAGGACAACTTGGCACGCTGCAATTTACCGACCGCTTCGGCATGCTCCTGAAAGGTGGTCTTCTCCATCAGATCCATGGCGGCGGCGTCGGTCATGTTCATGCGGTGCATACGTATATCGAGAATCGCGTTGGCCAAGCCACGCAACTCCTCCTTGAGAAAAGTCAGCATCAGCCGAGGATCATGATTCAAAAATCCTTCCAGGACCATGACCTCTTCCATATATTGCGCCCAACCCTCGACGTAGGGCCCGTTGCCAAATAATCCGCGCAAAAGCCGGCGCACCTCCGGCTTGACACGGTTGGCATATTCGGCTTGCGTGTAGTGGCCGGGCACGGCCTCGTGCATGGTCAGCAGTTTAAACTTGTACACGTTGTACTCGCGCAATTTTGACGATACTTGTTCCGGCGTCCACTCCGGCGGGACGGGCGTCACCCAGTAAAAAGCGCCAAGCGCCGGCTCCAGAAGCGGCGCCGGTTGGAAGCCGGCCACGCCGTAAACCCCCCGCATAAAGACCGGCGTGGGAATGATCTGCAAATTTTTCTGTCCCGTCAACGGCAGAATATTTTTCTCTCGGGTGAAGCGCACGCATTCATCGAGGTCAAGCTGCGCCTGCGGCATCAACCGCTCCGGCGTTGTGTGATCCTGGGCGACGAGATTCAGGGCTTCCCGAATTAGAGCGGCCTTCTCACGCTGTGCGTTCCCGCTATGCGAGGCCGTGCGCTCCGCCTCCGGCTTTGAAAGTATTTGTCGGGCCAACGCCGTCATCTGGTTATAAATTTCTGGGATGCGCGCTTCGCAAATTCTGAGGAATTTCTCGGGCGTCATGTCGGTTTGCAATGTGTACTTGAACTTGAGATCGTACAACTCGGCCCCGAGTTGCCAGGATCGGCTGCCTCGCTTCGGCAAATCTTCGCGCAAAAACCGGGAGAGGTCCTCCAGGGCGGCCAGCGCTTTGGGCGCCGCGGCCTGGTAACGCTTCCGAGACTCCGGCCATGCCTCCACCGTCTTGGCAATATCATTCTTGATCATGTCCGCATTGCCTTGATTCTCTTCAAGCGCCACTTTCGTATAAACCGGATCCGTGGTCTGCAAGTTCTCCTTGGCTTGTTGAACCGCTATGGGAATTTTCTCCAGCCGCTCCAGAATGTGATCCATGCGCGCACGCGGCGGCGCGTATTCCAGCATCAACGGACCAAACAGCGCGTTGCCGATCATCTCGACGTATACCGTAGGGTTGTGCTTGTAACTTTGTAGGCGCTCGAGGTCGAGCCGAGTTGCCTCGCAGGCGTCCATCATCAGTCGGTAATCGACCATTTGCGCGCGGCTCAACGTAGACTGGTTCCACTCGAGCAAGCGTTTCTGGAAAGCGGAATAAAATTTGATTTGCTTTTCTATGGCCGCGGCGCTGTAATTATCGAGCTCCCTGTCAAACTCCCTCATATGGCCGTCCATTCGTCGCCGGTGCAAGCCCTGAGCCGTGGCCGTCACCGGCGAAAAGGCCAAGATTTGATAAATGAACTCTTCGGTTAGCGATAAGAATTTTGAATCATCGTTGGACATAGGCTGAAGTTCCATCATGGATAATAACGCTATAGCGACCAGAGTCAATCCCTGACGCCATCGCATAATGCTCTGCATAATCAAATCCTTTCTCATGAAATTGCAAAACCCGTATTGCGGCCGACAAAATCAAGCTTTTTATCAAGCGCTCCAGCAAGGATATACCCGCACCGTTTTTTCTGAGCTTGAATGACTAAGTGCAAAAGCATACCATGACGACTCGGCCAAGCCAAGTATCGAGAGATCCGAAGAAGGATTTCTCAATAGCCGAACGCTAAGTAGCTTTCATTGGGTTCGGGTGATTCGCTTGTTTGGGTCTCGTGCGCATGGTAATATAAGCGATTAATTATGCTTATGGAAGAAAAAACAAACCTGCTTGGGCTAAGTCTGACAGAGTTGGAAACGGCCGTGATCGGTTTGGGCGAAAGACCTTTTCGTGCGCGTCAGATTTACCGTTCGATCTATCGACGACGACAATTTGAGATCGGCGAGATGACGGATTTAGCCAAGGATTTTAAGCAGCGCTTGACCTCGCAATTCACCGTGGCGCCGCCGCAGGTGGCACGCGTTTTTCAGTCCCACGATGGCACTCGCCGTTATTTGTTGACGCTGACGGATGGCCAAGCCATCGAATCTGTATACATTCCGGAGGCGCGCCGGCGTACGATATGCATTTCGACGCAGGTCGGATGCGCCATGGGCTGCACGTTTTGCGTAACGGCGACGATGGGATTGGTTCGCCATTTACAGGCGGGTGAAATAGTCGGTCAGGTTCTAATGATCCTTAATGATGTGGGAGAAACGCGTGACGGCTCGACCCGTTTAAACGTAGTGCTCATGGGGATGGGCGAACCACTCCACAATTATGATCAAACCGTCAAAGCGTTGGCCTTGATGGCGGATGTGCGCGGCATGAATATTTCCCCTAAGCGAATCACCCTGTCCACGTCGGGAGTCGTGCCGGCCTTAAAGAAACTGGCGGAAGAGCCGGTAGTGCCCAACTTGGCCATCTCGCTTAACGCGTCCAGCAATGCGCAACGCGCCGCGCTGATGCCGATTAATCATCGCTGGAACTTGCAGGAACTCTTGCAGACTTGTCGTGATTTCCCCTTGCCTCCCGGCCGGCGGATCACTTTCGAGTACGTCCTGATCGCCGGAGTTAATGACACGATAGCCGATGCTCATCGACTGACCAAGTTGCTAGGCGGACAACGAGTGAAAGTTAATTTAATTCCACTCAATTGGGATCCGCGGCTGAACGGCGTGGCCACGCCGGCCGGCGATCGTATTTTGGCTTTTCAGCGGGTGCTGGCCGATCATCATCTCACGGCCATGATACGGCGGCCGCGCGGTTTGGACATATCGGCGGCGTGCGGGCAATTAGTTGCTCGTCAGCAGGAGCATTAATCAAGCCGGACGCACGCAGGCTCCGCCATAATGGCACGCCGATGACGACGCGTGCGTTTGATCAATACGCTCACTACGGGCCGTATGGCGGGATACGCGCTACGGGTGGTGATCTTTTTAAGACTGATATTTGGATACAACTTCACCATCGTCGAGGAGCAATTTTTCGTGGGACAAAAATCTGTTCGAAAGTCTGCCATAGAAGCGGCGCGCGCCGGAGGCGTCGTCTTGATGAAATATTTCGGAACCGGCGTTAAGGTGCATCGTAAAGGCGCCATAAACCTAGTCACCGAGGCCGACCTGCGATCCGAGAAACGGGTGACCGATATCTTGCGGAACTATTACCCGGAGCATCAAATTCTCTCCGAAGAGACCACCTATCCGTCCAGCGCTTCGCCCTACAAATGGATTATCGACCCATTAGATGGGACCACGAATTACGCGCATAATTACCCGTGCTTCTCCGTTTCGATTGGCTTTGAAAAAGCTGGAAAGCTTGAGCTGGGCGTTGTCTATAATCCGATTCTGGATGAGCTGTTCGTCGCCGAGCGGCATAACGGCGCTACACTCAATGGCCGGCGCATTCACGTATCTGCTGCGGCGCGACTGGCGGACAGCTTCCTCGCCACCGGTTTTCCGTATGATATACGGACCAACCCCAACAACAATCTCGATCATTTTGTCAACTTGGCCTTGCGGGCGCGGGCCGTTCGCCGGAACGGTTCCGCCGCCATCGATCTCTGCTATGTGGCGGCCGGTCGTTTTGACGGTTTTTGGGAATTGCGACTTTCCCCATGGGATATGGCCGCCGGAGCCCTCATATTGCAGGAAGCCGGCGGGAAGATTACCGATTTTCAAGGCAATCCTCTGAATATTTATCAGGAGCAAGTCGTAGCCTCGAATCGCAAGATCCACAACACGCTTTTGAATGTTCTTCAATTAGGTCGACAGCGAAGGATACGCAGTGGCTAAAGTCATCCTGGCTTTCCCTTTTTTCACGGTTCAATCTGCGCAGTAAGGGTACTGTGCTGCGGAATGGGCGAGCGGAGGCGCCGGGAATCCAATCGGCGTCTCCCTGCTCAAAGCGGGTTTATAAACAACGCTTCCGGTACGAACGTGGCGGGGGCGTCAGAAACCCCAGCCCGGCTACGCATGAATTGTTCTGGCTCGGCCAACGTGGTATAATGGGCTCGCAGATATCGTATTGTCAGGCCAAAATCCAGTGGGTCATACAGGCGAAATGGACCAACTTTTTTCTTGAATAAGGAGTGACTTATTATGTGGGAAAAGAAAGACGCTAAAGCCAAAGTGCCGGATGTGAAACCTGCGGATAGTCGCGCGGCCGCTCCCGCAACCCCCAACTCTACGGCGGTTCCGCCCCCTGCGCCGTCCACCGTAGGTTATACCACTCCCCCTATGCCGGCCGCGTCGAAGCCCGGCAAGGACATCGGGCCGCTTCCTGCGGTTGGAAAGGAGGAAACGGTTAAAATCGGCCGCTCCATTATTCTTAAGGGAGAGGTTTCCGGGGCGCAGGATCTCATCATCGAAGGAACCGTGGAAGGGAAGGTTGATTTGCGTTCCAACCAAGTAACGATAGGACAAAACGGCCGCATCAACGGTGAGATTATGGCGCGTCATTTAGTCATCTATGGGAAGATCACCGGAAACTGCTTTGCGGAGGAACGTTTGGAGATTCGAGCCAGTGGCTCCTTGCGCGGCGATATCATCGCGCCAAGGCTAATCATCGAAGACGGCGCTTTTTTTAAGGGCAGTATTGAAATGGAGTCTAGAAAAGAAGGGTTGGCCAAGGACGTCGAGCGGCACGCAACGGTGACTTATGAAACGGTTGGCGAGGGCAAACGGTGAACGAAGCATGAATGATCCTCGGAGTCCCTAGCTGTGCGTCAATGTGGGATTTTTTATCTACGGACCCGGTTCTACGCGATGACGGCACGGGCATAAGTTTTTAAGAACTCGGTTTGCAGCCTCAGTATGTCAAATCCTCATCCACAAATCGAGCCATGGCTTGAACGCGGGCAAAGCTACACTACGATGGCGACCCAGGTCTTTGTGGAGGAGTTACGCGCCGATGGTCGACCGCGTGTACTGGATTTGGGTTGTTTGTGCGATACGAACATTCACTTTCTCACCGAGTTGGGGTGCCACGTTTTTGTTGATGATGTTCTGCAACTAAATACGCAGATCCCCAAAGGGTCCCATGCGACCGCGGCGAAGGACGTTTCTCAGTTCATATCCGAGCATGACTACTCGCCAAATTTCTTCGACGGCATTCTCTGTTGGAACCTCTATGATCACTTGGAGGTCGAAGCCGCCCAACGGCTAAGCCATATTATCTGGTCCCTGCTGAGAATCACGGGCTGCGCGCTGGCTCTCCTTCGCCCCGAAGGATCCACGGCGTCCAACGTGCTTCGCTATCGTATTTTGAATCGCGGCGAGCTCCTCTATGAAACACTGCCGTTGCCGCCGCTCCAAGGAAAAGCTTACCAAAGCCGCGATATCGCCGGTCTGGTAGCGCCGCTTGCCCTTAGTAATTCTTATCGACTCAAGAACGGTTGGCGAGAAGTCATCTTGCGCAAGTGATCTGGCCCGAATTTTTTGCGCGATTAGACTTTCTACAACGGCATGCCTGTGTCATACGCAGCGTTTGTCGGTTGTAGCCGCACACTAAATCGCTTTTATTACAAAAAGGAAGGGGGATATATCAATAGTGAAGAGGGACAAAAATTATCCAAGTGGTCCGTGTGCCGCTAAACGGCGGCGTGATGTAAGACCCATGCCTTTCGTCCAACGGATAGACGCTGGTTTGGTCTCTCGACGGGTTGCGGTGAGTTTACTTATCGTTGCCATACTAGTCCTGGCCCGTCGAACGGGGCAAGGGGCCGCTATGTCTTCGGGGGTTGATCTGGAACGCGGGAAAAAGATTTACCGCCAGACCTGCCTCGAGTGCCATGGACCGGCCGGCCGCGGCGATGGACCGAAAGCCAAGAAGCTGGGTTTCCGCCCGAGGGACTTCAAGCTGGGGGCCTTCAAGTGTCGCTGCACTCCGAGCGGCCAATTGCCTACCGACGACGATCTGTTGCGAGTAGTCACCCGCGGTATGCCAGGGACACCGATGCCATCCCATGAGAAGACATTGTCGCTCGAAGATCGGCACGCGGTAATCCTGTATATCAAATCGCTCAGCCCTGGCTTCGCCGCGGGATCGGCGCTTCCGTGTATATCGATTCCCGATCCCCTCCCGGTCACTCCGGAATTGGTGGCCGAGGGAAAGCAGATCTACCGGATAATGAGTTGCTGGAAATGCCACGGCGTGGCAGGACGCGGTGACGGGCCTGCGTCGAAGGGTCTCAAGGATGATTGGGGCAATCCGATCAATGCGTACAACTTCACACTGAAAGGGAAACTCAAATGCGGCGGGGATGCGCGCGATTTTTATCGCACCCTTCATACGGGGATGACCGGATCGCCGATGCCTTCATTCGATGCCGCATTCCCCTTTGCCCGTGATAGCGTGACCAACTTCACGGCTTTTCAAGGCGCCTTCACGGCCGCGGAGGTGCAGGACCTCAAAGGCTATTTGCAGCGTCAGCCGGACAAGGCGGCGCTGAGCTATCTGTCTCCGAAGGCCAGCCAGCAACTCGTCGAAAAGCGCACGTGGGCCCTCATATACTATTTGCGCTCGTTGCTTCTGCCATGATGGTGATCAAATCGACTGGCCGCTGTTCCCTCAAGCGCCGCGAGAGTTCGTTTTCAGCGGATCACGTTCGTAAGGTTTCGGTGACTCCGTATTTCTTCAAAATAGCCGGGGTTATGGGATTGCCTCGGTTAGGCCATTGCTCTCATAGTTAAGATTGGTCGACAACCACTTTTCTGCGCGGGCTTGGGTCATGCCTTTCCTCCGCGCGTAATCCTGCACCTGATCTCTGGCAATTTTTCCGAGGCCAAAGTATCTGGACTCCTCGTGAGCAAAGTAAAAACCGCTTACCGTCGCCGCTGGATACATCGCAAAACTTTCGGTCAAGTAAATGCCGGTATTTTTTTCGACGTCCAGCCATTCAAACAATAATCGTTTCTCCGTATGGTCAGGACAAGCCGGATAGCCGGGCGCCGGACGAATCCCCCGATATTGCTCCTTAATGAGCGCCGCTTTATCCAAGTTCTCGTCTTTCGCATAGCCCCAAAACTTCGTGCGAACCAGCTCGTGCATTCTTTCTGCAAAAGCTTCCGCCAAGCGATCGGCCAATGCCTTAAGCATAATGCTGCGATAGTCATCATGATCGCGCTCAAACCGCTTAACGCGCGCCTCGATGCCGAGGCCGGCCGTTACCGCGAAACCCCCAATATAGTCCTTGACGCCGCTCACTTTCGGGGCTATGAAATCGGCCAGAGCCAGGTTATATTGACCATCGGCCTTGCGAACTTGTTGGCGCAGCGAATGAAATACGGTCAAGACTTTCGTCCGGCACTCATCGGCATAGACTTCAATATCATCATCATTAATAGTGTTGGCCGGAGACAGACCGACCACCGCTTTGGCCGTCAGCCATTTCTCCGCGATGATGGTTTGCAGAAGTTTCTGAGCATCATTAAACAGTTTTTGCGCTTCGCCGCCAACCACAGGATCTTTCAGGATGGCCGGGTACGTGCCGCGCAATTCCCAAGTATGAAAAAACGGCGACCAATCAATGTACCGGCTTAAGTCTTCCAGATCAAAATCATCAAATATCTTCTTGCCGAAAAAGGTGGGCTTGGTGATCATATCTTGGCGCCAATCCGTTCTTAGCTTATTGGCCCGCGCCGCGGCCAGCGGGAGAAAGGCGGCTTGCGCTTGTGCGCCGCGATTGGCTATGCGCAAACGTTCATACTCTTCGGCGATGCTCTGGGTAAAGCCCGCGAATAGCTCCGGTGATAGTAGACTGCTGACCACGCCGACGCAGCGGGAAGCGTCCAGCACATGAACCGTCGGCTGTTTGTAATTCGGCGCAATCTTTACCGCCGTATGAATCCGCGAAGTTGTGGCGCCGCCAATGAGCAGCGGTATGCGAAACCCCTCCCGCTCCATCTCCTTGGCGACATGAACCATTTCATCCAAGGAAGGCGTGATTAATCCGCTTAACCCAATCAGGTCGGCGCCCACCTCGCGAGCCGTCTTAAGAACTTTCTCGCAAGGCGTCATCACCCCAAGATCAATCACTTCATAATTGTTGCAGCCGAGCACAACGCCGACAATATTCTTCCCGATATCATGGACGTCTCCCTTGACCGTGGCCATAACGATCTTGCCGGCTTTTGAAGAGGCCTCGCCATCCACTTTTTCGGCTTCAATATAGGGCAAAAGATAAGCCACCGCCTTCTTCATCACGCGGGCGCTCTTGACCACCTGCGGGAGAAACATCTTGCCGGAGCCAAACAAGTCTCCCACGATGTTCATACCGTTCATCAACGGTCCTTCAATGATCAACAAGCCTTTGGCGTATTTGGTTCGGGCCTCTTCAACATCCTGCTCGATGTAATCCACGATGCCTTTGACCAGCGCATGCGCGAGCCGCTCTTCCACGCTTCCCTGCCGCCAGGCGTCATCTTTCACCGAGACTTTTCCGCTGCTTTTAACTTGCTCGGCAAAGGCCACCAGGCGCTCAGTGGCATCGGGCCGGCGGTTTAGCAAGACATCCTCCACAAGTTCCAACAAATCTGGTGGTATTTCGTCGTAGACTTGCAGCATGCCGGCATTGACAATTCCCATGTCCAACCCGGCCTTTACGGCATGAAATAAGAAGGCCGAATGCATGGCTTCCCTGACCACATTATTTCCGCGAAAGGAAAAAGAAATGTTGCTCACACCGCCGCTGACTTTGGCAAACGGCAGATGAGCCTTGATCCAGCGCGTGGCGTTAATAAAATCAACGGCATAATTATTATGTTCTTCCAGCCCAGTCGCTACGGTCAAAATATTGGGATCGAAAATGATGTCTTCCGGCGGGAAGCCAACTTCTTCCGTAAGGATTCGATACGAGCGTTGGCATACTTCGATCTTTCGTTGGAAACTGTCCGCTTGACCTTTTTCGTCGAAGGCCATAACGATGACGGCGGCGCCATACCGCTTAATTTTTTGGGCGTACTCCTTAAATTTTTCTTCACCCTCTTTCAAACTAATGGAATTGACGATGGCCTTGCCTTGTATGCATTTTAATCCGGCTTCGATGACGGCCCACTTGGAGGAATCAATCATGAGCGGCCGTTTGGCAATGTCCGGCTCTGCGGCGATCAGGTGCAAGAACTTCACCATGACGGCTTGCGAGTCAATCATGCCCTCGTCCATGTTTATGTCAATCGCCTGGGCGCCGCCGTCTACTTGTTGCCGCGCCACGGCCAAAGCGCCTTCAAAGTTTCCGGACAGAATCAACTTGGCAAACTTGGGAGAACCGGTAATGTTGGTGCGCTCGCCGATGTTAACAAAATTGCTGTCCGGCCGTATGGTGAGCGGCTCAAGTCCGCTTAAACGCGTTAGGCGCGGAACCGGCGGAATTACGCGCGGCTTTCCGCGGGCGGCCAATTCAGCAATGATTCGAATGTGGGCCGGTGTAGTGCCGCAGCATCCCCCCACCAGATTGACAAACCCGCTTTCAATAAAATCTCGTATATGCCGGCCCATGTCTTCCGGGCTTTCGTCGTACTCGCCAAACTGGTTGGGCAATCCCGCATTCGGATAGACGCTGACAAACAGCGGCGCGGTCTCCGCCAGCTCTTCCAGATAAGGGCGCATTTCTTTGGCTCCGAGGGCGCAGTTCAGGCCGATGCTCAACAGCGTAATATGAGAGACCGAGTTAAGAAAGGCCTCGGTGGTCTGGCCGGATAATGTGCGGCCGCTGGCATCGGTGATCGTTCCCGACACCATAATGGGAATGCGACGGCCAATCTTCTCAAAATGCCGGTCGGCGGCAAAGAGGGCCGCCTTGCAATTCAGAGTATCAAAAACCGTCTCAATTAATAGCAAATCGACTTCGCCGTCGACCAGGCCGCGTACCTGCTCGTCATAGGCGTTGGCCAAATCATCAAAAGCCACGGCGCGAAAGCCGGGATCATTCACGTCGGGAGACATAGAAGCCATTTTGCTGGTAGGACCGATGGCGCCGGCGACGAAACGCGGTTTACGTGGATGGGCTTGCGCAAACGAATCCGCTGCCTTGCGGGCAATACGCGCCGCGGCCAGATTAAGTTCATAAGCCAAATCCTCCATGCGGTAATCAGCCAATGAAATCGCATTGGCATTGAAGGTATTGGTTTCTATGATATCGGAGCCCGCTTCCATATAGGCTCGATGGATTTCCTCAACGATTCTGGGCTGTGTGAGCGACAATAAGTCATTATTCCCTTTTAAATCGGCCGGATAATGCGTGAATCGCGCCCCGCGATAATCCGCCTCTTTCAATGAGTAGCCCTGGATCATCGTGCCCATAGCGCCGTCCAGCACTAATATTCTCTGCTTAAGTTCATTAATGATATCCATATTGATTTTAGTATACCTGCTTTTAATAACCCGAGCTTACGGAACTTTCCTTATTGGAATAAGGGTTTCCGTTGCCGAGTATTATACTACAAAACTCAAAAAAAGCCGACACGAAGCAGTACTCACGGCGACTCGGGTGTGGGAAAACACGCCATCAGAAATTTGGGGAAAGATATACGGAAAGTCTGGCGTCCACAGTCTGAAGTCCAGTGTCTGAAATGGAGAAGAGATCCAGCAAGAGCCGTGGCGACCCACTACGAGCTCTCGCCGGGCCCCCGAGTGGAGGCAAGTCGTCGTCAAGAAATGGTGCGCTGACCGCCCACTTCTGGGAGTGGGTCGGAGAACTTAGGAATCGGCCTTCGGAGGCGTGTGTGTGGTTGCCATTTTTACTCTGGATATTTTGTTGAAAAAGGGGATGGCCGAACGCGCAAATAGGTTATCTCCGACAGGCTCCATAGCTCGAACATGAACATATTTAAGCCCATCACAAAACCGTCACAATCCTTATTAAGGAACTACCGCTTATCAGGGAAAGGGGAATGGTTGAAAGCAATCAGTTGCTCAAAATCAATGGCGGAGGTGCATGGGAATCGAACCCACCGATCCCGACTTCCGTCGGGACCCACTGGATTTGAAGTCCAGGCAGGACACCAGCCCCGATTCACCTCCGTATGAAGCGATGCAGGGCGATATTTTAGCACATGCAATGGTTTGCAGCCAGTCTCTGTTTTGTACTCCATACCACCTCAAAGGGCCAAAATTAGCCGTGTAACACTTTTGTAACACTTTTTTCCGTTTCGGCTGCGTCGCACAGCAAATCGACCGCCTGCCGCTGTGAACTGCTGTGCGCGTAGCGCATCGTCATGG
Source organism: Acidobacteriota bacterium (assembly GCA_016179055.1). Classification (GTDB taxonomy): domain Bacteria; phylum Acidobacteriota; class UBA6911; order JACOSC01; family JACOSC01; genus JACOSC01. The sequence continues at coordinate 31,971 of JACOSC010000169.1, forward strand.
TGATTGTACTGTGCCCGAGCAGATCTTTGATCGTAACGATATCTACACCCTTCGCGGAGAGGCGTGTCGCAAATGAGTGTCGCAGATCGTGTAGGCGTAGGTCTTCGATTCCAACCTGCTTGTAGAGCTTCTCAAAGTGATCGCGCAGGGTCTCTCGGTTGTACGGCTGGCCGTTGGTCTTGCGAAAGACGTAGTCGCTCGTAGCTTGGGCCTTCAGTTCCACTAAAACGGCATACGCCCGCGCATTGATCGGAATCAGTAACCGCTTTTTACTCTTGCAATTCGTAGCCTCCACCACGAGTTGCCGAAAGGATAAGCTCACATTGGACCACTTGAGTGAGAGCAGCTCACCCCGGCGCAAACCGGTATTGAGTGCCAGAATGATAAGCGGCCGAAGATAAGCCAGCGATCCCATACACGCTTCGAGTAGGCGCGTTTCCTCCGGTTCGGTTAGTACGTGTGCGATCTGATTATCCTCTTTAAAGAACTCCACGCCTTTGACCGGATTCTTATCGGCCATACCCCACGCGATGGCTTTGTTGTACAAGGTCTTAAGCAGGGCTAACTCTCGATTAACGGTAGCCTTCTTCACTTGACCGGCTCGCACCGCTTTGTAATCGACAATCTTTTTCTGATCGATAGCACTTAGGTAGTAATTCTTGAAGCGTGGGAGTAAGTGCTTGCGAATAGTCAATTCGTCACGCCACCCGGAGCGCTTTAATGTCGCATGTTTCTCAAGAAACACACGGCAGAAATCATCAAACCGGGTCCGCTTTGGACTATCTAATTTGAATTTTCCGCGCTCGGTATCCGCACAAATTACTAAATATCGACGCTCAGCCTCGCGCTAATTATTTGTTTTCAGCGATAAATGTATTCGCTTCCCTTCAGTGGCATCAGACATATAACTCATCCACCAGTATTTTCCTCTATGGTAAAGTCCCATATTTTTACCTCCATTCTTGATAATGCTTTAGATCTAAGCCAGAACTATCATGCTTGTCTTACCTCGATTGATACAAGAGTCAAACGTGGATAACGATCCATCTGGGTGGTTCGTTCGAGCAATACACAATGATTCTTCCTCATTTGCAAACTTCCTCTGCCTTTGACTATCGAGCGCCAACAGACCCTCACGTGACGGCCGCTCCACGCTTTCCTGCCCAACACGCTTGGCCCCGTGCCCACAGGCACGGAATACAGGATTCCCTGTATCGGGCCCCTGCGGACACAGCCCTCAGCGGGCCGTGCGGTTAGGTTCTCGCAAAGACCTCTAGCCGACACAACTGACACAACCTCCTCTGCTGCACCTAAATTATTATTTTCTCGGTTGTTGTACCACTTTTCACGCGTTGACACAACCGCTGACACAACCCGGTTGTGTCAGCGCCCTTCCTCCATCGAAGGAGGTTGTGTCGGCTTTTGTCAGCGTCGGCTTTAGGGTCGCGTGGAAAAACGCGGTGCCGGAGAGGACGCGTCGTGCTCTGTCTCCATGGGGTCGCCTCTTCTTACGGGAGACCCGGTACGTCACCGTCTTCACGCGACGTGTCCTCAGGAAATTCCTTAACGATCTGCTCCCAGGCGAGCCGTTCCGCGTCGGCCCGCGGCAGCCCGCCGTCGTCCTCCATAATAGCCGCTCGTTCCTCCCACGCCAGGCGCTGATCCGCCGGCCAAGCGCGGACCTGCTCCTGGATAGGGACTTCGCGGGAGGCGCTCTCCAGGAAAGCGTCTGCTGCCGTCGATTCGGATGGGCTTACAGTGTCCATCGCACCCGACGCGGAAGTGCCCTCCGCGTGGGCCGCCGCGGCATTCGACGGATGGTGGGGGGCCGAGTTGGCATCGGCGGCCGAAGCGATGACAAAGAGGGAATACGGACGGCCGCCCTGGCACAACGGGCCGATTCGCTCGACCCGGACCAACCCGCGTTCCACCAATAGCTGTAATTGCTCTTCCGCCTGCACGGCATCCCTATACTGCCGATTCGAACGCATCAATTCACGAACCGTAATCCGCCCCCCTTTCCGCTGGATTAAATCCAGCAGTTGTCGTTGCAGACGTTCCTCGGGCGTTTCGGCCAAGGCGTAGTAGACGCGCCGGGCCTCCTGACCGAACCACTGGCTGAGCACCACGCCAGCGGTGATACTGGCCTTATCGACTTCGGTCTGGGATTCGAGCCCCAGGTCACCCGCCGCCCAGCGGATCCCGTGCACCACCAGCGCCAGCCGGGCGGCGTACCCTTCCAGCTTCGACCAAGCCGCCGTCAGATCGTGATCCAGAATATCGGCCTGCTCTTGGGCATGGGCATTATAGAACGCCACCCACGCGGCACGGGCTGAGGTGGTCATTGGAACCTTCACCGGCTCTACGGCCCCATCATCCAAGGTGTGGAAGGTCAAGCTCAGTAATCGGTCAAAAATTCGCGCCACACACTCTTCGTGCCTCGGGTCCAGATCGGTCTCGCTCCACTGCTTGATTTGCCGGGGCGGCATCGCAAACAATAAACGGGCCGCCAACCCGTTCTCGAAATACGTGCGCCCCAACGACGCTTGGAGAATGTGCGGCTGAATGTTGCCGGTCACGCTGACGGCCGCCCGCGGTACATAAATAGTCTTTAGCGGCCCGGTTTTGCGATCCACCAGCAGCGGGCCGGCGCGATGCAGTTCCAACCAGTGCGCTTCATCGACGCCGCTTTTCTTATACTGGTTGAACCCCTGCAGCCAGCCGGCCAATTCATCCCGTACGATCAGCAATCCCCGCGGCGCATGCTTGAGCAACACCGCCAGTGCCTCCATCGTGGTATCGGAACAATAATACCGCTCCGCCAAGGGCTCTTCGGGTTTCGACGGCGGGACCTCGCCCGCTTGCCGTCCCGTTTTCTTCCACGCCGCCACCGCGCATTCGTATTCGAGGGCCTGATCTTGGTATTCCGCGACCGCCGCCTCATAACGCGCCAGCGCTTCGCTTTGTTTCCGCTTCAAGAGGCGCAGGGCCAAATCGAGCGCCGGGAATTTCAGCGTACCGGAATCGCTGACCACGGCGGTCCATAGCACGGCCGGCTCGGTCCAGTTCCGTTTCAGTTGTATGCGACGCGTGTTGCCCATGGCCGCCGCCAGCGCCGCCAAGAGCGGTAAAGCAATGAAACTCGTATCGCAGCCGATGGTCTGGGTGCCCTCGATCACGAAGGAGCGAATCGGTTCCGGCAGTGCGTGGACCGGAAAGGGCCGGTACGCATCGATCTCCCCGGCGGTCATCGCCGCGTCCGTTTCCGATGGGGCAAACGCCGGCGCCTCGGTCACGAGTTGTGCCAAGGCTTCCCGCGTGCCCCGCGGGCGAGCCAGTCGGAGACGTCGCCTTTCGGCGGTAGACCTGGTAATTCCACGATTCGGATTCGTTGCGCGTGGCCGTAGAGGCTTCGGGCGACCGCGTCCATGTGGCGGACACTCGGCACATCTTGGTCGGGCAGCAGAACTACATCGGCCCCACGTAAGCACTCGCTGTAGGACTCGCGCCACTTGCCGGCCCCCATCGGGTTCGTGGTCGTCGCCAATCCCAGTACGGCCAGCGTGTCGGCATCCTTCTCACCCTCCACAATAAAAATCCTCTGGCCGGCGGACACGGCGGCCACCACCGCCGGTAGGTGGTACAGCACGTGCCGCGTCCCCTCCAGGTTGTGGATCCAGCCGCCGTGACCGTCGGGCCGGCGTTGCCTAAACGTTTTCTTTTTCTTACCGTGCCCGGTCCATTCGTAGCGCAGTGTTTGAAAGAGCAACGCGCCGGCTTCATCCACATACGCGTACACGGCCACCGGCGACCCCCAGCGGGACCCGCCCGGCGAAGGAGTCTGCGGAGCGGCCGGGAACAAATCCTTGGGCGACAAGCCCAGGGTGTGGAGAATGGTCTCCAAGCTACAACCGGCAAAGCACTTAATCAGCACTGTCCCGTCGGACGCTTCCTTAATCGAGAGGCTTGGCGTCCGGTCCTCATGCGCGGGACAGCGGGCTTGCCAGCCCGTCCCGGATCGTTTAAGACCCTGGAGGCTGGCCTGCAATTTTTCTATCGGACGACGAAACGTTTCCATAGCACGCCCTTCGGCTCACTCCCCACGCGCCTTTTTTGACCGCCGGTCTTTTTCCGGCTGTGTCCAGGTTAGAATTTCCGAGTACAGGAACACGACCCGCGCGCCCACCTTGCGGAAGGGAATGCGCGCCTCCGAAACCATGGCATAGATGGTCTTCGGCGAGACGCGCAGAAGTTCGGCGCACTCGGCCACGGTCAAGAATTTGGTTTCATCCTGCGGGTTCATCATGGTTGGGGCTCCTCTCTTAAGCCTTAAAACCGGCGAAGGGATTAACGCCCTCACCGCAATTCCAGCAACGCTTCCGTGACTCGTTCGGAGCCTTGCTCTTGGTCCACTAATTGGGCCAATACGAAAAGGGGCTGCCACAAGTCCCGTTCGCGATCGCGCGCACCTTTTAGACTCCACCCATACCGGGCCTGCGGGTAGCGCTCCGCGATCACGCCGGCGTAGTTCAAACCAAAGATGTAAAGACCGTCGGTAATCAACGATGTCCGATCGCGCGCGTGGACGCGCAGCCCTTCCCGGCTTATCGTTTCGGTGGGCTCCTTGCGGACCATACCGATAGGAAGGGCTATATCCCATAGGGTCTCTCTGGCCGCATGACAGCCTACGATAACTTTGGGGCTATAGGTCGTGTAACGGCGCAATGCAAATCCGTCGACCGCGGGTTCCCAGGACGGCACGACCAACCCGTCTCTAAACCCTGAGGTGAGCACCGCACGGCTCAAACGCGCCGAACGGAGTTCCTGCCAATCGTCGATCAACAAGGTGACACCGCTATCGGCCAGACCACGGAGCGTGCCGCCGTGAAGATCCACACAGAACACGCCACTGAACACGAGCGGCTGCACCGTCTCCAGCAGCAGGGTCTTGCCGCAGCGCGGATGCAGGCCGTGGACCCAGAGATACGGATACGTGCGGAACAGCCGGTACAGGTAAGTCCCCAGGACCCAGAGCGCCACCAGGGTATAGTAGCTGTCGGGTATCAGCACCACGCGCGGGCGGACATACTGGCGCACCATCTGATAGACGGCCGCCGCCGGTACGTCTTTTCCGGTCATATAGTCCGACAATCCGTCCTGCGAAAAATCCGACGTCGGAATCCACGAGGAAACCCTATGTAGCCCCTCGTGTATCCAGTCGGCGGGGCTAAATACCGTGTGATCAGACCGGACTAAATGTCGCTCGTCGCCCACACGGACGCCGTAATACAGATGGCTATTCACGCAGTCTTGCGTTGGTTTGATGTTGGTTGGTCTCATAGTGCAAACTCCTTACCGGTTATTTTTCTGCCGTGTGCTACGGGTCCTGCGGATCTGTGTCGTCGATGACCGTACCGTATCGCTTTTTTCCAAAGCCATGAACAGCCGCTTACGAAGCGTCGCTCGGCCGCTGGCGCTCCGCCGCCTTGTGCAACTCGATCCAACGGTCGAGGTCACGGACATCGAAGCGGAGGGACCGCCGATCGCGGCCGACCCGCAGCGAAGGCAGCCGCTTCGTCTTGGCATAGTCGTAAACGCTGCTGAGTGGCAGGCCGAGATACTCGGCCACTTCCGATGCGCTCAGCAAGCGGGGGGTAATAGTAGCTCGCTTCATGCATAGGCTCCTTAGAAACTTCCCTAGTTTCATCGTTGTTCTGCGTGTCGTTAGACAAGCTGGGGGACTCCTTTCTAGCTCTAGTCACGCGCCGCTTTTTGAAACCCTCGCCCGGCGGAGGACGCGTCTGCCCGTGGGGGAGGAAACGGAGGACCGTTGGGTTTCCCCTGGGCCACGCGCCGTCCGTCCGGGCGAGGTTCCGCTCCGCGTCTAGGCGATGAAGGACAAATCTATCCAGCGCTTGCACGAGCGGCATTTGATCGAGAGCCGCCCCGTGCGATCATCTCGCCTCACCAGGCGCGCCTTCCACAACGTCGCCTGTGTGGATCGTTGCTGATACGCATAGCGGCAGTGCGGGCAGCAGCCCGGCAACGATTCGGCTTGCCCCTGAAAAATCAGGTCCTCCGCTTCCGGGCACTCGCCCCGCGCGCGGGCCACTTCTTGAAGGTAGCGTGTGGCGGCCTCGGCGGCCGCCTTCGCATAACCTCCCGGTGGGGATGCCGCGTAGGATGGTGCTACCGCCGACGCTTTTCGCTCGTGATAATTTTCATAAACTCTCTTCGCCTTCATGACTGTACCTCTCAGACTGCGTTTTATCGGATTCCTATCCGACCAGCCGGGTCTCGGGCTCGCCATAATGTTGTACCCAACGAGGGGCGACGAGGAGACAATCTCGGCCGGTCGGACTTTCAATTCAATCCCTGCAGGCCCCCGTCGCCCCTCCAGAGTCGGAGCGCCAGGAAACGGCGCAAGCTCCGCGCGGCGTGCGCTGGGCGGTTCAGCTGGGCGTCGAGAATTTCTACGCAGCCGGTGTGGCAATACGGGCACGGCGCCTGGGTGTCAGCGCTCGCCGAATAACACCGCTGTTCGCACGTTAGACATCGAAACATGTACATACGCCTTCTCCTTTCCTATCCATCATTCGGGGACCCTGATTCTCGACCCCTCGTTAAGGCCCAGCCCGCGGACCGGTAGGGGTCCCACGGAAGAACCGTCTCGGGTCCCCGGACGACCCGACCATGGGGTCCCGGTGGGGAACTTCACCGCCATCGGCGCCTGCCGATCCCACGGGCTGGGAAACTCGTTTCGCGACGCGGCGCTTGATCCGCTCGTCTTTTGGGCATAAAAAAAGCCAAGTGTGGAAGATCTGCCGGAGCAGGGAACGTAAAGCTTTCCCGGATCCTGTCCAATGCTCTTCCAACCTGGCTTATGTCCTAGCCTGCCATGGGTGTCATCGAGACACCTGCAGGAACTCGCTTGCGACGTTGCCTTTTCTGGTTGGTCGCTGCCATTTTTTAGGCTATCTTACTATCCAGCTACCCGGTCTTATGTCTCTATGTCTCATGACCTGATACCTCTATTTTCTTTCGAGGCCCACCCGCGGGCCTCGTGGATCGAAGATCCATAGGGATCGATTCCGTCTGGACTATCCGTTCGGGCGCCCGTTCCACTATTTCGTGCCGGGCACGGATTCCAGGGATTGAAGCCACGCTTCCGCCGGTCCCTTGTAGGGACTCGTCGACGCGGCTTCGTTGAGCAGCGCTTCTAAGATCGTTCGGCCCCGTGCGGCGTCGCCCATTTTCCAATACGCTTGCGCGAGATACCAGCGGCTCTTCTCACGAAGGGCGGCGCTCGGCGTGGTCTCTACTGAGCGTCGCAGTGGTTGGATGGCCTCCGCATACCGGCCTTGCTCATAGTGCAGTATTCCCATCTGGCAAAGATCCTCCGCCATAGACCCACCCCGAAGGGTAGGGACTTCCGCTTCTTTTCCGACACCATAGCGGTAGGGCATCCATGCCACGCTGAGCAGCAGCACGGCCGCCGCCGCGGCGCTTACCGCCACCAACGCCCACGGTAAAAATCGCCGCCAGCGCGCGCGCCGCGCCTCGGCCCGCGCTTCGGCGAACCGCTCGATCTCGTCGATTACCTCCGGATGCGCGCGCAGCGTCTTCCAGATCGGCTTAAAAAACGCCAACTGCTCTCGGCACGCCGCACAGTGGGCCAGGTGATTCTCTTCAAACGCCTGCTTCTCCTCCGGCGTCATCCAGCCCTGCTCGTAATCGATCTGATACATCCCTTCCTTTTTATTAAGGCACTTACTTTTTCCAAACATAAGGACTCCTTTCATTCCCTCGGGGATCGGCCTTCCGCGGCCGCCCACGCGTCGTTGCGCCGATCCCTATTCATACCGCGTACCCTTCTGCCGCCAGGGCTTTTTGGAATCGGCGCTTGGCCCGCCACAGCTTCAAGCGCCAAGCCGCACCCGTCCGCACGCCTAACGCCGCGACGATCTCCTCACGGCTCGCGCCCTCCGTCAGCTTCTGGATTATCTGCTGTTGCTCCTCCGTCAGGCAACGCATCGCTCGTGCTAAGGCGGCTGCACGCGCCTGCGCCTCCAGGTGTTCTTGCGGGCTGTGAGCGGCGGCGGGGCGTTCATCTATTTCCGGCGCTGCGTCGAGCGCCACCGTCCGCGCCCGTTCTCGCCGCGTGGCCCGGCGGTGGGCACCCGTCACGCGATGGAGCGCCTGGCTGGCCCAGCCCGTCAGATCCTTTGCGGCCATCTTCAGCGGCAGGCCTTTTTCTACGATCAGCAGCATTACCTTTTGCGTCAGATCGTCCGCCGCGTCGGGTCCGGCCCAGGAGCGGGCGAGCCTTCGCAACGTGTCGTCCAAAGTTTCAAATACCGTTTCATTGGTTGCCATACGCTATACACCTCGTCATAAGAATTCTTGAGCGCAGCGCTTTCCGGCCTCCCCCGAGGGCCCCTTGCTTTCGTTCGTCGGCTCCGTGTTCATGCCCCTCTACATATATATGTCCGTACCCCCCCCCCCGCCTCCCGCCCCCCCAGCCTACGACCGCGACCTACGCGTCGCCATCCCTGGCGCCGCGTTCGTTTCTTACTTAATGGCATGAGATGACCAAGCGTTCCCAAAAATCTTTCTCCGCGTGCATTTTTTCGCGCGCCACCTCCCACGATGGGTTCGTGGCGTTCATCGCGGCATCGGCGCTCGTGTTGTGGGCGGTGCGGGCGTAGCGTGATCGGCGGTAGGGTGCCAAGGCCATCACCGGTGGCTGAAAATTAGCCACATCACGGATGCTCCTTATCCAGAAATTAAGCCCTTCGATCGGACCTTGGCGATTCGAAAGCGGTGGGCCGCACCCCGCGCGCCCGCCAACCCCGCGGGCCCGCGCCGTGCTGAGGGCCGTCTTCTTGGTTGATGCGTCGCTGAAAAGGTCCGTGGACTTTGGGGACCTTTTCCGCGACTTGGGGTTGGAGAGGAGGAGAGAAAAGGGATGGTCCTCGAAAACGAGCGCCGCACCCGTTCCGGGAGCCAATGTCCGGACCAAGCTCCTGCTCTACGAGGCGTTCGTCACGGCGCGCGGCGCGCCGCTGCGCCTGCTACCGGCGGCAGTGAATTACTACTTCCATCCCGTGCACCCGGCCATCGCGCCGCGTACGGTGTGGTCCTTGTACAACTCTGTTACGGAGGCACTCAAAAACATTGCCGCCCGTCCCGGCCTTCCAAAGCGCCGCGCAGGCGGGCCACTTCTTCGAGACGCGACTGGAGTAGCTGAAGGCGGAGACCTCGACGAGGAGTTCCCCCTCATCCAGCGCCCAACCCGGTGGTGTGGCCTGGGGATCGTTCCGAAATCAATCGAACAACCCGTAAAGATTTCTCCGCGATTTTCCGTCTTTATTAAGGGTGAACATCCGTTTAAAAACTCCGAGGCCGAGCCCTGCGAACTCGGGCCAATGGCGATTTCAACCGCCGTCCTATTATAAATCCAGTCGTAGGCTCTGGAACTCTCAGACAGGTTAGCACCCCAAGGTAGAAGATCCCAGGGGGTTCCATCGTGCCGGACCCCGCCGCCGACCCTTCCCACTGTCTGAATTGCAGATTCCGCTAAAATTCCTTGACTTCATGTTTTCTGTGATTTAGAATTATGACGTTCTGTTGTACGAGAATGTAGGATTTTCAGCCCATGTCCCCTCTGTAATTCAGATCTCAATGGAGATCGTATTTTGCCCACTGGATTTCTACAGGGTTGGTTCAAAGCGTATGACTATTTAACCACTCTTCTGATGATTTTAACGCCTCCTGGTTGAATGCGAAGCCAGAGTAACTTGAGAGTGCCAAGTTGTCCACTAGCCGGCCAGTCGTAGACCCTCAGCCCTGCCTACATCTATCCGTTCGATGAGGAATTTTGTGAAAGGAGACCCCTGCCGGTTACCCACGAGAAATTCGGGAAGGCTTATCCTGA
>JACOSC010000085.1 GCA_016179055.1 Acidobacteriota bacterium
CAGGATAAGCCTTCCCGAATTTCTCGTGGGTAACCGGCAGGGGTCTCCTTTCACAAAATTCCTCATCGAACGGATAGATGTAGGCAGGGCTGAGGGTCTACGACTGGCCGGCTAGTGGACAACTTGGCACTCTCAAGCTATGAATTCAAGTCCATTAATATCCGGCAACATTAAATCGACGATCATAAGATCAAAGGCCCTTTGCCTAAGCCGGTTCAGCCCATCCACCCCATTGGCCGCCGTGACGGTATCATACGACTGATCGTCAAGAATTAATTGAACCGCCTCTCTCATGATGAGTTCATCATCAACGATCAACACATGCCTTCCACTCATGACCTGCCATTTGCACGTCCCATGCCGCTTATGACGGCAACGAGCGGGCAACGCCATGGCCGGTTGGGCGACCTAAGGACGTAAGCGCCGACGGAGCTCGGCAATTTTTCGGCATGGCGCCGTGAACAAGGCGCTATATCAAACATGTATTATATGTTCCATTGGGCATATAGACCGACATCAGCCGCCCAACGGCGCGATCATTTACGATAACTTGCCCTTCGGATAATTAGAGAGGTTACGATGGTGTAGGAGTTGCGAATTTATCTCGGCTGTTTCATTATGGTACGTCTATTAGAGGGAAGTGTACTCATTAATCGCAAGCCGGATTTGGGCGGTGGTTTACAGCCGGTCGAAAAAAAACCGGCCTTGGGAATATGTCCCAGGCCGGTTCGCAAAAAAAACAACGTAAGCAGGCGTCTCTACTCGGGCCAACTCAAGAGAGCCATTTCCTAAGCCACCCAAACACCCTTCTTGGTCTCAGATTGAGATTGACCGGTCATGTTGAACGGTGTGGTCTCGCCGGCGGGGTTAAGGAATGACTTAAGCTTGCGATTTCGCAATGGGTGCTTTAGCTTCTCGATGGCCTTAACCTCGATTTGACGGACGCGCTCGCGAGTTATATTGAACTTACGCCCGACTTCCTCAAGGGTATGCTCACGTCCATCTTCCAAGCCGAAGCGCATACGAATGATCTCCGCTTCCCGGGGATTCAACCCTTTCAGGGCATCCTCGATTTGCTCATGGAGCTGCGTGTGCATTGCCGAATTATCCGGAGCAACGCTCTTGGTGTCGGCAATGAAATCGCCAAGGCCTTTTTCGTCGTCGATGGGCACATCCAAGGAAACGATACTCTGATTGGCCTTTAATATTTCCGTGACCTTGACATCGGTCATGTGCATGCGCTTGGCGACTTCCTTGGTTGTCGGTTCCCGACGCAGTTTCTGCTCAAGGTCACGCTTGATGCGGATCAACTTGGCAATGGTTTCGTTTATATAGCATGGCAGTCGAATCGTGCGAGAGCGGTCCTGCAGGGCACGGCTCATGGCCTGACGAATCCACCAGGTGGCGTATGTTGAAAATTTGTATCCGCGCTTGTAATCAAATCTATCGACCGCCTTCATGAGGCCGATATTTCCCTCTTGAATCAGATCCAGGAAAGGCAGACCCTTATTGGTATAGCCTTTAGCGATGCTAAATACTAATCGCAGATTCGCTTCGGTCAGAACTTGCTTTCCAGTTTCACTCTCCACTTTTCCTCGGCGAATGATCTGAACCGTTCGCTTGATTTCGGGCGCCGTCGTTAAAAATTCACTCTCGATCGCTTGAATTCGTTCGCGCTCCTTGTAAATCTGCTCTTTCACACGCGCCGGGATCTGGTGCTTGGACGAATGGCTAACTCGCTTGGTCAGACTGATGATGCGTCGTTCTGCGTCGGACACGGTCTCGTACGCGCTCTTGATGATCTGGATCAATCGGTCCTGTTGCGCTGTAACCAAATTAAGGGCTTTAACCATACGAGAAATTTCAATCCGTTGTCGGATAAGCGCAAACGCCGCCCTACGGTAGCCGCGCGAGCCTGCGGTAGACCTAGTCAAATTTTTACGCAGCTTGATAGCCTGCCTGCTCAACTCAGCGATTTTTTGCAGGGCGACAATAGTCTCTTTAGTCTTTCTCTCTATGTCTTTCTCGGTGATTTCATCTTCCTCAAAACGTACGAAGGCCCGCACACCCAACGTGCCGTACTTCAGCGAATCGATGGCCCCAATCAAGTACTGAATCGCCAGCGGGGAGCGCGAAACAGCCTTCCGAATTAGATTCTCCCCTTTTTCAATCTTCTTGGCGATGATTACCTCGCGCGTAGGCGTCAACGGCGGAGTCACCGTGCTCATCTCACGTAAGTAAAGGGCCAGTAAGTTGGGTCCGACGTCATAAATCTCATCCGTAGCGGCCTGAGGGTGACCGGCGCCTTCTTCCATCTCTTTTCCCTCAGCCGAGACTTCCTCTTCATCGTTCTCCATCTTTTCTAAAATCGGTTCACCATCGGCCTCAGAAAAACGCGAAAAAATTTCGCCGATGCCATCCATGGCCACCCCGGCCTCGGGAAGCGTGCTTTCGGCCGCCTCGTCTTCAAACCTTAAGTAGTTGTTTTGCATTTTGTTAACTCCATTCCTTTGGCTTTTATCTTGGTTGTTGGGAAAACCCAGCCTTTGATTGCACGATAATGCTAAGGCTAAAATCGGAGATTGAGTTTACCACGATATGGCAGAATTGCCTAGAAAAAAATTTATCCAGGCCAATATTTAAAATATCTCGCTGTCCACGCCTTTACTCAGCCGCAATTACGGCAAAAACCATGCGCGCCCCGTTATTGTTTCTTAGCTAAGCCGGATGATCTTAAATCACAAGGGCCTCAGCCATCCTCGAGCCCCCCACTACTTACCAACCGGCACACATTCTATCAATTGTTGATATAATAAGTAAAATGAATTATATTTATAGGCTTAATAAGCATTACTTATAAATATTTCTCGGCCGGAAGGGGAAATCATCATGGATGCGCAAAGTTTGAAACTTTTCTTAGATCTGTATCACAGTCGGAATTTTACACGGACCTCGGAACGTAATTATCTCACACAGCCCGCGGTCAGCCACCAGATTCAGCGCCTTGAGCATGAGTTGGGCGTGCGATTATTTGAGCGGACCAAACGAAGGGTAGTAGTCACCGAAGAGGGGCGGCTGCTATTTCCGATCGCCAAGGATCTGCTGGCTCGGTTTGATGAAATCCGCACGCTTTTTGCTGAGCGCAAGGGACTGGTTATCGGCCGGTTGAAAATCTCTACGACCGTTAGTATTGGTCTCTACATCCTCCCCAGTTATTTAAAGCAGTTTATTAAACGTTTTCCCGACGTCGATCTGCATGTGGAATACCAGTTGCCGGATACCATTTATGATCTATTACTGAAGGGTGACTCTGATCTAGGCCTACTGGCCTATCCGGAAAGGCAGTCGGATATCGTTGTCCTGCCGTTTATGGTCGACGAATTTGTATTGATTTGCCCGCCTCATCATATATGGGCGCGGAAGAAGCATATAAAAATCGCTGAGATTGAAGGGCAGGATTTTATTGGTCTGGCGGAAGCGACCCCCACCGGGAAGGCCATACGTCAGCGCTTGAAGGACCTTGGTATTACCGTCCGCTTACGGACTGAGTACAACAATATCGAGGTCGTCAAGAAAACGGTGGAAACCGGGCTGGGCATTTCGCTTGTGCCGCGCGGTGTTGTAACGCAGGAGGTAAAGAACCGAACCTTGATAAGCTTAAGCTTTAGTGACGTAAATTTCGAACGCCCGTTGGGGATCGTATATCGCAAGAGCAAAGTCGTCACCAAGCCTATGCAGGAGTTCCTTAAGATTCTCACGGCCACGGCACCCTCGACGCCGGAGGAAAGTCCACATCCCCATAGCGGGCGCGTCAAGCCCTAACCCCAGCCTCATGCCGGCATAGAAACGGCGACATCCCAGGCTCCAGACTGCTCTCATAAACTTATGGCTTCATGATTGGCAAACGTAACTCAATTGGGTGGCGGCTCACCTAAGTGGTGTAGAAGAATAAAAAAGAGTCCGAAACTGGGGGGGAAGTTTTTAAACTGTTCGAACTTCATAGGTGGTTTGCAAATGTGGTGCTAAGGCGGTTGACAAACCCAGCCGTTCCTTGTATTATTCCATCCCGTTTCGTTGATATTTTAGTTCGAGGAAAAAAAGATGGCGAAAAGACATAAATCAGCGCTGAAAGCGAACAGACATAGCGAAAAGCGTCGTCTGATCAATAAAGGCAATAAAAGTCGCCTACGTACGGCTCTGAAGGCGATACGCGTAAAAATTGAGGACGGTCTCGTCGCTGAGGCTAGATCGGCTTTGCCGCAGCTTTATTCAGTTTTGGATAAGATGATTCAGAAAGGGGTCATTCACGAGAACGCCGTAGCACGTTATAAGTCGCGACTGACGAAGCAAATTCTTAAGCAGATCCCTTCCACAACCTCTGCGACACCTACTTCGTCGGCCAATCCTCCCGCCGTTTGAGCCGTGAAAATGCTGACAAGGATTCGTTCCGTCGAAGTAAGTGTCCGGCGCGTTCCTCATCGCGCTAAGGCTTAGGGCTAGGCTGCGTTTCCTGGCTGCCGGCTACGTCTTGGGGCACGGGCGAACTGATCGGCTCGTGCGGGGACTCTAACACCATTTGTCCCGGACCTCCCGTTACCGCGTTATTTCGTAAACGCCAACGGTATTCGTAAAGGACGCGATGGATTTGGCGCTGTTTGGCGCCGAGCTCGGCGGCCAGTGCCTTATGTAAGGACAACTCGGGTGGTTTGTCCGCTTGCAAATACCCTTGATAGGCTTCGAGGATTTTGGACGAAGTGGCGTCGTCCGGTTTTTGTGTGCGCACCATCCGCTTACTTTTCCGGTGTAACATTTGTATCCAACTGGCGACCATTCCCTCCGGCTTGGACGCTCGCCGCGCTACCGCCCTAACCATAATTTTCCATGGCCGTTTAGTTTCACCGCTCAGCAATTCCACAAAATAAGCCTTCTCAATTTGAAAACCTATGTCCCTACGCTGGACCGGGTCCATGGTCACCATGGGATCAACAGGCTTGGGTCGGCTAGTGGGCTTGGGGGGTCGAGGCCGCTCACGAGGCTGCTCTTTTATAATTGCGGTTACCTGGTCGAAGGTCAAGCCGAATTGATTGGCGAGTTTTACGCGACGGCCCTCGGGCGGTCGTTCCTCTTTTTGCCGGAGCGCGCCCCAGGCGGCCAGTACTTCCCGTTTGAGGTTGCCGGGAACTTCAGGAGCGGTCGGACGCCGCTCGGCGCGTGGGAAGCGCGGCGCCTGATTTGGAGGGCCGCTTCGGTATGATCCCCGCTCATTCCCCCTATCGCGAGGCAACCCGCGATCATTGGGACGATTCGATCCGTGCGCCGGGGGCCGGTAAGACGGCCGTTCCGTCGATCGCTCATGGCTGCGATTCGCTACAGGGCCATGTCCACGTTCGTAGCTACGATCACTCGGGCGCTCGGGGGGGCGGCCCTGACGCGGGCGTCCTTCCGGTCTTGACTCTCGTTCGACAGGCCTGGATGAACGCGAATCTGCGGATGGGCGATCCCCTGACCGAGGCGCCTTTCTTCCCAAATCGCTAATCGAAGATCGCCAGCTTTGAATGCGACGAGACGGCATTCTCTCCGGCGTATCCTCCGCAGGAACGTGGCCACTAGTCTCGACAGGCTTCTCAATCTTAGGGCGATCTTCAACCTGCGGCACGATGGTAGGCGCCTGACGACCGGCCCCACATTTGGGACATTGAACGCCGCGCGCTTTGTCTATGACGACCTCTGTCCCACAGACTTCGCAGCGAACGACTCGAAAGGATTGCGACTTCCGGGGCTTTAGCCTGGACTCATCCATGGATGTTGATTTCCTCCTAGAACGGACAATTTGTAGTTGGCTTGTTATCTCCCCCCATGTAGCCTAACACCATCTGTCGGTGATGTCTATAATTTATCGCGGGGTCTTCCAGCCGAGGCGACTTGACAAGTCCCCGGCATCACACGGCTTCTTTATTTTTTCTGTTTTAAAAATCCGCCGGCCTAATTTTGTCTAAAAAACTCGACGAGCTCGTAAAGACTGGAGACGGTGGCGTTGGCCTCCCGCAACTCGTCGGCCGTTCCGAAACCCCATTCACAACCAATGGCCTGCATATTTACGTCGTGAGCCGCATCGAAGTCGATCTTACGGTCGGCGATGAGCGCCGATTCATCCGGCAAGGCGAGTCGATTTTCCAAAATATCCTCGAGCATCCAAATGGAGCCGGCATGGCCTACGTCCTCAATACATATGGAAAAATCCACGAAATCATAAAGATCAAAGTAATCGAGAACGGAAAACAAATAAGCCCGTCCGTAATTACAGGTAACCGCAATCTGATGCCCCATCGATTTCAAAGCCTGCAGCGCTTCCCGTGCGCCATCATATAAGTCCGCAGAGCCCTCTTCAATCATTTCCCGCATGAGATCATTCATTACCGTACGGAGGCCATCGGCCGGTTCGGGGTCGATATTGGGATCAAGGGATTTGACAATCTGAAAATCGGGTTGTCCAATCAGATTTTTTACCTGCTTCTCGTCCGGATAATCAATACCCAAGTCATACTGGTTATTGATTGTCTCAATGGCGCCATAAATGGACTCCAGGATCATATCATTCGGACGAAGGAGGGTTCCTTCCAAGTCAAAAATAAGCAACTGAGCGTCTCGCATGAATCACCGCCGCTGAGCAAGCGACTCACCGTGGGCCTCCTGCCCACAAAAAGGAACTCTCCGGCTCAGCAGCCCACCGGCGAGCCAAAAAGCAATTCAAAGGATAAGTCCCCACAACGTCTACCCTCTCCGTCCCGCGTCCGTTTTCTCCAATGATAAATATCTTACCATAACAATGCTTCAGGCGCACGTGGACTCGCGGCGACGGCAGCATTAAAGGCTCACGCGCCGTGACCGCTCCGGTGGGCGTAACGCCGAGCCAAAGATCGCCATAGGGCGCGCAACGTATGGCAGCATTGGTCGGTAGCGTTGTTGCCGCGCATGCTACGTGTTGGCGCGGGCAAAGGCCTCTCCTTTAAATCGTCTTTCGTATCGCATAGGACAACCCAGCGAATAGTTTCCTTCTCCTACGATGGCTTAGGCCGAAGGCTCATCGGAAATTACCGGCAATTGAATAATAAACTTGGCCCCTCGGCCAATTTCGCTGCGCACATCAATGTTCCCATGATGGTCTTTTATTATCGCACGGCTAATGGCCAATCCCAGCCCGGCGGCTTTTCGACTATTTTTTGTGGAAAAAAAAGGCTTGAAGATGCTCCGTAGATTTTCATGAGCGATCCCCTCGCCCGTGTCTTCCACGACGATTTCGGCGATTCCCGGCGATTCCAAGCCGGGCGTGACTGAGGCGTCCGAAATTCGAGCGGAGCTCTCGACTGAGCGAGGAAGCATATGCGAAGCCAGGCGTAAGTGTCCCCCGGAAGGCATCGCTTCGATGGCGTTACTCACCAGGTTAAGAAGGACTTGTTGCAGTTGGTTTTGATCGGCGCGCACGGGCCGTAACGGATCGCTGAATTCCGCCGTCAGCGCGATCCTTTTCTTCCGGAGTCCTGGTTGTATCAAGTTAATAATTTCTTTTAAGATGGCATTGATATCCACCGGCTCAAGTTTGGGAGCGGGCAACTTAGTCGCGTTAAGTGTACGGTTGATGATTTCGGTCAGACGCATGATTTGCGCTTGAATGATTCTTAACTTATCGGTTACGTCGGGCCGGAGCGATTCCTTCTCGAGCAGTAACTGGACATGCCCGGAGATGGAGTGCAGAGGAGTGCCAATTTCATGGGCAACAGACGCCGCGAGCTGCCCCATGGAGGCGAGCGTTTCCATTCGGCTAAGTTCTTTCTGAGTTTCAAAAAGGTTTTCGGTTAGGCGCACCAGATCCTGATTGCGGTCATTCAGTTCCTGAACGGCTTCGGCAATGCGAACTTGCAGCTCCTTGTTAAAGTTGGCGATCTTCTCATCTTCCGCCTTGATTTTGGCCACCATCGTGTCGAAGTTCTTGGCCAGTTCTCCAATTTCGTCATTGGATCGCAGATTGGTGGACGCTGTCAAATCGCCGCTCTTCACCTTCTCCATAGCCACTACGATTGACTGAATCGGATTGCTTACCGCGCGGTTGAGGTAATATATCAGCACAAGGGTCAAAAACAGTATAGAAATGGCGGCGGAGAGAAAGGCGTACTTGGTTTGCCGGCGCGATAGGTCATAGACGTCATTTAGGGAAATCGACACGGAAAAGACTCCGATGACCGTTTGAAAGACCATGACGGGCGCCGCGACAATCCACAAACGCTCCCCTTCATTCGCCAAATAAGGTTTCCTTATGGTCCGCTTTTCGCGAATGACTTGCTCATAGAGCGCCGGCTCGATTTGGAAATCGAAAACATGCTCCTCGGCGATGCGTTGGAGATCACTTCCAGAAACGGCATAAACTTCGACTTTTACGAAATCCCTTTGGTCGTAGAGTAAATTATGAATGAAGTTGTCCAACTCAACGCTATCGGTCAGTTCATTGCGCTGTAGCGCTTCCGGACTTTTCAAATAATCATGCAGATTGTTGGAGGCATCATTGGCGCGATCCTTGAGCTGCTGTTCGACCACTTGCTCGGAGATCTGGGTGCTAATATAGCTTTCCAGGATAAGAATAAGCGTCACGGCAACGGCAATGACCAAGCTGGTCTTGAACTTCAGGCTGTTGTATTTAAGCCCGCGCATTCCCTTCTTCCTCCCCAAGGGCGAATCCATGAGTTCTAGCCCGCACGGGTGACTCCATCTTCAAGAAATTATTCAGGGTGATTACGCCTTGAAGTTTGGACATTTGCTGCAGGCCACGCGACGCGCCACGATAGCCCGAAGCTTGTTCTCATAGCTCCGAAGGAGCTTTGGGTTGTATGCTGCACTCCACTCCTTTCTTCCCGAAGCGGCTGGAAGCCGCTTCCACTTTGTTCCGAAGAGCTTCCATGTAAAGGTAAAAGACCGGCGTAATATAAAGGGTCAAAAGCTGAGACACTAATAAGCCCCCAACCACGGCCAGACCCAGTGGCCGTCGAGCTTCGGCGCCGGCCCCTTGGCCAAGCGCAATGGGCAAAGTACCCATCAAGGCGGCCATAGTGGTCATCATGATCGGCCGGAATCGAATCAGACATGCTTCATATATAGCCTCGGCGGGATTTTTGCCTTCGGTTCTCTGCGCCTCAATCGCGAAATCAATCATCATGATAGCGTTTTTCTTGACAATCCCGACCAACATGAGGATGCCGACAAAGGCATAAAGATTTAAATCCGTGTGGAAAACCATCAGCGTTAGCAATGCGCCAAAGCCGGCGGAAGGAAGCCCTGACAGGATGGTCAGCGGGTGTATAAAACTTTCATAAAGAATCCCGAGCACCATGTAGATCACGACAATCGCCATGATGAGCAAGAGGCCCATACCTTGTAACGAGGATTGGAAGGCCTGCGCCGTCCCCTGAAAGCTGGTAGATATCGTTGCCGGTAAATTGCGTCCGATTTTCTCCACGTGCGTTACGGCGTCGCCGAGCGCCACGCCGGGTTTAAGGTTGAAGGAGATCGTGACGGCGGGGCGCTGGCCCGAATGGCTCAGCGTAAGTGGGCCGAGACTTTGAGCCAATTTGGCCACCGCGCTCAACGGAACCAGTTGGCCACTCGATGAGCGGACATAAAGAAGCGATAGGGCCGCGGGATCTCGTTGGTATTGTGGATCGAGCTCCAGCATAACCCAATATTGATTGGTCGATGAGTAAATCGTCGATACCTGCCGGGAGCCATAGGCATCGTACAGCGCGTTCTCAATTTGTTCGGCGGTAATTCCGAGGACAGAGGCACGGTCGCGGTCGATATCAACGATAAGCTGTGGGCTGGTGATCTGTAAGTCGCTGGTTACGTCCTGCAATTCGGGCAAGGCGCGTACTTCCTTTTCAAACGCCGTGGCCGCGCGATAAAGCTCCTGCGTATCGGAACCCTGCAGCGAATATTGATAAAGGCTTTTGGTCAACTGTCCGCCAATACGAATGGTCGGCGGAACTTGCAGAAAGGCGCGAATCCCCGGAACCCTGGAAAGTTTGGGACGCAATTTTTGAATGACCTCCTCGGCGGTGAGCGATCTTTCCGATCTCGGCTTGAGCCGAATGAACATGCGGCCCGAGTTGCCTGTCGCGTTCGGACCACTGGCTCCCATGCTGGAAGAAAAGGAGGCCACGTTCGGGTCTTCCTTGACGATAGCGGCTAAGGCTTGCTGATGCTGAGCCATGGAGGCGAAGGAGATATCCTGGGCCGCTTCCGTGGAGACCACAACTTGACCAGTGTCTTCGTTCGGAATGAATCCCTTGGGGATGACGGTAAAAAGGTATATGGTCACGGCGAGAAGAAGCGCGGAGGCCATCATGACGGTCCGGCGATAGCGCAAACTGCGTTTGAGGGTCCAGTCGTAGCCCGCCAGCATCCCCACGAAAAAGCGCTCGGTGGCGAGGTAAAGGCGCCCGTGCCGTTTCTCCTTGGGTGGGCGTAGGAAACGGCTGCACAGCATAGGCGTGAGACTCAAGGAAACAAAACCGGAAACTAAAATCGCCACGCCGATAGTTACAGCAAATTCACGCAATAGCCGGCCGACAATTCCGCCCATAAAAAGCACCGGAATAAAAACAGCCGCCAGGGATAGGGTCATCGACACGATGGTAAAGCCAATTTCCTTGGAACCGTTCTTGGCGGCTTGCAACACGTCCTCGCCCATCTCCATATGGCGAACGATATTTTCCAGCATGACAATGGCGTCGTCCACCACAAACCCTACTGAAAGTGTCAAGGCCATCAAAGAGAGATTGTCCAGGCTGTAGTTCAGCAGGTACATCGCGGCAAAGGTGCCGACGATAGACATAGGAAGTGCCAGGGCGGGAATGACCGTGGCTGAGAAGTTGCGCAAAAAAAGAAAAATGACCAGAACAACCAAGAATACGGTCAGGTACAATGTAGACTTGACATCCTCTACCGAAGCGCGAATGGATAGTGAGCGATCATAAAGCGTATTGAGGTCGACCGAAGCCGGCAATTGGCCGCGGAACACCGGCAACAACGCACGTATAGCGTCCACGACGGCGACCGTGTTGGTGCCCGGCTGACGCTGTATGGCTAGTACAATGGAGCGCGCATTGTTGAACCAACTGGCGATCTTATCATTCTGCACGCTGTCGATAACCTGCCCCAACTCGGCCAGGCGAACGGGAGAGCCGTTTCGATAGGCCACGATCAAAGGTCGGAATTCTGCCGCATTGTTGAGCTGGCCGCTGGCCTGCACCGAGAAGGCCTGGTTCGCGCCGTGCAAAGTGCCGGTGGGAAGGTTGACGTTTCCTCGTTGTAGGGTCCTCTCAACCTCGTCGATGCCAATACCGCGCGCGGCCAAGGTCTTAGGGTCCACCTGAACCCGCACCGCATACTTTTGCGAGCCGAGGACTTGCACTTGCGCCACGCCGCTGACCATGGAGATGCGCTGAGCGATGAGAGTTTGGCCATATTCATCCACCGCGGACAGGGGCAGCGTCGGCGAGCTGAGCGCCATATAGAGAATCGGTTGGTCGGCCGGATTGACTTTTTGATACGAGGGGGGACTGGGCATGCCCTGTGGCAATTGGCGTTGCGCTTTGGAAATGGCGGCTTGAATATCTTGGGCGGCGGCGTCGATGTTGCGGTCCAGAACAAATTGAACCGTGATGTTGGTTATGCCCTGGGCGCTCGTTGACGTCATCGAATCGATACCGGCGATCGTCGAGAACTGCTGCTCCAAGGGCGTGGCCACCGATGCGGCCATCGTCTCGGGGCTGGCGCCGGGTAAGCTAGCGGATATCTGCAGCGTGGGGAAGTCAACATTGGGTAGATCGCTCACGGGGAGGAGACGATATCCCATAACGCCGAAAAAGAGTATGCCGGCCATGACCAGCGTCGTCATGATCGGTCGTCGAATAAAAAGTTCTGAAATGCTCATGACGTGCTACGTTGGAGCGACTCCCCCTGCGACGATGCGACGGCCGCTCATGCGGGGTGCGCGGTCCGTTTAAAAAAGTTCTGAGATTCGATCATAAGCCTATCAGACGGGACCCGCCCCAGCCCCGTATGGGGCGACAGAGTGTAGCCCAGGGTGGAGCGCAGCGAAACCCTGGGTACGAGGGACCCCTTTCCACGCCCAGCCCCGCCTTGCGGGGCGACAGATCTTCTACGACCAGAGCCGTATGCTGTCGCCCACTCCGTGGGCTGTAGGATTTTTATTCGTCGGTCTATCCAGGGTTCCGCTGCGCTCCACCCTGGGCTGTATTCTGCCGCCCCGTCCGGGGCTGGATTTTGGCATCCTTACGTTTCTTATGATCGAACTTCAGTAAAAAAATGGTATTGCTCTCATTTCAAATCCGTACCGAGCGAAGACTTGATCTCAACTTTGGCGCTGGGGTATAGACGAAGCTGCCCGTCGGTCACGACGCGCTCACCGACTGCGAGGCCCTTTTCAACAACGGCCTCGCCGTCCCATGCTCGACTAACGGTGATGGGCCGGGATTCCACGGTAAGATCCGGCTTGACGACAAAGACGAACGAGCCTTGCTGTCCGGTCTGCGTGGCTCTGGTGGGAACCACAATGGCGTCGGATTGCCGGCTGAGTATGGTGGCAACGTTGACAAATTGTCCCGGCCATAGCGACCGGTCGGTGTTTGGGAAAGTGGCCTTCAAGTGAATGGTTCCGGTGCTCGGATCTACGGCATTGTCGACAAAGGTGAGCTCGCCGCGCGGGGTCGTTTGCTCATGGTCGGAAAGCACCGCGGCGACCTCCAGCGTGCCGGCCGCCATGTACTTGCGGAGATCGGGCAAGACTTGCTCGGGGATAGAAAAAGCCATATAGATGGGGCTTAGCTGATGAATAATTACCAAGGGCGCCGCTTCGTTTAGCTTGACGATATTGCCGGGATGTACAAGAAGACTTCCCGTGCGGCCATCGATCGGCGAGCGTATCGTGCAATATTCCAGTTGCAGCTTGGCATTTTCAATCGCTGCGCGATCGGCGCGCACGGCAGCTTGGGCGTTTTCCACCGCGGCCTTATCGGCGCGCAATGTAGCCTCGAGCGACTGCCAAATGGTTTGCATGCGATCATATTGATCGCGCGCGACAATCCCATCCTCGATCAAGGCAGCGTATCGTTTGGCGTCCGCCTCGGCATTCTTGGCTTGGGCCAAATCCCGCGCCAGATTCGCTTCCGCCTGACTGGCCTGGGCCAAATCCCTGGCCAGGTTGGCCTCGGATTGTTTAAGCAGGTTCTCGTAAGGGCGAGGATCAATGGTAAACAAGATGTCTTTCTTTTTGACATCCTGACCTTCTTTAAAATGTACGCGAGTGAGTTCACCGGCCACTTGCGCCCTGACCGAGACCGTGGAATAGGACTGGACATTTCCGATGGCGCGCAGTTGCAGGGGTATGGTCTTTCGCGTTACGGTGCTGACGGTCACTGGAACCAAATCTCTTTTGGCGGCTGTTCCTACTGAGCTATTGGTTTTTCCGCCCGAACACCCTGAAGAAATGAGCAACGCCACCAGGACCGCACACATTCCCGCGACGGGCCAATGGCCTAACCCACGAAGCATTCTTTGTTGGTTGTTCGGCATAGAGGCCCGTCTCAAAGGGCTTGCTTGCGACAGTATGAACATAAAAGGCAAGAATATAATAAACCTTGCACGGGTAGCACCGGCATCCCCGCCGGCAAGCAAGCCCGCGCTATCAGTTATTGTTATCCATAAGTAACTGTTCAGCCACGTCTTCGACCAAGCCGGAGGCTTGACAGCTATTAGCCGGTGGTTGAGCGCAGCGATACCACCGGTCAAAGAACGAAAAACGGAGGCACCCCGGAGGGGTGCGAGCAAGGGCCAGACGACTCGTGCTTGCACCCCTCCGGGGTGCGCCGATTTTCATGGCGAACGTTCCGGTGATGTCGCTGCGCTCAACCACCGGCTAATGGCTGGAAACCCTCCGGGTTTTTGCGAGATTCCTAATTTCAAATTTCGTAATTGTTCAACCGCCCACGCATTAGGCCACCCAGCCGAAACGGAACCGCCTCCATGGCTGAGCAGTTACTCCATTTATTCATAATGATGGCCGAGCCGGCTTGGGACATTTAGGTAAACGTACCGCCGAAAATCAATTTCTCTGCCATGAAACTCTTATCAACTCCGGGGTGAGACGCCGCGCTTCTCAGCGGTCGGTTCCACCCTGTTGTTAGCTGGCCGTCTTGCAGGGTTTACTTCTTGGGACGCGGCGCCGGGGCTCCGTGAAGCATACCTTCGACACTGAGATCTTCGTCAATGTCTGGCCAGTGGACTCCATAGCCATCACCGATAATCTCGAACTTGTTTCTTTGGGCTGGTGTCGCTTCACATAACCGCCAGGACCACGCCAATGGAACGCTCACTACGCGCCCGTCTATAAGGGTGAAAGTGATCAACTCCTCGCTCACCGAAACTTCCTTGACCCGAGTATCGGTGCTAACCGCAATGCTCACGTCATGCCTCCTGAATCTTTGGCAAGTTTGCCTGAATGGCAGTTCGAATCTGGTTAAGCTCTTGGGCAGAGAAGCCATGATTCCGGCCCAGCGCAATAGTCTCAATCCAGAACTTACAGACCATGCGTTCCCTTCGAACGTGCACGTGCGCTGGTTCGTTGCAGTCGAAGCTGTAAAAGTAGAACCGGTGAGGACCGGCCATGCCTTTGACAGTGGGCATACTTTGCACGGCCTCCACTGTTAGCCTACAACAAATCCTTCCGGTAGTCGATCCTGCGGGTTGTCCAGCTAACGTACCGATTGAGCCGCTGACGTTTCCGAGGTCGGCTCCAAGCGGTTGTTCTCTCCTTCTCATCACGGGCCTCCTGAAACCTTACGGATTCATGATCGCTCGCGCAAGAAAGGCGTCTAGTTCCTGTTTCAGTTTGTCCCGCAGGTCAAACGCGCTCTCATATGCGATGTAGCGATACGGCATGAGGTCGAAATGAACCTTGTTGCCCGGCGACGATTCCCGGTCCCATGGTGGCTTGTCGTTGGGCGTCCGTTTGTGGAAGGTCAGGATAAACGGTATCCCTCTCGACTTGGCGTAGCCCACTTCGCAGTAGACGTTCGGCCTCTCATCGGTGAGATCTGCGATCATCAACCGGCTCTGGTCGATTTCCGAGAATATCCATGCCGGAATCTCGTAGCTCGCCCCTTTCTGTTTGTCGGCGCGTCTTGGTGCGAGAGGGCTATTCGGATGATCCGCGTTGAATCGGTCAAGGGCCTCGTCAATCGCCATACTCACGTCCTTCAGCGCCTGCTCGTCGCTAAAGGACATGGCAATGAAGACCTTGCCCGCTCGCTTCTCGAAATCGCACTTGAAGACGGTCCAGAGAATGGAGGGATCGGCTGGCAGAGGCATATCCGCACAGCCGACACGGTCGAACCAGCGCGCGAAGTCCCGGAGCCAGCGTTCGGCACGGCGGAGGCGCTCCGCCTCCGTGTTCGCGCCTTTGGCGGAGTCTACCTTGGAATGGCGAGCATAGACTTCGGCGGCGATCGGGAGAAACGCATAGGAGTGCACGAACTTCTCATGTTGGTCGCGGAGACGGACGGCCAGATCGTACAGGGGACCAAAGAGGTGCCCCGCTTCGGTCTCCATGTCCTGTTGGGTCGCCTTCGAGATTCCACCGGGGCGGAGCAGCACGCCCGCTGCGGAATGCAGGCGAGACAGCGGCGTGTTCCCCATCGCGGTGTAGAATCCCTCGGGCCAGTCCTTGACTTTCTCGCGCATCAAGCGCGTCAGGTAGACTTGAGGGTCCTCCACAAACCGTTCGGAAGCAGCGCCGTCATCGCGCATCAACACGGAGAGGCTGTGTTCCGAGGCGATGGGCAGGGCCTTGCTGTTGATCAGATTGAAGAGCATGGCTTCGGCCAGTTCGTCATCCTCCGGCCGGTCTGAATCCAAGACGACGAAACAGAAAGGGGCCTTGCTGAAATCTTTGAACGATGCAGATTGTTTCGCCCCCGTATAGAGGCGCTTGGCGGCCTCCAGGCGGTGGTTGCCGTCAATTCTGTGGATCCGGGTGAAACCGTCCGCGCGCAATGCCTTAAGGCTAACGGAGACGCGGTAAGCCTTGTCAGCCGGCGACGCTCTCCTCTTGGAATACGTGACGATCGGATCGTCCGCCCCTTTACTGCGAAGGCTTAGGACTATTTCAGGGAAGAAACGATAGCGACCTTTATGAAGAAACCGTTTAATATCCTCAACGTGTTGCTCGTCGACTTGTCTCTGATACCCGCTGCCCGGGCTGTTCTTCGAACCCTGATACGGCATGGCCACGGAGACCTCGGTGAGATCGTGTAGATCGGCGAACCCGCGGATGACCTTGAACGTACCGAGCACATTCTCCTGCAACAGGCCCTCGAATGACACCTTCTGTCTTCCGCGGCTCATAGTTCACTCACCTTCTTCGTTCCAAGAATCAGGGCTTCGACTTCCTTGCGGGCGTCGTCGAGGTATCGCTTGGCGGCGGTGTGTATGGTGATGGCTTTCTCTCGATCGTCGGCATAGCGCTGCTGCTCCGGGACGGGTAGATACGGAATGTGAACTTGCATGAGGTTCTCGGTGTACATGCGCTGCTTGACCGCCCCGACACGGTTGAACTGAACGAGATCAAGGAAGAAAGGGGTCTGGATGAGACAGGCGACATAGCCGGATAAGAGCGGTTGGGATGCATATGGCTTTAAGCGCCAGACCTGGTATTCTGGACTGGTGATGGCATCCTCCGGCACGTCGGGGACGATTCCGAGTGACCCCACATTGCACCGGGTGGGATTGTGAAAGAACCAATCCTTCCGGATACGCTTGTACGGGGCATTGAATGTCGAGCCCTTCTGATGAGAGTTGAGGAACACGCCTTCCTTGTTGTTCACGCCGTACACCGGCCAGTCTTTCTCCGGCTCTGTGGCAGGACGGACCGGTTCCGTTGCTTCTTCGATGAAGTCGCCCATGGGGCGGAATGACGGACACGCAAGGCGGAAGCTGGCAGCCCGGCCGGATTTCACGTCCCAAGTGGCCAATTCCTTGAAGTCGAGAACAAAGCAACGCGAGTGGATTACGTCTCGAGTGCACGTGCTCCGGTAGACCTCGGTAAGATGCCCGTTCAGAAAGCGAACAGGTTTCGACAGCCCGCCTCGTGCGGCGTCAACCGCCTGCTGAGCCTTCTGCCAGCGGGCAACGATGGCTTTTTGCTCGGCCAGGGGCGGAAGCGGGACTTCGACATTCTCTAAATCATCCGGCTGAACACGCTTGCGGCCACTGGTCCCACTCACCATTCCGTTGATGATTCTGCGAAAATGCTCGGTGCGAAAGACAAGTTGGATGTATTCGGGCAAGGCCACATGCTTTTTGATGCGATAGACGGGAAACTCGCTGGTAACAGTGGCGACAGGGACCTCGGCCGGCACGATTCCGATAGCTCCGTTCCGCACGTCAATCTTCGAGTAGATTATGTCCCCGGCACGAGCGAAAAACAGCGTGCCTTTGAACTCGGATTTACCATGCAACTCACGCAACTCAACTTCACCAGTGAATCGCAGACTTAGAAAATGCTCTGGCATCAGGTTAAATGAAGCCTTATCCACGGGCTCGCATATACGCTCCATGGCGAAAGTCAGTTTCTTAATTACACCGGGTGGCCACTGCCACTGTGAAAACTGAAAGGACTTCACCCCCCACCGGTGCAGGTCTTTCCACCAAACGGCAAAGACGCGTGGCGTAATTGTGTTTGTCGCCGTCACTCCTTTGCCTCTCCGAGAAAAAACGGCTTGGGGTTGCGCCGGAACTCCTGATAAAGCTCCAAACAGGTCTTCGTGATGCCTGACGGCATATTATCATTTGGAAACAGCTCGTTTTGGTCCTGTTCGCCCGTGGCGGTGATGCCCACTTTCTCGGCTTCGTAGAGGAAGATGGGATACGGGAAACGCTCTTTGAGTAAAGCGCGGGTTTCTTTTGTGATGGTCTCGGCCATCCGCTTCTCATAGGCGGCCAATTCTTTTTGAAGTGCCTTCCGCTGATCGGCGTCTTGCGCTGCCTTAGTCGCTGCTATCGCCGACTCAAGCCGCGCGGTCTCCTTCGCGATGGCGTCGGTGTGCTTCGCTTTCATCTCGGAATTGGCTTTGGCCTGCTTGCCGTCGAAATCGGCCTGCTCTTTCTCGCTAAACTTTTGCAGGAACAGCAACGATGCCTTCACACTTGCGCCGGAAGAAAAGAAGGTCTCCTGGGGCAAGCTGACAACAGCCCGGATGAAGGCCCGGTTTTCGCAGAACTCGCGCACATAAGCGAGCGAGGGGTTGTTGAAGATGCCTTCGGGGAGGACAATGCCGAGTCGTCCGCCTGACTTCAATAGGGAAAGACACCGCTCGATAAAGAGGATTTCGGTTTTGATTTTGCTCTTCTCGCCTTTGGGCAGATCAAAGAGGCTGGCTATGGGTTTGTTCACGGCGGCGCGAACGCGAGCCAGCGCGTCCGTGTAGAGGTCGCCGTACTCGTCGGCATAACGTTTCTCGGCCTCGCAGCTGACCGTCACATCGGAGTCATGCACTACGTCGGAAGGTTCGACGTTCGCGCCGAAGGGCGGATTGGTGAGGATGATGTCGAAGCGGCCTTCGAAGATGCCGTTGACGTTCAGGAAGCCGTCATGGTGGTGCACGCCGCCGTGGCCGTCGCCGTGCATGATCATGTTCATCTTACTGGTACGCGCCATGCGATCGTTGGCATCGGTGCCGTAGATACAGCGGTTGGCCAGCTCCCACAGGCGCGAGCCATGTTTGTCGTGATCGAGGGTCGCCTGTAGGCTGTCAAACTTCTCCCGCAGCATGGTGGCTTTCTTGTCCAGGGAGAGCTTTTTATCCGCGTCGAGCTGGGTCTTGTACGCCCGGTATTGGTCGTCGGCGTCGGCCAAAATCTGCTGGCGCACGATCTCGAAGAAGCGGATTAAGAAACCCCCGGAACCGCTAGCCGGGTCGCAAATCACGTCTCCCTCCTTGGGATCCACCATCCGAATCATGAACTCGACAATGGTGCGCGGCGTGAAGAATTGCCCAATCTCGCCCCGGAAAGTGCGACCAAGGAAACGCTCGAAGGCAATGCCCTTGATATCTTCGCTGGTGTCGGAAAGATTGTAGCGTTCCAGCAACTTGACGATTTCCCGACCCGTGGCGAGTTTGAGCCGGATCTCCTCATCGCTCTCAAAAATCTTGTCATCCGCGTAGGCCTCCTTGGTTTGCCCGAAGAGCGTGTTGAGCGGGTACTTGCCAAGTTGATCGTCAAGATACTCGACGGTGAAGAGGTTCTTCCGCGAGCGCTTGGCCCGTAGCTCTCGTTCGACATAGACCTTCACGAAAAGAATCTTGGCGATTTCGTCAAAGGCGGCGGCGGGGTCGAGCTTCTCGCGATTGCGGATGACGTTGTGGCAATCATGGAGCAGTTTTGCGAACTCGTCCTCCTTGAAGACCTTTAGGCGCTCGATGAGTTCCTTGATCTCCTTGTCGGTGGCGTCGGCGTGGGGGATGCCGTCGATCTCCTCCACGTGCTTCGGCATCTTCTCGTGGAGAACGCGCCAGTAGCGCGTCTCGCGGTGGTTGTGGGTGACGAAGAATGGGGCGTTAGTGAGGCGAGCATAGTTCTCTCCTTGGGCATAGACCGCATGGTCAATGGTGACGTTGTCGGCCTTGCACTCCACGACAATCAGCGGGGATTTCTCAACGGTCTTGTCCTGCGGGGTGCGCCATATGACGAAGTCAGCTCGCGCCTGGGCTGACCCCCTTCCCGTGACTTCCATTTCTTCGGCAATGTGTTCGTGGGTAAACCCATACTCCTCTACGAGCACCTGCAGGTACTGCTGCCTGACCATCTCTTCCGGCGTCGCCGGGATCCACTTCTGACGGAGCGGACTGAATATCTCGTTGCCCCGGATCTGGATTTGGTCCGGTTTGGCATAGGGTTGCGGTGCTGGTTTCTTCTTGGCCATACGGCCTCCTTCTATTCGCTCTCAAGTTCCTGAAGCCGGCCGGCGTCGGAGTAGCTGTAATGGTCGGACTCACCGACAATTACGTGGTCAAGCAGGACCAGTTGGACCAGCTTGCACGCCTTCAACAGGTCGCGCGTCGTCTCGTCGTCGCCGGTCGATGGTTCTGGGTTTCCGGATGGATGATTGTGTACCAAAACCACCGCGGCGGCGGAGAGGTGGAGCGCCTCCTCGATGACGCGGCGGACGTAAACGGTGGCTTGGGTTGGAGTGCCCTCGGTGATGTCCTTCTCGCCCAAGCGCTGGTTCTGTCCGTTCAGGAAGACGGCAATGACGATCTCCTGCCTCTTGCCAGTGAATCGTGGATGGAAGTGCGCAGCGATGGCGGCCGATGACTCAAAGGCAGGTGCGGTGAGCTTCCCGGCGCACACGCGCTTGCCAAGTTCAAACGCAGCTTTGATCTGTGCGACTTTCGCAGGCCCAAGGCCAGGCACCTTGAGCAGGTCATGAATGTGAGCGCGGTTGAGCCCGCGAAGCCCTCGAAAATCCCTCAGAATCGAGAGAGCAGAATCGTGGGCGTTCTTCCCAAAAACGCCCTTCTTGAACGTCCCTAGTCCGACGCGAAGGATGATTGCCAGCAGATCGGCATCTGTCAGCCGTTCGGGGCCCTCAGCGAGGAGTCGTTCGCGCGGCCTTTCCTTTGTCGGCCAGTTCTTGATCCGTTCAGAACTCATGTTGCACTCCTAAGCGTTCGCTGCAACTGATTTCGTATCATCGATACCATTCTTGAACAATCGTGTTCTCGTCCCGAACGTACCAACCAAAGGATCGAACTATTAATATACGCCTTGGATCGAAGTCCATTTCGGCTTTTCTTGAACGACTTTTCGATTCCTTTGTAAGAACTTCTATTTTCGTTCCCGCCGGCCACATTTTCTCGGCTCAATTATAGCATAGAGCAGACTTACAGAACCGTAACCGTACGCCATCGCAAGCGGGTGTCCGGGTCGTTGGCGAGATCGCGCCGGATTAATGTATAATGATAAGCGCTTCAAAGATTCGAGCGAGTAAGGTTGCGGCAGAAATTCGCGTGCCAAAGCCGGCTGAGGACGCTGGGCCTGTATTTTATGTCTAGTCCATTTGATGATTGCGCGTTTGACTATAACCAGTGCCGGCCGGACTACCCGCAGGTTCTGTTTGATGATCTCCTGACCGAGTTTCGGCTGCCACGGGACGCCTTGATTATCGACATTGGCGCCGGTACAGGGCGAGCGGCGCTCGCCATGGCGGCGCGCCGTGTGCGCGTGATTGGTCTTGATCCGAGCCCCCCGATGCTGGAAGAGGCCAAGCGCAACGCCATAGAGTTGGGCTTGTTGTCGGTGTCGTGGCATGTGGGGGCTGCGGAAGACACCGGTTTGCCGAGCGGCATCGCAGACGCCATTATCATGGCGCAGGCGTTCCACTGGGTGAGGCCGGCAGAGGCGCTAACGGAATTTCAACGGGTGTTAAAGCCGGGCGGCGGTCTAGCGGTTTTTTGGAATAGCCGTGATCTCACCCAACCTCATCTACTGACGATGGAAAAACTCATAAAGACGTACAATCCTCAGTGTCACAGCCGCTATCAAGAGAAAGCCTGGGGCGATGTTATCGACGCGTCCGGGCGCTTTCACAACATTCGGCATAAGCTGTATCGACATTCCTCACGGGTTTCCATCGAAGGGATTATCAGCTTGACCCGCTCCTTCTCGTACGTGCGAAACGTGTTGGACGAAGCGCGAACGTTGGCCTTTGAGATGGATTTGCGCGAGCAAATGGCCGCCTTGGCCCAGGACGGCATGCTCGAAATGGCTTATATAACCGATCTATGGTGTGCCGAATCGAAACCTTAGAGGAGGCTTATGTTTGGAAAAGATTTTATCTCGATTCACGATTTTACCCCAGACGACGTGGAGGCGATTTTCGAGCTGGCCAAAACGATGAAGGCTAATCCGGCGAACTATCGCACATCGCTTAGCGGGCAGGTGTTGGCTATGATATTCCAGAAGCCATCCACGCGCACGCGCGTGTCTTTTGAGGTGGGGATATACCAACTCGGCGGTACCGGGCTTTATCTGGGCGCCAATGATTTGCAACTGGGCCGCGGCGAAACCATTGCCGACACGGCCCGTGTTTTATCACGGTATGCCAACGGGATCATGGCCCGTACTTTCGGTCACGACGTCGTTATGGATCTCGCGCAATTTGCCACAGTGCCGGTCATCAATGGGCTGACGGATCTTCTGCACCCCTGCCAGGCTGTAGCGGACTACTTCACCATTCGTGAAAAGAAGGGCAACCTGCGCGGGCTCAAGCTGGCCTACGTCGGCGATGGAAATAATGTCGCCCATTCGCTCATGTTTGGCGCAACCAAAGTCGGCATGCACATAGCGGTAGCCACGCCCAAGAGCTACACGCCGGATCCCAACATCATGAAACTTGCCAAGGCGGACGCCAAGATCTTCAATGTCAAAGTGGAGTGGACTACGGACGCCGAGCAAGCGGTGCGCGACGCCGACGTGGTTTATACCGATGTATGGGCCTCGATGGGTCAAGAAAAGGAGCGCGCCCGACGGGTAAAAATATTTAAGAAGTATCAGGTCTCGCAGCGGCTGATGAGCAAGGCCCGACCGGATGCTCTATTTATGCACTGCCTACCGGCCCACCGTGATGAGGAAGTAGCCGCCGAAGTCATGGATTCGCCGCAGTCGATTGTTTTTGACGAAGCCGAAAACCGGTTGCATACTCAGAAAGCGATTATGTACACCTTGATGCGCCGATAGCCGGCGACCGGCAACAGGAGTGAAGAACGACGTGAGCCCGACGAAAAAAAAGCCGTTGTACCTCGCCATACTGTGGCATATGCACCAACCGCTGTACAAAGACGCGGCGACGGGAGAATATATTTTGCCCTGGGTGCGTCTTCACACGCTTAAGGATTACTATGATATCCCTGCCCTGTTGAACGACTACTCAAATATTAAACAGGTATTCAACTTGGTACCTTCGCTACTCATGCAACTGGATGATTATAAGCACGACTCGGTTAAAGACCGTTTCTTGCAGCTTACGGTGAAAGCCGCGGCCGAGCTTTCGGTTGAGGACAAAGTCTTTCTGCTAAAAAATTTTTTTCTGGCCAACTGGGACCACATGATTAAGCCCTACCCGCGCTATTGGGAATTGTTGCAGCGGCGTGGGCCCTCGCTGGCGCTGAGCGATTTATATCAAGTCCAGTCGCTTTTTGCTATCCATGATTATCGGGATCTTCAGGTTTGGTTTAATCTGGCGTGGAGTGGAAATACCTTGATGGCCGATCCGGTCCTGCGTAAGCTGATTCGCAAGGGCGCGCATTTTTCCGAGGAGGATAAGCAGCGTCTGCTGGCCAGACAGCAACGGCTCCTATCGGAGACCGTTCCGCTCTATATCAAGCTGGAGCAGCGCGGCCAAATTGAAATTTCGACGACCCCATACTACCATCCGATTCTTCCCTTGCTCTGCTCCACCAAACTCGGTCAAGTCTCCGATAGCCGCACGCCGCTGCCCCGGTCGGAATTCCATTACCCGCAAGACGCCGATCGACAGATTCAGCAGGCTGTCGCTTTTCATGAACAGTTGTTTGGTCATGCGCCGGCCGGCCTGTGGCCCTCCGAAGGCGCGGTGGCCGACGAAATTATCCCGCTCATACGGCGACATGGCGTGCAATGGATTGCCACCGATGAAGAGATTCTACGGCGCTCGCTCGGCCAGGAGGCTGCCCTCACGGCCGCGCAACTTTACCAGCCATACCAAATTACGCAAAACGGCCACCGGCTGGCCATATTTTTCCGCGACCATGCGCTATCGGACCGCATCGGGTTCGTGTATTCCAAATGGAGCGGGCGCGATGCGGCGCAGGATCTAATCGCCAAGCTGCATAACATACGCGCCGCGTTGCCGGACGATCAGACGCGTTATATCGTATCCATTATTCTCGACGGAGAAAACGCCTGGGAGTACTATCCTAAGAATGCTAAAGAATTCTTGACGTCGTTCTATGAATTGCTGGCCGCAGACCCGTATATCAAAACGGTAACCTATCGAGAATTCTTGCAACAGGAAAAAGATAGGGTCGAGCTGGGACATT
Source organism: Acidobacteriota bacterium (assembly GCA_016179055.1). Lineage (GTDB taxonomy): Bacteria > Acidobacteriota > UBA6911 > JACOSC01 > JACOSC01 > JACOSC01. The sequence continues at coordinate 24,204 of JACOSC010000085.1, forward strand.
TGCATCCCGGATCTTGGATTGATGGGAATTTTCGCACGTGGATCGGTCATGCCGAGAAAAACCGCGCATGGGAATTGCTCTGTGAGGCCAGAGGATTCTTGGAATCCAACAAGAAACGCGCCAATGAGAAAGCCTGGGAAGCCATATTCATGGCGGAAGGCAGCGACTGGTTTTGGTGGTACGGCGATGACCATGCCAGCGAAACGGCGGCCGAGCTGGATTACCTCTTTCGTCGCCACTTAAAGAATGTTTATTACTTTATGGGCGAAAGGATACCGACGGCGCTGGATCAGCCGATCAAACAGATATCGACAAACTTGGTCACGCTAAAACATCCGACCGGCTTGCTACGACCGACCATTGACGGCAAGGTGAGTCACTTCTTTGAATGGGAGTTCGCCGGTTGTTTTCGGGCAGGCGCCGGGCAGGGGAGCATGCATCAAGCCGACCGTCTGGTGAAAGAGATCTATTTTGGCTATGACCCAAATACGCTGTATCTGCGTGTGGACGCGGAATCTCCGGCGAGGCTGACCGAAGCGACGTCGCGACGCATAGAATTCCTCTTTCAATCGCCGACACCCAAGCGGCTAATCCTCGACCTGGCGGCGCCGCCCACGGGTCCCACGCTCACGCTGGAATCCGCGGACGCTGCCGGCCCACAGGAATTAGGAACGGTGCGGGTCGGCAAGATTGTAGAAATGGCCCTCCCGATAGCCGCTCTGGGCATAGCGGATGGCAATACGGTCGAGTTTACTCTGGCGGTTTTCCAAGGAGAGAATGAACTGGAACGCTGGCCTCGGCCCGGGGTCATCAGCTTTTCCTTTTCCCCCTCCGAGTTGGAACAGAGCGAATGGTCCGTATGAAGACGAGCTTGGCATGTGCGTCCCCGCGGTGTCCGCCGTGCGCGTGGCCGTGCCGGCTCGCCGCGGACCTTTACCGCCACTTTTATAAAGGTCTTCATCACCCAGTGATGATAATACCTGAATTTTGCACGACAAGGAGGTTTCTCTAACAAATGATCCATTTTTGTCCGGCTCTGCTTGTTCGCGCGGATCCGTGCAAAAAAATTTTTGCACGGACGATCATCACCACGGAGGGTAACTTAGCGATTCCAGACGATCCTGGTGATTCTCGTGCAAAATTCAGGTAATACGTTTGCGTAATTATGAATCAGTGTACTTAGGTGGGGCAACATCGACTAAACATTTTGCACTTTGCTCAATACCAAAAAAAGTCGGAGATCTCCTTTTATATACCGTTCTGACTATCCTACTTCTCTTTTGAAGTACCAGAGCCAGAAATATTGCTCTCCAACGCCTTGTCGATAGCGAAGTTCAAAGCCACAACGTTCGGCCATTTCTTCAGCGTCCTTTTCTGAAAACGGAACGCCCAGCCAAGTGTCGTCTTGCTCCCGCGTCAACGCTGTATAACCTTGTACCTGGAACTTGAAAAGCCCACCAGGCCGGAGTAGCCGGTATACTTCCCGCACGTAACTCTCGACTATCGCTTGGCTCGTCACATGCTGAAAGACAATAACTGAAAAGGCAAAATCGATAACCAACTCGCCCGGTATGGGTAAATCCTTGCCGTTATTTTGATAAATATGCACATTCGGCTGGTCTGCCAATGCTAGTCTCGCTTGCTTGACCATCTCCTCGCTGATATCAACGGCGTATACCTCGCCAAATAAATCGGCCAAGGCACGCGTTACCCTACCGGTACCACAACCAATCTCTAATACTTTCATCTGTTTTGGGTTTCTACCCTGACAGATGTTTTGCATGTCTGGCAGTATATCTCCCTCTACGGTCTGCCGTCCCGAATGGAAGTACTCCTCATCGCTCCAATTTTTTTTCGCAGTAGCCACAAAGTAGCGCGCGTTCTCTTTTGCGCGTTCGTCCCAATCACGCTGCATTTTTTGCAATTGACTATCCAGATCTGTATCTCTCATTTCTCCACCCAACTCGAAAAGTGCATAATAGCACCTCCGATTGCTGCCTACAAGGAAAAAGCAGCTTTAAATGTAATGGGTACGTTTCGGGCGGGGCGGCAGTGTTCGATTCAAGAATTTTCCGTAACTGTTCACGGGGTCACTGAGAGCACACAAGAGACCCCCAGCGGAAGCTGGGGGAGACTCAGGCCCAGCCTACTCCGGCGACGCCCCACTCCCCCCACCCCCTCTCCCCGCCGGACGGGGAGAGGGGGTGGGGGGCATAGGCGTTAACCTAAGATCCACTTCTTGAGTAGCCCCCGCAGGCGGGCTACTCAATGAAGTGGCTGAATTGATAGAATTTGCGATTTTACGGACAATTTTGCTATTTGCGTTCTTCGACTTACCTAAAAAGTCGCGCCCTGAAAGGGCAGCGGTTAATAGCCGTGGGTGAAACCCACGGAAACAAGGCCCCCCACCAATCCCGACCCTGAAAGGGTCGCGGTCACGACTATATTCGGAGCGCAAGCGATGGCACAAACGTTGGTCAGTCTGCTGGTTCACCTGATCTTTTCTACCAAGCACCACGAGCACTAGATCCCATCGGAAATTGAGGTTGATCTTTATGCCTACTTTGAGGGAATAGCCAAAAAACAACAACACCGATTTTCATGAACAAAACACACCCTAGTCAATAAAACTCGCAGCCACCCATTTATGAATTAAAATCTATTAAAATCAATGTGTTCCAAGATTAATCAATATCTTCATC
>JACOSC010000178.1 GCA_016179055.1 Acidobacteriota bacterium
AGGGGCGCCGAGAGGTCATCTACTCCTTTGATGCTGCATTATCATCTCATCTTCAGCGCAAGGGGCAACTGGTAGGCCAAGCACCTCTCAGCGCCCCTGCCGGGGCGCGTGCGACTTTATGGTTCGCCTGCTTCGCGGGATCGGCACCGGCCCGCTCCAAAATGTCCAAACTCCAGGCTCCTTAGAAACTTTCCCAGTTTCATCGTTATTCTGCGTGTCGTTAGACAAGCTGGGGGACTCCTACGGAGCTTGAGGCTTCCGTATGGATACACTTGGCTATAAACATGCCGTCCCAACGGGGCTGACACTTATCCTGATCGGATGATAATTTCCATCTAGTCGAGTACATCATACAGAAATCACACCCGCTTGAAGTGTGAGTATTTGACAGCGCGCGGCGCCGGTTCGACTACTATCTTTCCGCTGAACTTTTATCGGGGTTGCGGTGTCTTAGGTTAATGATTCACGGTTATTAACCTAGGCAGACAAGGGGCTGCCGGTGGAGAGAGGCGCGTTATGATGCAAAAAATACCGGCGGTATTGGTCGGCGTGATTTTGGCCGGCGCTGTGGCGTTTGGTCAAGGGGCCATTATTCCACGGCCTTTTCCTACGCCCCTACCGCGGCCGGTCCCGTATCCGATTCCACTGAAAGTGAAGAGCGTGCGGTTTGCGACCACGATTACCGGCAATGTCGCAGAGACCCGGGTCACTCAGGTATTCTCTAACGAGTACGACTGGGTCGTTGAAGGCGACTACTTCTTCCCGTTGCCCAACGACGCCACTTTTTCCGAGTTTGCCGTTTATGACGGCGACAAGCGAATGAAAGCGGAAGTACTCGAGAAAGAAAAGGCTCGGCAGATTTATAATGCCATCGTGCACCGGTACCGGGACCCGGGGCTGCTCGAGTACGTCGGACAAAACCTTTTTCAAGCGCATATATACCCGGTCCCGGCGCGCGGCGAGAAGAAGATCGAGCTGGCCTACTCGCAAATTCTCAAAGCCGAGAGCGGGATGGTTAGCTATCGATATCCGCTGAGCAGCGGCACGCGCGCCAATCCTCATCCTATTCAAAGCGTGTCTGGAACGGTCACCATAAAGTCACCGCTGGGTCTGAAGAATATTTATTCACCTTCCCATGGAGTGGACATTCATTGGTCCGGAGAACAGCAGGCCAAGGTCGGCTTCGAGACTTTCCACACGCTCCCCACGCAAGACTTCCTACTCTACTACTTAATTTCGAACAAGGAATTTGGTCTGAGCCTGATGACCTATCGAGAGGCCAACGAAGATGGCTACTACTTATTGCTGATTTCACCCAAGCTGAATCTGCGTAAGCAGGATATTCAAGCCAAGGACATCATTTTTGTTCTGGATACGTCCGGATCGATGAGCGAGGACAACAAAATCGAGCAGGCCAAGCAGGCCCTGAAATTCGGATTGCGCCGGCTGCACGCCGGCGATTCTTTCAACCTAATTACCTTCGCTACTGAAGTTCACCTGTTTAAAAACCAGTTGCAAACGGCCTCAAAGGATAACGTGGAAGCGGCGGTGAAGTTTGTCGATCAGATCGCGGCCATGGGAGGGACCAATATCTACGAGGCGTTGACGGACGCCATTAAGCAATTCAAGGCCAATCGCCGCCCGCATTATTTGGTTTTTCTTACGGACGGCCAGCCGACGGTCGGACCGAGCGACACCGGCCAGATCCTCAAAGCCGTCAAGGAAGGAAACCAGTCTTCGGTCCGTGTGTTCTCATTCGGCGTGGGCTACGATGTCAGTACACGATTGCTCGATCGCTTGTCGGAAGAGAATGGCGGAGTCTCCGATTATGTTGTACCGAAAGAGAACTTGGAAGTTAAAGTATCTACCTTCTTTGAGAAGGTGAATTCGCCGGTTCTGTCCGACGTAGCTTTTGATTCGGGTAACCTGGTCATGCGAGATAACTATCCTCGTAGAGCCCCTGACCTTTTTAAAGGCTCGCAGCTCTCCGTGCTCGGCCGCTATAATTCTCACGGGCATTTCCCACTAGCCGTGATCGGAAAGATGAACGGCGAAACGCGACGATTCGTTTACGAGACAGGTTTCCCGGCAGTGAACTCGGAAAATGATTTCTTGCCACGTTTGTGGGCCATGCGCAAAGTTACCTATTTACTCGAACAGATACGGCTCAACGGCGAAAACGCTGAGCTGAAGAACGAAGTCCTCGCGCTGGCAAAGAAGAATGGTTTCGTCACGCCCTACACGTCATTTCTCGCCGTGGAGGATGCGCCCTTAGGGCTACAACCACGCAGTAATTTGGAGAGACCACGACCCCATACGGGATATCCTATGACAGGGACTGCACAAAGCATGGAAGCAGTGACCGATGCTCTTGGCCAGCGTGTATACGGCAGAGGAGACGGGGTGGTTGGTGGGGTTGCAGGTGGGGTTGTTGGCGGCGTCCTTGGTGGCGTAGGCCGTGGCGCCGGTGGCGGCACAGGTACTGGATCGGGCTTCGGGCCTACCGGCGGACCAGGCCATTCCCCAAAGGACCGGGACGCCCGATTGACGCTTCCAACCCAGCCCGCAGTTCCTTATTTCGAGGGCACGGCGGCCGGCGATGTCGGCGAGTCGGCCGTACGGACGAGCCAGGCGCTCCACAGGCTGAAAGAGAGCGCCCAGACCCTGCCGCCGACTTCTCCGCAAACGGTGCGTGAGGTGGGAAGCAAGACATTCATCCTGAAAGATAACGTATGGGACGATACTGCGATCGGTGAGAAGACGCAAGCCGCGGTGTTAAAAATTAAGTATGGCGGCGAGGAGTATTTCAGTTTAGTGGCGAAGGCGCTCGATCTGGCCAAGTTTCTGGCATTAGGCAAGCAAGTAAAGGTACTCTACAAAGATCGTATATACGAAATCGTCGAGTAAACCGGAAACCACCGCGGAACACAGAACCGCCTGCGGTAGCGGGCGGGTAAGCCGGGGCCGCGGCGCACCCGGTCGCTATCGCTCCCAGTTCTGTTTCAACGGAGAGGCACAGGGTTCACGCGTAGGCGCGTACGAGCGGCCGGCATCGATGGGGTCCACCGGCTGTTGGCGAGTTTGTTGCTCAGGAAAGGGACACAAGCGAATACCTGGTAAGCACGAAAGAGTGACCGCTACGGTAACGCTTCCACCTCCGGGTCGAGGAGCCCAATGAGGCTGGCCATTGCAAAAGGCTTTTCAATGAATTTGTTATCGACCGTCGCTAAGAAAGCGCATGTTTCAGGGCCGGCTACATCGTCGGTGAGGAAGACTACACGGTTGGCCTGTTGTGGGTCAATTTCTCTTATCCGGTGATAAAGCTCCTCGCCGCGCATACTCGGCATTTTCAGGTCGGTAAGAATTAGGTTATAACGCCGGCCTTTTCTTATTTTATTTAACGCGGCCTTTTCGTCGGGGTACGTCTCAACGATATAACCCTTGCTGGACAGGGCATTGATCATCAAATCCGCCACCGATGCCTCGTCGTTGACTATCAAAACCTTTTTGGCTTGGTCCGCCGTAGGTTCCTCCATCTCGGGCATGGGCTCATTGTTACGCAATGGATCGGGTGGCTTGCCGGATACGGGCAGTTCCAAAACAAATGTTGCGCCCTGATGCTCCTCGCTGTGCACTTGAATGTTCCCCCCGTGTTCCTTGATGATGCTATAGCTTAGACTCAACCCCAGCCCTATGCTTTTACCAATCTCCTTGGTGGTGAAAAAGGGATCAAAGATTAGTCGGAGATTCTCTTTTGAAATTCCGGGACCATTGTCGATGAAAAGGATTTTAATTAAGTCACCCGACCGCTGCGTGCGGACGAGTAGCCTTCCTTTCTTCCGTTGCTGTTTCATGGCATCGTGCGCATTATTGATGAGGCTTAGGAAGACCTGCTGTATCTGATAGGGGTCCACATCCGTGTAGAGCATTTTCGAATCCAGATCCTGTACAATGTCAATGTTGTCCACTTTCAAGGGATAGGCTTTCAGTTCAATGGTTTTCTTGAGCAGCTCAGTGATATTGGAGCGATTCTTTTCCGGTTTCTGTTTACGCGCGAACGTGAGCAGGTTTTGCACGATTTTTCCGGCCCGATTCGCGCTTTCGATGATCTTGTCGAGGTCGGCGCGCGTTTTTTCATCCTTAACTCTGGCTCGCAAGAGCTGAGCATATCCGGAAATGATACATAATGGGTTGTTCAGTTCGTGCGCCACACCGGAAACAATTTGGCCGATGGATGACAATTTCTCAGCTTGGATCAGTTGTCGTTGGGTCTTCTCCAATTTCCCCGCCTTCTCTCTCATTTTAATATGTAACACGTATATCCACAGCAGGCCGGCGCCAACCAACAGCGAGGCACAAATCAGTATGAGAACGATTTGCTTTAACTCGAAGAATGGGGGCTCTTGCAGAATAATAATGTCCTCGCCTCGTCTGGGGATTATCTCGTAGCCGGAGTTATAAGGCGGATTGGGAGCATACTGGAAGGCAATTCCGATGACGCGGATGACCGACTTTTCCTTGAACACTGAAACGTCAAGGCCTTGCTTATGACCCTTGCTGATGAATACGGTGACTATGTGCTGCCCATCATCGAGCAATAGAGAATCCTCGTGCAGACGGGATCGTGCAGAAGCAATCTTCCCTTTAATTTGTACAAGCTGCCCATAGAACTTTTCAGAGTTCAAATCTGCGAATGCAATGGCTTTCGGTATTATAGCGGGAATTTTCCCCAGGCGCTTTATATTAGGGTTCGTTATTTCTTCGGCGCCTTTATATTGATTAATGGTCCCCTCGACTTCGACCCAATCATTTTCCGCCAAGCCCACCGGCCGCTCGCGCGAATAAACCATGATGCCACCGGTGTCATCTTGCATGAAGATTTGAAAATGAGTTGGTTCTATCTCTCGTATGTAGGTGATGGCCCCCCGGACTTTGATGCGGTCTCCGATATGGTCGGGTATGAAATCATTATTCGTATCCGCCAACGCATGGGCAATCGGGGACAGCGATTCAGGGGATTGCGCTTTCACCGGGATGCCCGCAAGCAGCATAAAACAAATTTGAAGAGTAATTCCAAGCCTTTTCGCCAATGCCGGTGTGGCCGCGCGTTTCGCCGGGTATACCTTCTGCTGCATATTCGCCCTCTTGCTCCCTGTGTCCAGTCAATGGCCCTTCTGCGTTGGGGCTGAAAGGTCTAATGTTGTTGAGGTGGCGGTTATTTCTCTAGGCCGCGTCCTTGTTATTGGGGGGAGTTCGGCGGCCATTGCTGCGGTAAAGCCGCGTCCCCGCAAGAGGGGTTAGCAAGCCGCGTTCCACAATCAGACTTGTAATGTTGAAGGGCACTTAGCGGAAAGCGCCGCGCGCACGGACAGGACATTCGGTCACTATGCCCGAATTCATTCGGGCATTTTGTCCTCTGTTCTTTGGCCGGGTTAGCCGGGTCCGGGGCGCTCGCCCGTTTGTGCCCATTCGCAGAGTAGTATGAGATTGATCATGGCGGACAACTTCGGCCTCCGAGTTCGAAAATCGAATGTGGGGCAGGGAAGTCGCATGGGCTTGGCTAACGGCGTCCCATTAGCATGAAGAGCGGTGTGTTGGGGTCTTCACCTATTACTTTACCGAAACTACGAAGAGCGACTGACCAAAGGGCGGCGGCAGAAAGTTTTCAATGGCGCGGACCATCGGCACCACTCGATCAAAGCTGGCGAGCTGACGCGCCGGAAGCACCTTGCGCTTTAGAATTCGCCCATTGAAATACCAACCGAAGAAGCCCGGCAGGTTCATATAATGGATTTTTTGAACTCGAAAGCCGACCTTTTCCAGGCGGGTGCGGGCCATTCTCTTGTTATAGCGGCGAAAATGATCATCAGCCTTATCCATGGTTCCATATAGGATTTGAAAGGCCGGAACCAGCAAGAGCAATCGGCCGCCAGGAGTTAGTAATTGATGCATATGCTTGAGCGCCGATAAGTCGGCCTCAATATGCTCCAGTACGTTCAGACAGATGATGGTATCGATGCGTTTATTCCGAGTTACGCTAAGGATCGCCGGGTCACATATATCCAAATGGTAGGCCCGAAAATTTGGCTGCCGGCCAAAGCGCGCCGTGATCATCTCTATATACTCCTCGACCACATCTATAGAGATTAATGTGTCGGCGCGCTCCGCCAGTTTTTCGGTAAAATTTCCGATGGAGCAACCCACTTCAAGGACATGCCGGCCGATGTGGGGCTCAAGGCAAGCATAGATCCAGTTGTTGTAATTAACGGCGTTCGCCAGACGTCGTTGAATCTCCGTCTTGACTGCCAAATCGTATTTGACCGAGGCCATGATTTCTCCCCTGAATATACCTGGGAGCGCCCCGACGGTAGTCGGGGCGCTCCCAGGGTGCCGTTGCTATTTTCATTCGTCGGAGTGCCCCCCCTCGAAGCATGGACAACTCCGGAGTAACAGTACCGGTTGCGGTAGCGACCGGGTTTGCCGCGGCTTACTCACCTCGGCCTGAGGCGGCACCGCGCTAAGTTTGCATGAGCCGCACTATTTCGACGTCCGTGAGCAATCGATCGGATTCCTTGGCGTAGGCAAAGATCTTATCCACTTGATCGGGTCGCGCTTCGTAGCCACGTTTCTCCAGCCAATATATCACATTCGATTTTCCACTCATGGGACCAATCTCGATGATCTGTTCGAATCCGAACTGGTGGGCGGGCACACCGGAATACACAAGATTGGCCAGCTCAAGGTCGCCCTTCTTCATGGCCTTGATGACGGCCGCTGCATGCACGCCGGTCCCGGTCCGAAAAGCGTCGGCCCCGACGACGGGGTATGACGGCGGAATCGCCACGCCACAGGCCTGAGACACCATACGACAATACTCCTGAAGTCGTGAGAGATCCTTGTTAATGTAGCCCATCAGTTGCAGATTCACCAATAACTGATCCATGGGCGTGTTGCCCACCCGCTCGCCGAGGCCGAGCGCGGTGCCATGTGTCTGGTCGGCGCCGGCTTCCAGAGCGGCGATGCTATTGATCACGCCGAGACCGCGATCCATATGTCCGTGCCAATCCACGCGCACATGCTCACCGGATGGCTTCACAATCTTTTCTCTGACATAGCGGATCAAGTTGCGCGCACCGGAAGGTGTGGCGTGGCCAACCGTGTCGCAAATGACAATCGCTTGCGCCCCACAAGAGATAGCGGTGGAATATAAACTTGAAATCGTATCGGGGTGGGCGCGCGTCGTATCCTCCGTTACGTACATTGGCGGAAGCCCTTCTTTTACCGCGTAGGTTACCGCTTCTTCGGTCAGCCGCAACAGGGTATCCAGGCTCCAATCTTCCACATATTGCCGAACCGGGCTCGATCCGATGAAGGTCGCCACTTCAATGGGGAGGCCGACTTTCTGCGAAATCTCAGCGACGGGCTTAATATCCGAAATGATCGTGCGAGCGGCGCAGTTAGGTCGAACGCGCATCCGCGCACTTACGATTTCCTGCGCCAAACGCGTGACCTGTTCAACTACATGGGGGCCGGCGCCAGGCAGCCCGATGTTCACGGACTCGATACCGAGCGCTTCGATCAAGTGCAGGATTTTTATCTTCTCATCGATGGCGGGATTTTTAACCGACGGAGACTGCAGCCCATCACGTAAAGTTTCATCATCAAAGGTGATATGGCGACTAAAGCCGCTTTCCCACTTGTTTTCCGTATTCCAATCGTACACTAAATCTTTTTCCTTGATTCCGTGCATGACGCCCTCTCCTTATGCCAAAACCAACGACTTATGATACCACACTCCCCGCCAGGCGGCGCCAGAGGCCTGGCCGATAAACCCGCCGGCCTGCCACTAATCATGCGGCAGGGCCAGCAGGCCTGGGCGCTCACCTTTCCTTGACGGCCCTGTGCCAGGCAGAACCGCTAAGCCTGGCGGTCGGCCGGCATTCTCTTGTGTCGACGAAAATGGGAACGGCCGGGGAGCTGTGGCTTGGGAGAGTAAGGCGCTCGCCTCCTCCTTCCCTATTCTTCCCTGAAAATATCTGGTGGCGCCGGCATCTCTGCCGGCGAGTCCCGTTGCGGACCGAGTCTACCCTTGCCCCGACGGTAGTCGGGGCGCTCCCCAGGGTGTCGTTGCTATTTTACTCCGTCGTGGTGCGCCCACAAAGCGCATGCGTGACTCCCCTGTATGAAAAATGCCGATCAGACTTGGTAAAAATGTGCAACTAATTTCACTTATGTGAAAAATATTTCACATTGCGTAGCCGGGGCGCGGGTCCGACTCGGACCGC
>JACOSC010000179.1 GCA_016179055.1 Acidobacteriota bacterium
CAAGTCATAATAACGAAATTGTTTGCTCATGCCTCCATACTAACTATTTCTTTCTCGCTGTCAATAAAATTTTAAACATTTCACAAAATATTTCTCATTTCCTACGCACCATGCCCATCTATCCCCGACAGGCTCCTAGCCAGCGGATCCGTGGATGGCACGATTAAGTTTTGGGATGTCGCCAAAGGCACCGTCGTCGGGACGCTCGCGGAGAAAGGATGGGTAGAGTCCATTTCGTGGTCCCCCGACGAGTCGAAGATGACGAGTGGCTCAACTGATTACTCGGTAAAAATTTGGGACCTCGAAACCAGCTCGCTGATTCAGATAATGAGTGGCCATGCCGACACCGTGTGGTCGGTGGCTTGGTCGCCCGATGGGTCGACGATTGCCAGCGGATCGGAGGATTGGAAAGTTAATCTCTGGAATGCCGAAACGGGTGCGCTTCTGCAGGCGCTGCCCGGGCACATGCTTTGGGTGCGCGTACGGCTTTGGGGAAAATCCGAAAAGGAAGAGTCTTCTGTTCCAGTGCCGACTAATGACCAGGATTAATCTCCGAATGACGCAGGGATCTGCGATAAGGAAAACAGCCACTGTCTTTCAAATCAAGATTCTTCCAAATTCCTCCGTGAACTCTGAGCCTCTGTGGTGAGAAAGGAGAGGCCCTATTGGAGGGGCTTCAAAACCGTCAACCGCCAGTATGAATACTCAGCACAATTCATCTTGTCGGATGCTAATACTTAATCAAAGAGAAGACATCATACGAGGCTAACTTTTCACGCCCGCCCAAAAATCCCAGCTCGACTAAAAAGACCAACCCAACAATCTCACCGTGCAGTTTCTCCACCAGCCGGGTTACCGCCCGTGCGGTGCCGCCCGTGGCGAGCAGGTCATCGACCACAAGGACTTTCTGACCGGCCGAAATGCCATCCGCGTGCATTTCCAGAGTATCTTTTCCATACTCGAGGTCGTAGGTGACCGATATGGCCGGCGCCGGAAGCTTCTTTGGCTTACGAACCGGAACAAATCCGGCGCCGAGCTTGTAAGCCAGAGTTGGAGCGAAAATAAAGCCGCGTGCCTCCACTCCGACGACCATGTCAATGGACTGGCCCACATACGGTTCCGACATGCGGTTGACCACTTGGGCGAAGGCGGCCTTGTTTTGCATGAGTGTGGTCAGGTCATAGAAGAGAATCCCAGGTTTTGGAAAATCCGGAATTTCTCGAATAATCTTTTTCAGGGCTTCCATGTGATCTTCCTCGATCTTATTTGATGCTAAATTCTCTTGGCTGCGTTGGGGTTAGTTCTTTGACCTCTATATTTTCTACTTGCGCCATGGGCGGGCCACGGCGCAGGTCTGCGACAAATTGGCGTATGTCCGTATCTTCCCCCTCTGCGGTTACCTCGACTCGCCCATCCGCCAAGTTACGCACCCAACCTTTTATATAATGTCTTTGCGCGGCCTTGTAAACGAAGTAGCGGAAGCCAACGCCCTGCACAATGCCACTGATAAAGAGTCTATGTGCGACCTTCATACATAAAAGCGTCAAGCCCTCAGGTTTAGCGCGGGACTATACATAAAAACCTTGCAACCGGTCGAGCCCTATGTACTGTTATAGGAAAGCATCTATAAGGAATGGTCGGGGCGAGAGGATTTGAACCTCCGACCTTACGGTCCCGAACCGTACGCGCCACCAGGCTGCGCCACGCCCCGACAGTAGCATTATTAATTGGGTGTTGGCGCCAAGCTGCGAAGCCCACCTTCTGAAATCAATCAAGGCTTGCCTTACTTGGCCCACCGATACTATGCCATAAGCGATTCTACTTTTCAAACGAAAAGTCCCCTTGATTTGGATAGAAGCCTTTGAATATAATCTCTGCTATGGAAATGATAAAGCAGCTTATAGACATCTTCTTGCACTTGGACGTCCATTTGAACGTTATTATCCAACAGTACGGCACATGGACTTACTTGATTCTTTTCATGATTATTTTCTGTGAGACCGGTTTGGTCGTGACACCCTTCTTGCCCGGCGATTCGCTGTTATTTGCCGCGGGCGCTTTTGCCGCTTCCGGCTCACTCAGAGTCGAATGGTTGTTGGCGCTGCTGTGCGTGGCGGCAGTCGGGGGCGACGCCGTCAACTATGGTATCGGCAACTATCTAGGCCCTAAGGTGCTCACGGGAAATTCGCGCTTTCTTAAGAAAGAATATATTGATCGCACACACCGATTTTACGAAAAGTACGGCGGCAAAACCATTATTTTTGCCCGATTCGTCCCTATTGTTCGAACGTTTGCTCCCTTCCTTGCCGGGGTCGGCAGTATGACCTACTGGCGTTTTGCGAGTTACAACGTAGTCGGAGGGATCGCTTGGATTGTAAGCTTCGTCGTAGGCGGACATGCTTTTGGGAACATTCCTTGGGTTAAACGCAATTTTACAATGGTGATTCTGGCGATAATTATTATCTCCGTTTTACCGGCCGTTCTGGAAGCATGGCGGCAGCACGGCGAAAAATCAACAGCAACGCCCTAACCCGGACGAGTCGGAGCCCAACAGTAAAATTCGTAACTGTTCACGGGGATCAGGGGCCAGGGACCAAGGGCCCGGTGGCGCCGATGACTGTTAGGAATAATCGTGATTTAGAGATGGCGCAGTAGGGCAGATGCGTAACGGATTGCAAAAGTCTTTGGAAATGAAATCCAAGTAAAATCGCCCGATCCCCTACCCCTGTCCCCCGTGAACAGTTACTGTAAAAGATCCTATGTTTTTTTGAGTTCTTAGTCTTCGTCCCAGCCGTACTTGCCGTAGAGCCGCACAAAAACACAGCCGCCGTGGTCCTCGATAACCGTATCATATTCGCGTTTGAGCACACGCATCAGTCGCTGCGTATCGCTCGTCCCCGTGGGAATAACCATACGACCGCCCACGGCCATTTGCCCAACCAATATGGCCGGGATACTGGGAGCGCTGGCGGTAACCATGATGGCTTGGAAGGGCGAGGCCTCATCCCAGCCTTCGGATCCATCGCCCACCTTGAACAGGACATTGGCAATGCTCAACGACGCGAGTAATTGCTCCGCGACCTGGGCCAGCTCCGTTATACGCTCGATGGAATAAACTTGCTTGGCGATATGGGCAAGGATGGCGGTTTGATATCCCGATCCCGTGCCAACTTCCAGAACCTTGTCCGACTCGGTCAATTCCAGAAGTTCGGTCATGCGAGCCACCATGTATGGCTGGGAAATCGTCTGCTGATGGCCAATCGTTATGGGATGATCTTCATAGGCATGGTCGCGCTGGCTCGGCTCGACAAATAGGTGACGAGGGATTAACCGCATGGCTTCGATTACTCGCGCATCTTGGATTTTTCCGGTCTGGACCAGGTGGCGAATCATCTTCTCCCGAGCGGCCACATAGTCGCTGCCGTTCGTCTCATTCATGTTGATCGTCCCACCATGGGTTTCTGATGACTCATCATCGTTTCAAGCGGCCGACGACGGGGCTTAATCCGTTCATGCCAAGGTCGGTTTCCAGGTTTTGTTTAAACCGCCTCAGCAATTTTCTGGCGTGGAATTGGGTTTGGTTGGTGTGCAGGGGCGTAATTGAGATCAGCCCGTCAGAGACCGCCGTGTAATCGGAGTCGGGATCTTCTTCCCAATGAATTTTTTCTTGTCCAATCCAATAATATTTACGGCCGCGTGGGTCGACGTTTTCCATGATTACGTTTTCCGCAAGCTTGCTCCCTTGCTTAGTAACATGGATACCCTTGTAGCCGGCGCCCGGAATGTTCACACTAAGAAACACGGTGGGCGGGAGCTTCTTCTCCAAAACTTGCCGGACCAAAAGGGTGGTGAAGCGGGCGGCGCCCGCAAAATCGTTGTTCCGATTACGGGACAGGACCAGAGAGACGGCAATGGACGGAATACAGTGAACGGCGCCCTCTCGTGCCCCGGCGACCGTCCCCGAGTAGAGCACGTCATCGCCCATATTGCCGCCGTGATTAATTCCCGAAAGGATTAGATCCGGTTTATTTTTCTTGAAGAGCTTGCTTAGCGCGATGATGATACAGTCGGCCGGAGTTCCGTTGAGCGAATGCACGCCGGCTTCGATTTCCACAAGACGTAACGGATGATGAAGGGTGATGCCATGGCTGGCGGCGCTGCGCTCTCGGTCGGGAGCCACCACCACCGTGTCGGCGATCCCTCGCAAGGCTTCTCGCAAGGTTTGCAATCCGGTGGCCTGAACGCCATCATCATTGGTCAGCAGAATCAAAGCCACAATCTTAAAACCTTACGCAGCCTTAGCGCCGTTGGCGCTCAGCCAAATCGAAAGAATTACCGTAACTGTTCACGGGGGCAGGGGTCGGGGATCGGGCGATATTGCTTGGATTTCTTATCCAAAGACTTCCGCAATCCGTTATGCATCCGCCCTACTACCCAATCTCTAAATCACGATAATTCCTAACAGTCATCGGTCCAACCGGGCCCTAGGCCCCAGACCCCCGATCCCCGTGAACAGTTACGAATTACTTATATCTATCCGGCGGCGCCGCACCAACCGCAAAGAAGCCTGTATAGGTTGTGCCCGGCAGGCGAAAAAAAGCGGAAAGGAAGCGGCCTATGTAATGGTCGGGACGACTGGATTTGAACCAGCGACCACTTGCACCCCAAGCAAGTGCGCTACCAGGCTGCGCTACGTCCCGACCTTTTCAGGAATGAACAAGAAACCTTGAAATTCACTGGGCCTATGATTTCGTGTTCAGGGTCAGTATTACTTTACATGGTCCCATCCAAGAGTGTCAAGAGACCCTCCAGTTCGGCGCGCACATCCATTAGTTTGTCCTCCACCGTCAACTCGCGGCCTGCCGCGCCGTGCGCGGCGGGTGTCGAAGTATTCAATTCCGGAAAGATAGGGGCTATCGTTCCTGCGGTTTCTTCGCCCTCGATGGCCTCGCCCTGACGTTTAAGCTCCTCCGGGATGCGCTTACGGGCTCCGGCAATGGTGAAACCCTCACCGTAGAGGAGCCGTTTAATGAGCAAAACAATTTCAACGTCGTGCTCACGGTATATTCGCTGACCGGATCGATTCTTTGCCGGCGCGAGCATAGGGAATTCGGTTTCCCAATACCGCAACACGTGGGATTCAACTTCGGCCAGCCTGCATACTTCGCCGATTTTGTAATAAAGCCTCTTCGTTACTTTGGGTTTCATGGTCACCTACTTGAAATTGCCTTGAAGGTCTGAAGGTTATGTAGTTCAGCGGCTGAATCTCGATGATCCGACCGCTTTTCAGATCTCGAATCTTTCGAGCCTTACGGCGATTAACTCGAAAGACCCCAAAACCGCTCAGAACTATTTTCTCTCCGCGGATCAAATGCTGTTTGATGGTTGTAATAATGTGATCTAAAATTTCTTGCGATTCCGTGTATGAGATACCCCCATGGACCTCATGCACTCTTCTGACCAGCTCTTTTTTCGTCATGGCCCTACCCCCCTTGGACCGATGTTAAAACCTCCTGCTCTCAGTTAACGGCAGACTCATCGCCGCGTCTGCCACCCCTAATTGCGTTGTGCGATACGATAACCCCTAATCAATAACATCGACGGACCATCGCTCCCGGCGCGGCCTGTCCATTCCTTTTACCAGTCATCTACTACGGCGCTGGTGCTCTTTCAAGATACATTTATTCATTACGACCTGCAAACCCGCCGCGCGCGCCTTGGCGGCGGCATTGTGCACAATCCCTTCTTGCATCCAAACACATTTTGCGCTTATGGCGATGGCTTCATCGACAATGCTCGGCACAGCATCGGGTCGCCGGAAAATATTTACAATATCGATGGCCTCGCCGATGGCCGCCAAATTGGGAAAGCACCGCTCGCCGAGGATCATTTCATAATTGGGATTAACGGGAATAATCCGATACCGCTGACTCTGCATATATTGGGAAACCGCATGACTGTCCTTGTACGACTTCTGGGAAAGGCCGACCACGGCCAGCGTCCGGCTCGTCTGTAGTATCCGTTCAATTTCATCACTATCGGCATTGTCGAGCGGCCACTCACAGCTTCTATCCATAGTGTTGAGCAATCTCCTCATCCCAATGGTAACGTATTCTACCACGACTCATGCAAGAATCCCAAGCCGGTTGATCGTAGATCAATTTGAATATTTGCACTTGTTCAGGGGGTCTGAACTAAAGCAGAACCGGGAGCGGTAGCGACCGGGTCGGCCCGTTGTGGAAGGGGTAAGCACCCGGTCGCTACCGCTCCCGGTTCTGTACTGGCCGGTGTACGGGCCTGCGATTTGGTCTGTTGCTCAGCTTGCTATGCGTCATCCTTACGAAGGCTTGGGCGCCGGTTATGAACGTCGGTTCATTATTTCAAACGGACGTTTGTCATGATTTCTTGAAAAGGTAGGCGCTGGCCATCGACTTGGCGGCTTGGCCGTCGTGAAGCGAGAAGGTTGCTTCGCTCCACAAGGCCGCGCTGCCAAACTCACCTTGGCGATTGATGGCATAGAAGTGCAAGTTGAATTTCGGCCGCTTACGTTCGTCGAGCAAGCGTTTTTCCTTGGTGGTCTTAACCACGCGCTCGAGCACCTCAAGACAGGCCTGCTCCGGCGTCATGCCGCGGCGCATATTTTCCACAACGGTATGGCCGCCGCACACCTTTATATTGGCTTCGCCTCGGCCCGTCGATCCGGCGGCGCCAACTTCATTATCAACATAAAGACCGGCGCCGATGATCGGGCTGTCGCCCAAGCGACCGGCGATCTTCCACGACAAGCCGCTCGTTGTGGTCACCCCGGCAAGGTTTCCCTTCAGGTCGATGGCACAGCAATTGATGGTGCCATACGTTCGTAGCAGCGCCTGCAAAGTTTGCTCGTCATGTGCGGAAACCCTTTTTCCGTTTGGCGCGGCGCCTTCGACCGCGGCCTGATCCTCGTTTAGCCAATTGTCGTTGCTGCTCATGGCTTCTTTCCACGCCAACCAGGCCTTGCGGGCTTTCTCCGTCAAGAGATTCTCTTTTTGAAACCCGTGAGCTAAGGCGAATCTTAGAGCGCCCTCACCACAAAGAAATATGTGATCGGTTCGCTCCATCACCATACGCGCAACTTTGGAAGGATTCTTGATATGTTTAAGGCCGCCCACGGCGCCGGCCCGGCAGGTTAAACCATCCATTACCGACGCGTCCAATTCCACTTCCCCGTCCTCGTTGGGAAGGCCGCCATAGCCCACGGACATGTCTTCAGGATCATCCTCGTTGATATTGACGCCGGCGATGACCGCATCAAGCGCCGAGCGGCCCGATTTAATCAACTCCATGGCCTTGGCAACGGCGCGCAGGCCGTTGCCACTGGCAATGACTATGGGCCGAAAAGCCGGTGGGTTGGCCAAGGCCGAACCGTCGGGACCCAATAGCGCCGAGGCGGCGCCGACTTTCAGGCTATGCTGCAAAAAACTGCGTCGGGAAACTGACTCCATCATGACGTTCTCCTCATGAATAGATGCTTGTAGCTGTTCATGGGGGTCAGGGGTCGGGGATCGGGCGATATTACTTGGATTTCATTTCCAAAGACTTCCGCAATACGTTACGCATCCGCCCGACTACGCCATCTCTAAATCACGATAATTCCTAACAGTCATCGGCGCCACCGGGCCCTTGGTCCCTGATCCCCGTGAACAGTTACGAATGCTTTAAGCGCGGGCGGGCGGCGGATAGGCAAGTGCCGGCCTCCGCGCAAAGACTCCGGTAATCGATTATTGACCGGCTTCATTGGCAATGGGGGTGAGGCCGCGATTTTTCTTCGCATGATAGGTGCGGAGTATACGCAAGGCCAATGGGTAGGAAATGGCGCCCAACACGATTGACAAAATCATCGAGCCCACAAACGTCGGCATCAACAAAGGCCAAAGTACAGGCCAATCGCTTACTAAGCTTTTCCAAAATGCCATACTTCCAAGGTCTTTGATGTGGAAAGGCAGATCGCCCGGCACTTCATAAAAAAGGCTGCCAAAGTACGTAGCGAATGCGTAAAAAGGGACAATCGTCCACGGCGTATTGGTATAAACGCCGATCATAATGGCGACGCGGTTGAACCCAAAGAGAAAGCCGATCAGCAACCCTAGTACGGTATGCAATCCGAAAAATGGGGAAAAGGCGAGAAAAACACCGATAGCAAAGGCCAACGACGTGCGTTCGGCCGTGCCGTCGATCTTAAGGAGCATGTCGATAACCTTATGGTACAATCTTCTCATAGCAATCTCCTGGGAGCAAATCTGCTGTGGCGCCGTCTAGGGTACGCGCTTCTTGTAAATATAACCGTCGAACATCTTGCTGTAGCCCGTCCAGCGATCGTTTCCTGTGTCATCATTTTCGATCAACCACTGCATGGCATAAACCTTGGCATCAAGATTGTCAAGGTAGTGTAGCACCAAAGCTTCCAGCGTCATAGGCAGTTTTGGCGATCCATATTCGAATTTGCCATGATGGCTTAATAACATGTGGAGAACTTGCTTACGCAGTTCCTCGGGGAATTCGGAAATCTCGTTCATCTTTCGATCCACCAGCATAACTTCCATGGTGAGGTGGCCGATAAGTTTGCCATCATCCGTGTAATCAAAAGTGCGCGAATAGCTCAGCTCGTCGACCTTTCCGAGATCGTGAAGAATCGCGCCGGTAATCAGCAAATCTAAGTTAAGGATAGGATAATGCTGCTTCATATACTGCGCCAATCGGATGATGGAAAGAACGTGCTCCATGAGCCCGCCGATGTAAGCGTGGTGCAACGTCTTGCCGGCTGGGCATGTTTTAAACTTTCGCGTCAGACTTTCATCGTTGAAAAGGTTTATTAGGAGATCCTTCAGGTACGGATTACTGAACCCTAAAATAATTCCGATGATCTCGTCAAACTCAGCATCAAGGTCCTTGTCGCTGGCCGGCAGATAGTCGGCAATGACGATCTCGGCATCGGCCACGCGTTTAATCTTGAAAAGACTCAGTTGCAGGTGACTGTTGAATTCCTTAACCATGGCCTTGGCGAGGACAAAATTGCCCGGTTCACAGGTATCCAGGAAATCGCCGATATTTTCCCAGAGGAACGCCGTCATGCTGCCGCTGCGATCGGATAGCGTGAACATGAGATACTGCCCGCCATTCTTCTTTACCTTGATCTCTTTTTTCAGAACCAGAAACGTCGTGGTTACTTCTTGGTTGGCTTGCAAGTCGCGTATAAAAACTTTTGGCGCCGCCATTCTTGTCATTTTACTCCGTCTAATAAATCATTAGGCTCGTCGCCGATGATCCGGTAAAGAGCCGCGACGGCTTTCCTGGGTGCCTGCCCGGAAGGGATATCCAAAACCTCAACGGTTTTAGTATGCCTGAGGAACCGTATAACCAGAATGTCGCCGGACTTGGGTAGGGCAGAACTCTTGGCCACTTTCCGGTTAAGTTCGACGCGGCCGGCATCGCAAAGCTCCTTGGCGACGCTTCGGCGTTTCACCAGTCGACTATGCTTCAAATATAAATCCAGCCGCATGGTTTTGGGTTATGGCTAGCCGCGTTCTTGATATCCGCGGCGCAAATCATCCCTTAGGGAATCCCCGGAGGAACCCGCGTCAAACCAAAAAAAGAAAGTGCCACCGAGAGTCCATATGAACTAGCGGAGTCTTGAACGCCCTTTTGCGCCGCGGTTATTCTTCTACGGATTCTCTGGGTAAATGTGAATATAGCTCTCTTCCTTAAGCTTTTTATAAAATCGGTCCAGCTCCGGCTGCATTTTCTGCATCATGAGGAAATCCTGTATACGGGTCCGCACGTCGGCAAGCGCGGTTAACTCCGATTTTTGCTTACGTGTGACTTTGAGGATCTGGAAACCGAATTTGGTGCGGATCAGCTCGGGGGATGTTTCGCCGGCGTTGAGCGCAAAGGCCGCTTTCTCGACCTCCGGCGCCATCATGCCTGGCTTAAAAGTACCGATAGCCCCGCCGGAATCCTTAGTAGGTCCTTCCGAGTACTTTTTAGCGATTTCTGAGAACTCAGCGCCTTTTTTCAATTGCTCAAGCGCCGCTTTGGCTTTGGCCTCCACCTCGGCGGCCTCACGTCCTTCCAAATAGAAGACGATTTCGTTTAAGTCTACTTCTTCCGGCTTGGTGAACTGGCCCTTATGCTCATTGTAGTACTTTTCAATCTCCTCGGTGGTAATCGTCAGCTTATTGGTAACGAACTGGCCAATCAGTCGATCAATGCAAATACGGCGGGCAATATTCTCTCGAAAAGCCAACAAGGTCAGACTCTCTTTGGTCAGCTCTTGCTCGAATTGTTCAGCGGTGAGGTTGTATTGTTTTTTTAGACGATCGACATAGGCGGTGACTTCAGTTTCAACATTGGAGCAGAGTCCATATTCCCTGGCGCGTTGCCATAGGAGCTTATCCCGAACCAGCCCATCAAGCACTTCGCTCTTTTTCTTCTCAAAAGCCTCCTCGCGGTCCTTGCCGGCCGGCAATTCTTTCTCGATGATCATTCGCAAGTTTGCCAATTCTACTTTGTACTCCGTTAAAGTGATAACATCTTCGTTGACTTGCGCAATGACTCGCTCGACAATCTTGCCCACAGCCGTCTGACCCAAAGTGAAAATCCATAAGAGGCCTGTTAGGACCATGCCCAAGGAAATTAGACGTGAGTTTTGCATGAAATTTTCTCCCGAATGAATACCTGAAATCCTTTTAGTAACGAAGAATTATAACCCGTTCTCACCCCGATCTTCAAGGGGCCGTGAAAGCCTCCCTGGAGTTCCCGCTCAGGGGCGCAGCCACGGAAGCCGAAAAAAGCTGGATCAGGCGCTGGCCGGCGTTGATCTCACTATCTTGTTTCTCGCTGCCATCGCCGTTGCGCACTTCTTCGACGTCCAGTGGTAAGATCCCATGCGCGCCGGCTTTGACCAGCGTTACCGCCATCCCGACGTATCTTCTCAATAAATCGGGGCAGGGGCCCATGCCAAAAATTAAGAGGGGCGCGCGACCGTTAGCCAATCATATCCCTGAAAGGGATACATAAAATAGCCGGGGGTGGAGCGTAGCGGAACCCCCGGCTATTATATTTGGCCCTTTCCGGGCCGGCGAATCTCTTCTCAATAAATCAAGGCAAGGCCCTATGCCAAAATTTAGGTGGGGCGCCCGACCGTGCTCTCCTACATTTTTTGTAGATAATCTCTTACCCCGATTTATTGAGAAGATACATCCCGACCTTGTCGGGACTATAATGGACTTACCCTTTGGCGGTGGTCTTACACAGGCAGCATGGACACTGGATCGCCGTCGGGGGAACACGGCTATTTAAATATCAATGATTTTTCCAGCGACGGTTCATCCCCGCGTGTGCGGGGAACACGGCGGCGTACCGGCGGACCGAAGGCGGCGTACCGGTTCATCCCCGCGTGTGCGGGGAACACGCTGCCGTCAGGGTCAGCCCCAAACCACCCGACGGTTCATCCCCGCGTGTGCGGGGAACACACCTTTGTGATCGGTAAAATCCCAAGGCAAATCGGTTCATCCCCGCGTGTGCGGGGAACACAGCAGCTAATAAAACAAGGGTCACTCTGTTATCGGTTCATCCCCGCGTGTGCGGGGAACACCCAAGCTGTTTGAAATACTCTGCGACAACGAACGGTTCATCCCCGCGTGTGCGGGGAACACTCGGCACCGAGCGTGATAGTCGGCGATTGGCCCGGTTCATCCCCGCGTGTGCGGGGAACACCCCGCCCGTCGCCCCGCCGCCCGCCCGTCGCCTGGTTCATCCCCGCGTGTGCGGGGAACACTCGTCGCGCCATGTTCTCCATCAGCCTGTCCCCGGTTCATCCCCGCGTGTGCGGGGAACACTCAATTTAGAGCTAGCCCAGCGGCGGCGGGGCCGGTTCATCCCCGCGTGTGCGGGGAACACGGTCAGAGATCGGAGAAATTAGTCTGCGATTGGAGGCTCGCCGGTTCATCCCCGCGTGTGCGGGGAACACGACAATATGGAACAACCACGTTACAATTGTACCGGTTCATCCCCGCGTGTGCGGGGAACACAGTTGTGCTCCGGTTGTGCCCGGTTCATCCCCGCGTGTGCGGGGAACACTGCACGTTGTCGATCGTGGGTACCGGATTCGGTGGTTCATCCCCGCGTGTGCGGGGAACACACTACCCATTGCCCGTCTGCCGACGCAAGGGGCGGTTCATCCCCGCGTGTGCGGGGAACACCCAGTACCACTCGCCGACGATTGCGGCAAGGCCGGTTCATCCCCGCGTGTGCGGGGAACACATTAGCGGAATTATCTAGGTTAAGCGAAACCACGGTTCATCCCCGCGTGTGCGGGGAACACTTACACGGGAATGCCTCTCGTCTACGTGGAGACGGTTCATCCCCGCGTGTGCGGGGAACACATAAATTATATACGTCCCCGTGTAGATCGCGGCGGTTCATCCCCGCGTGTGCGGGGAACACTTGCCACCCACCGATGCCGCCCACCGGTGCCACGGTTCATCCCCGCGTGTGCGGGGAACACCTAGATACACAAGCCAAGAAAGAAGAAGGCAACGGTTCATCCCCGCGTGTGCGGGGAACACAATGGCCCGATAGATCCTGGAGATTTGCTGGCCGGTTCATCCCCGCGTGTGCGGGGAACACTGTATCTCTGACCAGGGCCGAAACTGGAATGCCGGTTCATCCCCGCGTGTGCGGGGAACACACGTGCATCTCCCAAGAGCTGACTTCGTGACGCGGTTCATCCCCGCGTGTGCGGGGAACACCCGAACTGTACGGAGAAATCTCCCTCGAATTACGGTTCATCCCCGCGTGTGCGGGGAACACCCGTGTTGCTGATCCAGAATAGTTCCCTTGCTCGGTTCATCCCCGCGTGTGCGGGGAACACTCTCCCCCAACCTGATAGGAGATACGTATGGACGGTTCATCCCCGCGTGTGCGGGGAACACGGGGGGTAGGGGGTAGAGGGAGTTTGGACTCCGGTTCATCCCCGCGTGTGCGGGGAACACTTGCTAACCCAAAATAGTTCCATGCTGGTCTCCGGTTCATCCCCGCGTGTGCGGGGAACACGGTCCCAGTATGGGGGCGGCCGGGTAAGTTAGCGGTTCATCCCCGCGTGTGCGGGGAACACGGGATATTTCAGGCCTATTTGGCTCTATAGGACGGTTCATCCCCGCGTGTGCGGGGAACACGTTCTCCGCACACGCGGGAATAAACGGCGCCACGGTTCATCCCCGCGTGTGCGGGGAACACAACCGCAAGTCCAGGCGGGGGAGGCTCGATAACGGTTCATCCCCGCGTGTGCGGGGAACACTTTGAATATTTCCTATCGAAACGGATAAGGGGCGGTTCATCCCCGCGTGTGCGGGGAACACGGCGGATAGGTTTTCTTTTGGTAAAGCGCGGCTGGTTCATCCCCGCGTGTGCGGGGAACACCAGAACGCTTCGGGTATTCTTTGAACCACTGC
>JACOSC010000117.1 GCA_016179055.1 Acidobacteriota bacterium
AAAGCAATCCCAACGGGATCGCGGCACAAAGCTCAGGGATGTCCGCGTCCCCGCGGCCAACCCTGGGAATGCGATGCGAAATGGATCCAACCCCAAAGGGGTTGCGGCACGACCGAGGAACCGACGCAACCCCGTTGGGGTTGCGAATGTCCGCCGACCTTTTCCCAGGGTAGCTCGTGCCTCGCAACCCTGGGCTTTGAGACGGAATCCCGTTGGGATTCTGAAACGGTCAAACTATTTTCAGGAAGTGCCATTCGGGCCTTTATTCATGCGGTCTGTTTGGTTCCGGATCGTCCGGGGTCGATTACCCCGATTTATTGAGACGATACCTTTAGTTTGCTCAAATGTATCTAATGGACTCCAGTATCGCGGGCGCTCTTCAGCAAGGCTCGTTAAGTTCCTGGCGCGTTAGAGGTCGCAAGATTTCAGCCAAGCCGCAGGGGCTAAGCCCGCTTAGAGCCGCGCGCCGGCAACGAACCCCGGTCGAAGCGTTGTTGAGACTTGGGTCCGAACGATCTAAGGCACTATTGTAAAAAAAGGGAGCTTGGGAAAAAAGAGCAGTCCCCAAACCGCAACCGGCCTTGCACAAAATAGAAGCTATACACAGGCAAGCGGTGGCGCTCTTAGGATGGGTGAGATGTAGTACAGGTGGCGAGACGTGGGCGCCATGTAATGATGAGCAAAGCGACCCACTTTCTGAAGCTCCTCGCCGATGAACCCAAAAGAGGAACCGCGCAAGGAGGAAATGTGCGAGAGAATGCAGGAATGACAACTGTGGGACGCTGAATCGATCTTCGAACCCGAAAGGACGGGCGGTATCGGGCCGACAGTGACCAACCCTCGGCTAGACAGGTAGGCCATGCTATGATCCGGCCAATCAACCGCCCAGTGCGAGTGCTCAATGAGCGGTGCGTAGAGACTGCTCCCAGCCAAGAGTGCGACAATTAGTCGTAGAATCATTAAATTCCAGTGTCGACTTATATGGACTCTCATGGCCAAATAATTGGTACCCAAATTTTCTTCTCGTGAAGATGATTACAGGTTCCTAATTCCATACTCCCGACATCCGCGGGTCAAGGAGATTCCGGCTTAGATTTTATCTCGGCCAGCAGCCGATCGATGCGTTCGCCATAATCGATAGAGGTATCCAAATAGAAGACGATTTCCGGCGTAAAGCGTATGGCGAGGCGCTCGGCCAATTTGTGTCGAATAAATTTACCGGCCCGCTCAAGGCTCGCCAGCGTCGCCTTACGATCCTCCGGGGACCCCGTGATACTGACGTAAACCTTACTCCTCTTCAAATCCGGGGTAAGCACGACGTCGATAACTGTGACTAACCCAATGCGCGGATCTCGCACCTCCTGAAAGAGAATCAAGCTTAGCTCCTCTTTAATCTGACTGCCCAGCCGCATGGCTCGCCTTGTGGCCATAAAAGAGGTTCCTTCCGCGGGATCCGAGAGGTCTAACGGTTTGATAACCGCTCACGGGGGTCCGGGGTCGGGCTGTATTGGTTGGATTTCTTTTCCAAACCGTCCGCAATCCGTTAACCATCCGCCCCACTACCCAATCTCAAAATCACGATAATTCCTAACAGTCATCGGCATCCCAAGTTCCTCGGCCTCTGCCTGACCCCAGATCCCCGTGAACAGTTACACGGTTTGATAGCGTCGCTTGCGCCTTGGCGCTAACAAAAAGGCCGGTCAACCGATTTAGCAAAGATACGGCGCTTACCACTATTCGATAATTTCAACCTGGCAATCGATCAAATCACCGCCCAAGATCCGCTCAGCTTCATGAATGAAGTGTTGTACGACACGGTCCAGCGTACTCCGGTCACCGCTGATCGTGACGGCTCCGATCTTGGCGCGCTGCCAGAGATCTTGATGTTCAATCTCAGCCAAGGAGAAATTGAAGCGAGCCCGCAAGCGACTCTGGACTTTCTGCACAATCATCCGCTTTTCCTTAAGCGAATGCGCATATGGCATAAAGAGCTCTAATGTGCAAAGTGCAATCGGCATGAACGTCCAAAAGCGAGCAGCGCATAAAGCTGTCGATGAGTTCCAGTCACCGCCATGCCCAATGCCCTTCTCCCTTCATTCCGCTAAAGCTGTCCCACTGTCGGTAGAATTTTTTCAATTAGGTAAGCTTCTATGGTGTCATTGACCTTGAGGTCGTTGTAGCGCTCAATCCCAATACCGCATTCGTACCCGGCCTTTACTTCGTCCGCGTCATCTTTGAATCGGCGTAAGGTCGCAATGCGGCCCTCGTAAATGACCACATTGTCTCGCAGCAATCGCACCGAGGCTCCGCGTTTGATGCTGCCGGCAGAAACAAAGGCGCCGGCCACCATGCCGCCCTTCGGCACTCGGAAAGTGGCGCGCACTTCCGCCGAGCCCATGTACTTCTCTTTTATCGTAGAATCCAATAGGCCGACCATGGCATTACGGATTTCGGAGGAAATGTCGTAGATAATCGTATGCAGACGAATGTCAACGGTTTCTTGCTCGGCCAGATCAACGGCTTTGCGCTCAGGCCGCACGCTAAATCCAATGATGATGGCGTTGGACGCGGCGGCCAGCAAAACGTCGCTTTCCGTAATGGCGCCGGTGCCGCTATGGATAATGCGCACCTTCACTTTTTCTGTGCTGAGTTTGTTCAGCGTGTCGGTGAGTACTTCAACCGAGCCTTGTACGTCCGCTTTGAGTATGATGGGGAGTTCCTTAACTGAACCCTGGGCCATTTGCGCATGCAACTGATCGAGCGTAAGACGGGCGCTCTTGCGCATGGACTTTTCTCGGATCTGGCTCTGCCGGTAAGAGCTCACCTTCTTGGCCTTATCAATATCTGAAAGCACTAGAAAGCGATCACCGGCCTGGGGCACGCCATCCAAGCCGAGAACCTCAACCGGAGTGGAAGGCGGCGCCTCTCTAATCGGCAAACCGCGGTCGTCGAACATGGCGCGCACACGCCCATAAATGGCGCCGGCCAAAAACGTGTCGCCAATGTGCAAGGTTCCGTTCTGCACTAAAACGGTGGCCACGGCTCCGCGTGTACGGTCCAGCCGAGCTTCAACCACGATTCCACTCGCCGCCTTTTTCGGAGAAGCCTTGAGCTCTTTCATATCGGCCACGAGCACGATCATTTCGAGGAGAGCATCAATGTTGATGCGGTTCTTAGCCGAGATTTCAACGGTAACCGTGTCGCCGCCCCACTTCTCCGCCAGCAGGCTGCGATCGGCCAACTGCTGCAACACCCGGTCGGGCGTGGCATTAGGTTTGTCGATTTTGTTGATGGCGACAATGATCGGCACATTAGCGGCTTTGGCATGGTCGATGGCCTCAATAGTCTGCGGCATGACCCCGTCATCGGCCGCGACAACCAGTACGACAAAATCGGTCGCCTGTGCGCCGCGGTAGCGCATACGCGTAAAGGCTTCATGACCCGGCGTATCCAGGAAAACAATATGGCGACTGGCCTTGGAATCGTCGCTGGAAAAGTCCTTGATATCGACCTTGTAAGCGCCGATGTGTTGCGTAATCCCGCCGGCCTCGAACTCGGCTACGCGAGTCGCACGGATGGCATCCAATAGCGTAGTCTTGCCATGGTCAACGTGACCCATAATGGTAACGACCGGCGGCCGCGCGGCGCGTTCACCGGCGAGATCTTCTCCAATATCCTTGAACTCGATGGACTCTTCCAAAGTGAACATAGTCGGTTTAAATCCGAAATCTTGGCAGATTTGCTCAACAACGGCCGTGTCGAGGGATTGATTTATGGCGGCAAGGATCCCTTTTTGCAGGAGCTTCGCCATTATGAATTTTGCCTTTATATCGAGTCGTTCTGCTAATTCTCTTACTGTCATACCTTCCGTCAAATTAATTGGACGTATTTCCTTGGGTATCTCCGGGATGACCGGTGTCGCCACACGCACCGGCGCTATCGGGGCCGCTCCTCTCTGATCACGCCCACTGTGTTCTTTCCGCCGGGGAACGAAGCGCCCCCGCTCTTTGGGACGTTCGAAAACGGGACGAGGTGCCGCGGCCGGCCGGAAAATCTTTCCGGTGAACGCACCGGGCGACGTGGGACTCTCGGCCACCGTTTTTTTCAGAATTTGAGGCTTTGGACCACGGTCCTTTATGGGAGTCACCGGCAGCTGAGCAACCCCACCGGAGGGGGAAGCGACAGAAGTCGGAGACGCGAGCACAGGAGTTGCCGTGGAAGTATGGGTAAGCACCTCCGTCGCGTGTGATTCGTGAACAGGTTCTCCAGGTTTGGGCGCGGCCGCCTCCATTCCTATTTCGCTGGGAATGGACCCTCTCATCTCAATCGCACCCGGCCGTTCTATAACCGGCGGCGCTCCCGCGGCGGGAATGGCGTCCTTCTCCGCAATGGCTCCATCGGGAAGCTCCATTTCGCGCTCAGCCCCAATGGACAGAACCGAGCGATCGGCCGGCGCCGGTAGATAGTCAGCCGCCTTGAGCCGCCCTTTTCGCGGGGCCATCGTTACCGCAGGACGAGTCTCGGCAGTGACCACTGGAATCAACTCAGGCGCGGGCGTTTTGAGTTTTATCGTCTTACGGGGCCGCGATTCCGTAGCTCGACGGGGTAGCTGCGCCTTCTTTCCCGGCTTTTTCTCTTCAACCACCGGGGGATTGGCCGCGCGTTCGGCAAGTTCTTTGAGAGCCTGCAGCTTTTTCCGTACACGTTCGGCAAGTCCGCCGTCGACCGAAGCCGTGGCCGTTACATAGATCCCCAGCTTCTTCAACTCTGCCACGACGATCTGGCTGGCGACGCTGAATTCGCCGGCAATTTGATTGATTGTAATCCTCTCCATAGTTTAAATATTTTCCCGTCGGGCGCTCAGCGCCCCCCGGCATGCCATTACCATCGAACTCTGCAGCATGCCTTTGGTATCCTTCTTACTTCAATTTGCTGGGCTAGTGCGGATATTCATCCGCCCTGATCATCGCCACTGCTCGGATTCTATCTCAAGACGAACAGGATCTAAATCGATTTCAATGCTGGTTGATCATCGACTAGCTGCGGAAAAAATATAACTCATTTATTAACTTAATTCAAGAGACACGCCCCGCGGACAAGCCCTCCACTCACCAAACCCCAACTTATGCGAGCCGACATCAAACGGGGGTTCCCGTTTGAAAAATATCACATCGTCCAATCACCGATGGATTGACAAGCACTCTAACCGAATAGTCGAACTATGCGTTGCCCAAAAACCTTTATGTCTGCAACAGATCGCATCGCAACAAAATAATGGGCCGCCCGAGACGATCAATCGCCTAGTCGGTCTTGGCGTTCTCAGTGGCCACCTTAGCGCCATTGGCAGGCGGCGTATCCGGCTCATGGTCGACCGCTGACCCAGCCATGGCGGGCTTCTCGGGTTCTGCGGCATGCTCGTCCGTCACCGTCACCGATACCGGAACCGGTGGTTCAATTTCTTCCTCGCCCGGCGGCTCGATGGCCACACTGACGGCGGTCGTTTCGACATCATTCGGCATGGCCTCCGCATCCGCTGTGGCCTCCCCATCCGCGGCGGTCTCCCCATCTACCGCGGCCTCCGCATCCGCCGCAGTCTCAATATCAACTTCCGGTACAACATCGGCCCTTTCTTCCAGGACCTCATCCGCGGCTTGGCTCCCCGCAACGATTAGGTCGATTTGGGTTTGAACTTCTTTGCGCTTTTCCTCCTCACTCTTAACGTTAATTTCCCAGCCCAGCAAGCGGGAGGCCAAGCGAACGTTTTGCCCTTTCTTACCAATGGCCAGGGAGAGCTGAGCCTTTTCAACAATAACTTCCAAGACCCGAGATTGCGAGTCTACAACGATCACCTTGCTCACTTTCGCCGGACTGAGCGCATTGGCTGCGAACGAAAGGGAATCATCGGACCACTGGATAATGTCAATCTTCTCGTCACGCAACTCGCGCGTGATGGCATTTATACGCACACCTTTGATTCCGACACAGGCCCCCACCGGGTCGATATCCCTATTAACGGACGTAACGGCGATTTTTGTTCGCTCACCCGGTTCGCGCGCAACCTCCTTCACTATGACAATCCCGTCCCTTATCTCCGGGACCTCAATTTCGAAGAGGCGCTTAATCAGCGCAGGGTGGGCGCGCGAGACAATTACTTGCGGATCTTTCCCCGTTCGACCCACGCGCAAAATCACCACTTTAACCCGATCACCCGGTTTCAGGCGCTCGTTGCGGCCTTGTTCGCGTAGCGGCATGACTGCTTCAATACGTTCCATATCCAAAATCGCATCAGGACCTTCAAACCGCTTGACGATACCGGTAACCATTTCGTACATCCGCTTTCCATATTCCTTTTGCACGGTGTCGCGCTCGGCTTCCCGGACCTTTTGATAGATTACCTGCTTGGCGGTTTGCGCAGCGATGCGGCCTAGCGCCTCAGTTGGTTTGGGCATTTCTATGGTATCGTTGATCTGCAGCGTCTCGTCGATTTGAAGGGCCTCCTCAAGCGACATCTCGAGGTTCGGATTGGTGACCTGATCGACAACCCGCTTAACCGAGAAAACTTCAATCAGGTTGGACTCGGGCACAAAGCGGGCATGAAAATCTTCGTTGGTCTTAAAGTAACGCCGAGCGGCCGCCACCATCGCGTCTTCCAAGGCACTAACAATTACCTTAGATTCAACGTTTTTTTCTCGACTTAACTGGTCAATCATTTGACCAAGAATATTTTGCGTCATAATTCACCATCTTTACCTTTCAGAGTTGAACCATAGACAAAATCGAGAAATCGAGCAGCGCCCTGACGCTTTGGACCCGCCGACGGGACGGAATCCTAATAGACTGGCCAACGACGCGCGTTTTTCGCGATGGGCCTCCGCCCGTCCACTGCACCTACATGTAATCACATGGATTACTTTGGGTAAATCATCTTTGCCCTAAAGATTATACCCGAACCGGCCGGACAACGTCGGTCAAAGCTCGATCTGCAAATTTGCTTTTTCAATACTGGCAATAGGGATTTCGAATGACTGGTTCGATTCCGTAATTGCGACGACTCCATCGGCGGCATGAGCAATCTTTCCATTAAAGGACTTTCGTCCGTAAATTTCCGTCTTGGTCCGCACTTTCGCCCGTCGTCCAATAAATCTTTTAAAATCAGATTCCCGAAATAGTGGGCGCTCCAGCCCCGGTGAAGAAACCTCCAAAATGTAGCTGGAGGCAATCGGGTCTTCTACGTCCAACAATACACTGACTTGGTCGCTGACTAACTTACAGTCTTCATGATTAATCCCGGCAGGCTTATCAATGTAAATGCGCAGAAAAGGTTTTCTCCCTTGCTTGAATTCAATATGGACCAATTCCAGCCCTTCCGAAACCACCACGGCGGCGATTTTTTCTTGCAATTTTTCGTCAAGCATACCCCTCGCACCAACGGCATAAAGAAAAAAAGTGGGCAACCGCCCACTTATGAAAGGAAAAATTATACAAGAACTATAGAACAGTTGCAAGATGCCCGACCCGGCCCTAATCCGGCGATAAGAAGAGAAACGCGTTGCAAGGAAGGCCTGGAGTGGCGGTGAGAGTGAAGGGGGTAAAGGAAAAAAGTGGGGGGGGCTCAAGCTGGAAGGTGGAAGCGGTATCCTGCCGCTTGTTTTAAATAATGGGCCGCAAAAAAGCGCACAAGGCGCATTTCTAACGATCGAGTTTCAGATCGCCGGCCGAGATTGTTGCTTTTCCACAGGTCGTATTATAGAATATAGCGTCTCAATGAAATCAGGAGGATTAGAATATGAAATCTACGAGAATTGGTTTGGCCGTTTTGGCGGCGGTTTTCTTTATGATCGGCGCCGCAGTCGCCGGTGACGCCAAGCAAGTGAAGTTGGATGTTAAGGGAATGATGTGCGACCACTGCCAGGGAAAAGTGAAATCGTCTTTGGAGAAAGTGGCCGGCGTCAAGAACGCTGACGTTGATTGGAACAGCGGTAGCGCCGTTGTCACATTGGATAAGGCGGATGTGAAAGACGAAGATCTGATCAAAGCCGTTAAGTCCATTGGCAATCGCTACGACGCCAAAGTCGCATCCGACGAAAAGGAACATAAGGAAAATAAAGCAAAGCACCACTAACGGAGAGGGCGTCTTGCCTTCTCTCAATTTCACGCGATGCCTTCCAAGCTTAGGAAGGCATCGTTGCTTCCGGTAGAGACCGGCCATTGAAAGGCCCCCTGCGAGCCACAGAAGCTCATTTCAAGGGGCGGCTTTGAATTCAAAGCAAGCGACGGTATGGCTGAGACGCACGGCCCCTTAAGGAGATAGGCAAGCTCGATCACTATGCCCTAACTTGGCTCCAGTTCAGACATTGGGCATTGAATTGTCAACGCCGGGCTTTTTTTCCAGCCACTGGGCTTCAGACCCCAGGCTTCTCCGTATCTCCAATTTGACGTCTGTTGTCTGGGGTAAGAATCGTAAGCAACATTAGTCCATGAAAGAAATATTTCCCGTAATTGGGAATGATGGCCTTATGACTATGCGCGGGAAAATAAGCTGGTTCCACAAACAGAGGAATTACGGTTTCATCACCGGCGAAGACGGCGTTGACGTATTCTTTCATACTTCCGAATATCAAGGTTCCATACTGGAGATCAAAGATGGACTGGCGGTCGAATTTGAAAGAAAAACCAATCGCGATGGGAGTCTACGAGCCGTACAGGTTAAACAAATAACGTAACCGTTCACGGGGGGGTAAGACTTCAGATGACCGGTGGAGGGTGATAGGGTAGCCTGTTGATTAGAGCCTGAGCCTATTTTTAGACGGTCATAAGTTTTTGCTGGACAAAGGCATTGCTTTCTGGTATGGTATCCTT
>JACOSC010000118.1 GCA_016179055.1 Acidobacteriota bacterium
CAAGTCATAATAACGAAATTGTTTGCTCATGCCTCCATACTAACTATTTCTTTCTCGCTGTCAATAAAATTTTAAACATTTCACAAAATATTTCTCATTTCCTACGCACCATGCCCATCTATCCCCGACAGGCTCCTAGGGTTCTTTGAACTTCGTAGCAGATTTGCCGAACGCAAGCATACTGCGGGCCATGTTCTGGGCTAGCACTCTGACCGCCAAGGCTTACAGAGAACCGAAGTGCTTGTTGACGCATCACAATGGCATGTTTCTCTTCAATACTGGGGTCGGAATGCGCTCCTCCCTGCTGATCGGCGACACCGAGTATGATATCGTGCCTGGTCAATGAGGTTTGGCTGTCGATCAAGAGGACGCGTTGATCCCACCATTGGTCGAAGGGGAGTTGTTGCCAGGGCGGGATACTCCATGGTATAAACATATTCAGGGCGTCGCCAAAACCGGGAAATCCCCAATACACGGGAACATATTCAGCATCACTAATTGTTGCCCCTTCAGGCGCGATGACACCCCTCGATTGAAATCGAATGAGCGGAAGCTGAGGTGTTTTATCTGTGCCTGCTAATAGGTTGGGTGTACTGTCAAACAGGATTCTCTTGCGACCGAACATTGTCAGCAGTGAAATGTTCTGTTTGCTGTCGTGTAAGAGAACCCGAAGTTGAACGGCGATGGCTTTGGCTGCTGCTTTGCTCCCACGTTCGTACTCTTCCGATAGCGTGCGGAGGTTTTGGACCACCTCATTAAATTCCCTCTTCAGTTCATCCATCGTCTTTGGGACATTAGTCATGTTAAATCCTTTCGAGACATAGATTGAGATCAATTTACTACGTACTTGCTTACTGCCCAATTCTCCTGCAGCGGACTATAAGGGCGTTAAACAGGTACAAAAATCTTATCATACCACCAGAAAGCCTTTGCCAGAGCGTAATTTTCTAATTGCACAGGTGGGAATTTTTTTATCCGCTAGCCTCCCCCCGCTTTTTCACAAAAAATCGCCTTGCGCAGTTATTTATAGTCTGTCCGGTAATGTCCCGTAAACAATACGCGGCTCCATTGATTTGGGCCGATTTTCTATAGAGGCCTGGACTGTATCCATGTTGATAGGAATTGGGGTGCAGGGATTTTTTCCCGTGTTTTCATAGGGCTTGCCTCAAGTTTCCCTGCGTGTTTGCTTGGTTATTAAGGGTTCAGTGAGCTAAAGGAATTTTTCCCTATTTTTCTTAAACAATAATTGGACGTGACAGTCAAATGTCCTGACCGGCGCGCGAGCACACGATTATCGCCAACACGCTGATTCATGGCGAGTTAATTAGACAGGAGTAATGAGGATTCTAGTTATTAAACCGGTTTACTGCGTGTGGTACATTTCTTGCTAAGTCCCCGATGGGACTAAACAGGGTGGTCAGTAAGCAAGCTAGTTAGCCTTCGCGCTGACCTTTGCTCACATATTGCCAAACTAAAATGAAACAGTGGAAATCACAGAGGGTGGAAATGCCCTCTTTGTGGAAAAGGAATCATTCTTGTTTGGCTTGCTGATGTGGCGGCTCTCGGTTAAATGCGAATAGCGGTTTTGTTAGCAGAGGTCAGCGTGGAGGCTAGCTAGCTTAGACTATACCATCTTCGACCTGGGGACAACGTTATCGCTTAGTCATCATTAGAAATTTATCGTGATTTAGCCAAGGCACACGGTGGCTAGGTTTCGATTTTGGCGATTGAATCCTAGCCACGGCTCATTTCCTGGCACTTGATCGAAGGCACTCGAAATTATTTATGGCTTCTTGATAGCAAAATAAAGTAAGTAGTTAGTAGTACAGGCAAGTAAGGGTGCGAATTACGTGTCCTTATTGGCTCTGGCTACTGTATGCCCCACCATCCCGCTACTGGCGGGGCCGGGACAAGCCCCGCCACGCGGAATTCTTGGTTATTGGATTTTGTCATAATAAGTGTTTCTTGATAGTAGTGAGTAGTTAGAAGTGTTCAAAGGCAAGATTACGGCGTTCGTAATCTTGTAGGTAATAGCTACTGTATGCCCCACCATCCCGCACCGGCGGGGCTTTACAAAGCCCCGCCACGCGGAATCTCATCTAATAAAAATCCCGACTACGTTTCTGTGTGGCAAACCTACCAACTATGCCGGTGTCCTGGCGTACTCTGGTGACTCATCAAGCGACTTCGGCCCTCCTCAATAATTGGCTTACATCGTCTGCGACCGTCAACCCACGAGAGTAGAGAATTTTTGGAAAAAAATTTAGCCTATGACCCGCATAACCGCAAAGGTCACCTATTACTGTGAGACTTTGTACCTGCGAAACCAAAAAACTTGACTCGGTTGTTCGGATTTTGGTAACTACTCAGGAGCAAGCCCGCCTTTACAGAGCGGTAGCGACCGGGTCGGCAAGTTGTCGCCAGGCGCGCACCCGGTCGCTACCGCTCCCGGTTCTGTATCAGTGCCGCCTCCATGGGCTGAGCATTTACGGATTTTGAACGTATACGATATTTAGTGAATTTGCTATCTACGGACGAAGTCCAAGCATGATGCCCCTCGGACCCTGCGTGTAACCATCGTAATCTCTTCCGGCGAGAGCTTTGATTCCCGTTATGGTGGAATTGCGTTGAACGGAACTGGTACAATTCTTAGTCGAGGATGAACGTGGCTATCGTCCAATGGCGAAGCCATACTCGGGCGTGCGAGGCCCGGCGCCTGAGGTATATTGATGACTAAAGCGAGGAAAAAATCATGGAGCGCAAACCAAGTGTCAATGATTTGGGTAGACCGGCTGGGAGATATTTCACTTTTCTCATAACGGTGGTCACCGGAATGGTCCTATGGTTTTTCATGTTTTCACCCGTGCTCGCCGAATACCAGCAAGCGATCATCTACTATGGCCGAGGGATGTATGAAAAAGCGATCCAAGAAATCAAGCCCGAGGTTGAGGCGCATCCCAATGATTGGGAGCCCGGCCATCGTATACTGGGTCTGTGCTACGTAAAGACGAAGAAATATCCTCAAGCCATTGCTGCCCTCAGCAAAGCCGTCCAGTTGAAATCTCCCGTCTTTTCAACATACATGGGCCTGGCCATTGCCTATTGGGAAAGCAACCAAGCCAGCCGAGTCGCGGGAGTCCTGACCGAGGGCGAGCGATTGGCGAAAAGCAACGATGAGCGGTACGAGCTTTTCCATTGGCGTGGGTCCGCCAATTATCGGCAGAAACAATACGCGGCCGCCATCAAGGATCTCACGGAGGCGCTGCGTTTGCGCCAAGGCGACGTCTCGGATTACTCTCAGTTGGGGTTGGCTCATTACTACGCGAACCACTATGACGACGCGATTACCACTTTGACCAAAGCGCTTTCCATGAAAGCCGGCGACACTTCTCTGCAGGAGGCTTTGACGCGCAGTTACCAAAAACGGGGGGCGGCCCACTTGAAGGATAAGCATTATGCACGGGCCGTGGAGGATCTGAGCAAGGCCATCTCCTACAATTCCAAAGACGGCTCCACGTATTACAACCTAGGCCTCTCACAGCTTTTTCTCAATCAATATGATCAGGCCGAAAGCTCTTTTACGCGAGCCGCTGAATTGCTCTCCGGGAATGCCGACCCGTACCAGCAACTCGGTTACGTTTACGAAAAAAGGAAACAGTACGATAAGGCGTTGGATGCTTACAAGAAGGCTTATGGCTTGAACAAAAGTCCTGGTCTCAAGGCGAGTATTGCGCGCGTGAACCAAATTTCGGGAGAGAAATAAAAAGTGCGTATTCTACGGCGGTATTTGCTATCAATGACGTGCTACGTCGAGAAGCGGCCAGTTCCGCGGCGGCCAAAACGCCCGGGCCGGTCCTGAGCGGGCCAGGGCTTCGGGTCGGCCGGCTTAATAGCCGAGATTGAACTCAACCTCGAAGCCCTGTTAATCAATTCTCTTATTTACCGAAATAGGTCGCATTGCCGGCAATAAATGTCTGCCACTTTTCCGGCACGCCATCGTTGGGGAAGATCGCCTGTACCGGACAAGCCGGCTCGCACGCTCCACAATCAATGCACGTGTCTGGATCGATATACAACTGGACGGCTTCGGCGAAGCCGGCTTCATCCTTGCGCGGATGAATGCAATCCACCGGGCAAACATCGACGCAAGCAGTGTCCTTCGTACCGATACAAGGCTCTGCGATTGTATAGGCCATTTAGATTACCTCCGAAATTTTATAGTTGCAATGAAAAAGACTCGCCGTTTAAGGCGCCATTATATCGCAAACGACTTTGGCTGTAAATAAATAAGTAATTGTTAACGAGGGTCAGGGGTCGGGGAACGGGCGATATTGCTTGGTTTCTTTTCCAAAGACTTCCGCAATCGGTTAAGCATCCGCCCCACTACCCAATCTCTAAATCACTATAATTCCTAACAGTCATAGGTACCGCCGGGCCCCTGATCCCTGACCCCCGATCCCCGTGAACAGTTACATAAATAACAGGCAGAATCAGCAGTTCAGACTGTAGATATTTGACCTTTACTCCGTAGCGATTCGCGGCGGGGCGCGAAAACAATCCCAAAGGGATTGCGGGACAAAGCCCGGGGTTGGCCGCGTCCCCGCGGCCAACCCCGGGAATGCGATGCGCAATGGATCCATCCCCGTTGGGGTTGTGAATGTCCGCCGACCTTTTCCCCGGTAGCTCGTTCCTCGCAACCCTGGGCTTTGAGACGGAATTCCGTTGGGGTTCTGAAACGGACAAAATATTTTTTGGCGGTAGCTTTCACGCTTTAATCATGCGAGTATTTGACGCTTTTCAAG
>JACOSC010000119.1 GCA_016179055.1 Acidobacteriota bacterium
AAGACGTTACAGCGGGGGATAATTTTAGATTGTTTAAGAGCGGCTCAGGAGATCCATGAACCCGGCGCCATTATAGATCTTCCCTACCGGTGGACCAAGGACGATCTGCGAGAAAAGCAGTTGCAGAAAAAAGCGCATTAAGACGCTGCTCCGCATCACCTGCGTCGATGTTTCCATCTACTCGGTCTTCGTCCACCGAGAAAGGCCAAGGGTCTCGTCCATCCACTCCGAGGCGATTTACGGTGACACTTGAAAACTTTTGACCGTCAGGCCAAGTGGAAGATCGCCGCAGGGGAAACGTACTTAAATTTCTCCGAATAGGACTTGAAACAGGTAGACATCATACTAACCGGCGCGCAAGCGTTTGTTTTTGACGCCGAGCGTGGGGGTTTTCTCCCCCGACTTGTCAGGGCCGATTGAGCGCCATTTGCCCGACTTGTCGGGGCGAAATTTTACGGTGCATTCCCCTTGTGAAGGCGGCCATCCTCTTCGCGAAAGGCCATATCTAAGACCACGTGGCGTCGTAGCAGGCTCAGAATCATCAGAGCCAGGACGCAGTTGAAGGCGTGTACTCTCAGCTTCTGATCGGTCCAGTCGAATCCGTGCCAAATAATTTAAGTGCGTTTCTTCTGCGCATTTTTGCCGGAGTCCTTGAATTTAGATGGGCACTCTTTTATAATGAATGCTCCGTAAGCACTGAACTGAATCGCCGTCGATAGGGCTCGGCTGATTTATGATGGGGCGTAGCCAAGTTTGGTAAGGCACGGGTCTTTGGAACCCGCATTCGGAGGTTCGAGTCCTCCCGCCCCAGTAACCCAATGATCATTCTGGCAGTCTTTTTAACGTTCCGACCCTCGCGTGCGTCTATGGCGAAGGGTGGAACCGAGGGATGCACTGTGGACGAGGATATTAAAATATTTTCCGGCTCCTCGAACCGGCCTCTGGCGGAGGAAATTTGCCAATACCTTGGCCTGCGTATTGGTCAGGCGGACTTGATGAAGTTTCCTGACGGAGAGCTTTATTGCCAGATCATGGAAAATGTTCGGGGCAAAGATGTTTTCCTCGTGCAGTCTACTTGCGAGCCGGGAAACGATCATTTGGTCGAGCTGCTGATCATGATCGACACCTGCAAGCGCGCTTCGGCCCGCCGCATAACCGCGGTCATGCCCTTTTACGGGTACGCGCGCCAGGATCGCAAGGATAAACCGCGCGTGCCCATTACGGCTAAGTTGGTGGCGGATTTACTGGGCGCTGCCGGCGCCGACCGCGTGCTGACCGTGGACTTGCACGCCGGTCAAATTCAAGGCTTTTTTAATATTCCAGTAGACCACTTATTTGCCGCGCCGGTAATACTGGATTATATTCGCCAGTTGCGCTTGACCAATCTCGTAGTGGTTGCGCCGGACGCCGGCGCGCTCGAACGATCTCGGGCTTACGCCAAACGGTTAGAGGCTGATTTGGTCATTGTCGATAAGCGGCGAGTGGCCGCCACCGATGTCAATGTGATGAACGTGATCGGCGACGTGGACGGGCGCAACGCTATCATATGTGATGATCTGATTAGCACGGGCAAGACCTTGGTCCGCACGCTTGATGCGCTGCGGGAGCGCGGGGCTGATAAGCTTTACGCCTGCGCTACGCACCCGGTATTGTGCGGGCCGGCCATCAAACTCATTCAAGACTCGGACCTTGAGCTGGTCATTGTGGGCAACACGATCCCCTTGGGCGCGGACAAGGCAATTCCAAAGATTCAGGTGCTGAGCGTGGCCTCGCTGTTGGGCGAGGCCATAAAGTCTATTCACCAGGAAACGTCGGTGAGCCGGCTCTTTGTATGATGACGCGTGATCGGTCTAAGCGGGGCCGGGCGTGCCAAAGGCGCTCGACTACGGTCTGACGCCGGGATGTAATTATATCGGGCCGAAGCGGAGTAGGCCTGTTTATTGGAGAGGATATGCAGCAATTTTTGGTCAATGCCACCGTGCGGTCGTCGCGCGGGAAGAACGAGGCCCGGCGATTGCGTCAGCAAGGTTGGATCCCCGCGGTATTTTATGGAAAGGGTCAGACGTCTGCCGCGCTGAGTGTAACACCTGCCGACATACAAGCGGTCTTGCGCTCAGAAACGGGGCACAACACTATTTTTCTTTTAAAGATGGATAGTCAGCACGAGGCCAACGTTCTCATACGGGACTATCAGGTAGATCCCGTACGAGGCCACCTGCTCCATGTGGACCTTTTGAACGTGGCCATGGATGTTAAACTGAAGGTTAGGGTGCCGGTGGAAACCGTCGGCGTGCCGGAAGGCGTTAAGCTGCAAGGCGGTATTCTTGACGTTGTGACCAAGGAAATCGAAGTGGAATGCTTGCCGGCCGATATCCCGGATCATATTAAGGTGGATGTTTCTAACCTGAAAATTGGCGATGTTGTACGAGTGCAAAGCGTGGCGGCGGATCCCAAACTGCGCTACGTCACGGAAAAGGACGTTGTAATCGCGACGGTATCGGCGCCGCGACTGGAAGAAGCGCCTAAACCTGAGGAGGCCGTGGCTGCCCCGACTGAGCCGGAGGTCATTAAGAAAGGCAAAGCGGTGACCGAAGAGGGTGTTCCGGGGACCGCCGATAAGCCCGAGAAGAAGTAAGGGCTGCCGGCAACGATGGCTGATGCTTGATGGATAAGTGATTTCAGTGGTCAGTCATTTATTCATCAGGTGTTTCTATGTGGCTAATCATTGGTTTGGGCAATCCCGGGAGAAAGTACACATTTACTCGGCATAACGTAGGTTTCATGGTTGTGGACGCGTTGGCCGATCACTGGGGCGCTCATTTTTCCGTAGTCGAATCACAGGCCTATACGGCGCCATGCTCATGGGAGAACCAACCGGTATTACTGGCCAAGCCACAGACGTATATGAATCGCAGCGGGGAGGCGGTGGCGGCGCTGCTGCGGCGTCATGAGTTAACGCCAGGTGATCTAATTGTCATTTATGATGACATCGATCTCCCGCTTGGTCGTTTGCGCCTGCGTCCGCGTGGCCGGTCCGGGGGCCATCGCGGCGTGCAATCTTTGATCGAGTCCCTCGGAAGTGATGTTTTCCGGCGATTGCGCTTTGGTACACTAGAGGCGGATACACCGAAGGACACGGTGGATTATGTGCTCTCCGAATTTGGTCCGGAGGCGCAGCGTATTGTGGATGAGACCATTCCACGGGCAGTACAGGCGTTGGAAACCATACTGCGAGAAGGGGTCAGCAAGGCCATGTCGCTGTACAATCATTAGGTGACGGCAAGGCAAGGAAACGCCCGTGTTGCGGTCGTGCTTGGGATGGCCAAGGTCGGCATGGGAAATTCAGTATAGAACAAAGGAGAGTTTTCGTGAGAGTTTACGAAATTGTTTTTATCATCACTCCTACCCACACAAAAGAGGAGGTCGACAGCTACACCGATCAAGTGATCAAGACCATTGAGAGCAAGAATGGCAAGATTGTCAAGGTTGATAAATCAACCAAACGGCCCTTGGCGTACAAGATTGGAAAGTTTAAGGAAGGTTACTACGTTATACTGACGGTAGAGGGCGACGGCGCGATGGTGGCCGAGGTTGAACGCCGTTTCAAAGTGTCGGATTTTGTGGTTCGTTTTCTCTCGGTGCGTGTCGATGATGATTGGAAGCGTGTCGAAAAGATGAAAGTCAAGCGGGGCGCCAACAGCAAGGGACACTCGTATGGTCGAGCGTCCGATGCGCGCGGCTCTGCGGCGAACGCAGATGCCTAACCCGGCGCAGGACGAGAGTGGGGGGCTATGAGGCCGCAACCTCATCGGGTGCAGTTCCCGCGAGCTTGCTTCGGTAATCATTCGTAACCGTTCACGGGAATCGGGGGTCAGGGATCAGGGGCCCAGTGGTAGCGGTGACTGTTGGGAATTATCGTGATTTAGAGATTGGGTAGTGAAGCGGATGATTAACGGATTGCGGAAGTCTTTGGAAACGACATCCAAGCATTATCGCGCGATCCCCGACCTCTGACGCCCGTGAACAGTTACAATCATTCAAGGTTTTGTTGTAACTGTAAAGCCTGTGCAGAAGTGGAATAAACCTAACCCCTGAGTTCCCGCAAAGGATTGGAGAGCGTCGCACCGAGAGAGACTCTGCGTTACTTCTGAATGATTCTGTGGGCAGGGTCGTTTCATGAACCGACTGAATAGTAACGTTTTGGAAAGGAATATAAAGTATGCCGGTACCCAGATCGGGCGGATTTCAAAAAAAGCTAACGATTAAACGGCGAAAAGTCTGCAAGTTTTGCGTTGATAAGATCGATTACATTGATTTTAAAGACTCAAAAATGCTGGGGCAGTTTGTCCCAGAGCGCGGGAAAGTGTTGCCGCGCCGGTTGTCCGGCGTTTGTGCTCCGCACCAGAAGCAATTGGCCTTGGCAATTAAGCGAGCTCGGCATGTTGCTTTCCTGCCGTTTGTGACGGAATAGCCTGCGGCGGTAATTTCACGCGCGCGAATTTTATTAGTCGAGGCCCCAAGGCCGTGCGGGCCAGGCGACATGTTCTATATGATCGGCGGATGGAGCAAGTACCGGTCTTGTAGTGTCAGGAGAGATTATGGAGAAAGTTATTTTGCGTGAAGATGTTGGCAAACTGGGCAAGGCGGGAGAAGTGGTAAAGGTCTCGCCCGGTTATGCGCGTAATTATCTCATACCGAGAAAATTGGCTCTTCCGGCCACCCCTTCGGCATTACGGGCCTTCGAGCTCGAGCAAAAAGCGAGGATTAAACGAGATTCCCGCGATCAAGCTGAAGCAGCAACATTGGCGGGACAGCTTTCCGGGATTACCATAACGATCCCCCGTAAAGTAGGCGAAAGCGATGTACTCTATGGCTCCGTAACCTCCATGGACATTGCCGAAGAACTGCTGCGGCAAAAATTCGAGGTAGATCGTCGCAAGATCCAGTTGGACGAACCCCTTAAGAGTCTGGGCGAGTTTGACGTACCAATTAAGCTGCACCGCGCCGTCACCGCCTCGGTGAAAGTTATCGTGACGAAAGAAGAAACTGCATAATAAATTTAACCCCGGCTTGCCGCGTTGCCGGCGCGCCCCCTGGGTGGGTGCGTCCCGTATAAGGCGGGTTCCCCAGGAAATATCTCAAGACGCCTATGCCCGTCGATATTACACTGGAAAAAACCCTACCACATAACATCGAGGCGGAACGATCTCTCCTCGGCGCCGTATTCCTCGACGACAAACTTTTTAACAACATTGTTGAAATTCTCAAGCTGGAGGATTTCTACATTGAGGCCCATCGAAAAATTTTTTCCAAGATGAGCCTTTTGTCGGCCGAGTCCAAGGGGATCGACTTTGTCACTATAAAAAATGAGTTGAGCAAGAGCGGCGATCTCGAAGCGGTCGGTGGCGGCGCCTATCTGGCCTCGATGACGGATGGGCTGCCCCGAGCCGCCAACGTCGAGCATTATGCGCGCATTGTTAAAGAGAAGTCGATTCTCCGCCGTTTGATTTTCCTCTCGAATGAGACCATGGCTCGATGCTATGAGAGCGATGAGGATGCGCCCGACATCTTGGAAGATGCCGAGAGAACGATTTTCCAAATTGCGGAAGAGCAAGTGCGGTCGGGATTCCTGCCGATTAAGGAGATCATCCGACAGACCTTCCAAGACCTCGAGGCGCTTTACGCCCGCAAGCAAATGGTGACCGGTCTCGCCAGCGGTTTCCAAGAGCTCGACGTGATGACTTCCGGATTGCAACCGACGGACCTGATCATTGTTGCTGCGCGGCCGGGGATTGGAAAAACCAGTTTTGCCTTGAATATTGCTCAGTTCGCCGCCGTCAAGACTAAGCTGACAGTGGGCGTGTTCAGCCTCGAGATGTCCGCGTCCCAATTAATTAAACGTATGCTTTGTTCCGAGGCGCGGATTGACGCTCACAAATTTCGCAGCGGGCACCTCACCAAAGAGGATTGGGGAAAGGTGGCGGTTTCTATGGCTACCATCTCTGAGGCCAAGCTATATATTGATGACACGGCCGGGCTTTCGCTCGTCGAATTGCGTTCCAAAGCGCGTCGCCTAAAGGCCGAACATGGTCTCGATTTGGTTATTATCGACTATTTACAATTGATGTCCGGCAAGGCCAGGTTTGAAAACCGCCAGCAGGAAATCTCCGCCATTTCGCGCGGACTCAAAGCCGTGGCCAAGGAATTGGCTGTGCCGGTGATTGCGCTCTCCCAGCTTAGCCGTGCCCCGGAAATGCGGCGCGGCGACCATAAGCCGCAGCTCTCCGACCTGCGCGAATCCGGATCGATCGAACAAGACGCCGATCTGGTAATGTTTCTCTACCGAGAAGAGCTCTATAATCCCACGGAAGAGAATCAAGGGATTGCCGAAGTGATTATTGCCAAGCAGCGCAACGGCCCCATTGGCACGTTTAAGCTGGCCTTTTTGCGAGAATTCACGCGCTTCGAAAATCTCTGGAAGGAAGATTGAACCGTGGGAACCTATCACTAAACGGAAAAGGAGAAGGTGTGAAGGATGATAAAGCCGCTACTGTAACGGAAGCCCCCGTGATCCCTGCGCCGGCTTCCCTGACGCGGCATTCTTCCCCGTTTATACTTCATCCCTCCGGCATC
Organism: Acidobacteriota bacterium; assembly: GCA_016179055.1. Lineage (GTDB taxonomy): Bacteria > Acidobacteriota > UBA6911 > JACOSC01 > JACOSC01 > JACOSC01. The sequence continues at coordinate 6,634 of JACOSC010000119.1, forward strand.
CCGGGACGTCCCACGGTAGCCTACGTTGATTTAAACCGGTTAGAAAAGAATTACGCCGCGCTGCGTACCTTTCTAGATAAGTCGGTAAGAGTGCTCGGCGTGGTGAAAGCCGACGCCTATGGCCATGGCAGCCTGCCCATTGCGCACCGGTTGGAGCGCCTGGGGATTGATGCGCTGGGTGTGGGGACCGTGAGCGGCGGCGTGGAGCTGCGCGCCTCCGGTATTCAATGTCCCATATTAGTTCTGGGCGGCTTCTGGCGCGGCGAGGAAGAGTCCATCGTCCGGCACGGGCTAACGCCGACGATCTACCGGTTGGAACAGTTGTACCGTCTTTCTGAAGTCGCCGGCGGTCTCTCGGCTCGACTGAAATATCATCTCAAGATGGACACCGGGATGACCCGTTTGGGCGTGGATTATACTCAGATTGTCGAATTTGCACGGACGGCACAGTCGATTCCGCATCTTCATTGGGAAGGTCTTTACTCGCATCTCTCTTCCGCCGACGAAAATGACCCGTCGTTTACGCGTCGGCAGATAGAGCGGTTTCTGTGGGCCGTTCAAGAACTGGCCTCGGCCGGTTTTGAGGTTCCCGTGAAACACTTGGCTAATAGCGCGGGATTGATAAACTATCCGGAGGCCTGGTACGATATGGTGCGACCGGGTTTATCGCTTCTGGGTCTGTTGCCGAAATATTGCCGGGCGCCTTTGGACGTTTCGCCTATACTCACGCTGCGAACCCAAATTATGTCTCTACGGCGAGTCGCCACCCAAACACCGCTCAGCTACGGCCGCCGTTTTGTGACGTCCCGAGAGGGCACGATTGCCACGTTGCCGATAGGCTATGCCGATGGCCTGAGCCGCTTGATGAGCAACAAGGGCGCGGTTATTGTGCGCGACCAGCTCGCCCCGATTGTCGGATCGGTAACGATGGATATGACCCTCATCGACGTCACCGACATTCCTCATGTACAGATCAATGACGACGCGTTGATTATTGGTCAAAGCGCCAGGCATTCCATTACCGCCGAAACCATCGCCGATCAAATTCAAACAATTCCTTACGAAGTCTTCTGCGCCGTCAGTAAACGCGTCCCGCGCCATTACCTGGGTTAAAGCCGCTAGCGTCCTCTCCCCAACGCCGCCGAAATAAATAAATAGAAAGTGGTGCGGGCGGAGGGACTTGAACCCTCACGGTGTTGCCACCACTGGATCCTAAGTCCAGCGCCTATGCCAAATTCGGCCACGCCCGCGAACCGTTATTTTACATTACTTGCGGATTTCTTGCCAAGCCCGGAAGTTCTGC
>JACOSC010000120.1 GCA_016179055.1 Acidobacteriota bacterium
AAAATAAAGGATTAAATCAGGCCCTCACCAAAAAGCTGAAAAGAGGCTGGAAGGGTATTCGTTAAAGGGGGAAAGTAACATTAGCAGGTCTGTCGCTCTTCACGTATTTAATCCCTGTGGCACACGGCGAAAATCACTGAGTAATGAAATGGGGAGCTGGCCCAACGGAAATCGTTGCAATAACTCTGTTAGTGGCGGTATCGATGACACTCACATTGTTGCTGCCGGTGTTCACCACATAGACCCGAGTTCCATCGGGGGTGATGCTCAGGCTGGATGGTCTTGTGCCCACGGATACAGTTCCTACCACCGTATTGTTATCTATATCGATAATGGATACAGTGTTGGAACCGGAGTTCGTAACATAAGCCATCTGCTGCGCATGGGTGGGAATTAAGATTCCAATCGTTGTCAGAAACAAGCCTCCCAGCTTAATCCAAAACGCTTTTCGACGCATAATAGATATCCTCCCTTTTTCAAAATTTTTTCGTAACCGTTCACGGGTGGTGGATTCCCCCGGCGGAAGCCGGGGGAGCTTCAAGATCCAGCCTACATCACGAGCCCCTCACCCCCTGGCCCCATAGGCGTTAACCTAAGATCCACTTCTTGAGTAGCCCCCGCAGGCGGGCTACTCAATGTAGTGGCTGAAATGATAGAATTTGCGATTTTACGGACAAATTTTCTATTTGCGTTCTTCCACTTACCTAATAAGTCGCTTCCAGGAGTGTAAGCGGCATCGCAAAACTGTGCGCATATGCAAAAATGGCCTATTTTTCGATAATTCTGCTCCTCAAATAATGTACAAAGTCGAGCTTAGGTTAACGCCTATGCCCCCTGGCCCCCTCTCCCCGCCCGGCGGGGAGAGGGGGTGGGGGGAGTGGGGCGTCGCCTGAGTAGGCTGGGCCTGAGTCTCCCCCAGCTTCCGCTGGGGGTCTCTTGTGTGCTCTCAGTGAACCCCGTGAACGGTTACATTTTTTCTACCTTAAACTTCACACGAATATAAACAAACGGGAGGATCAAAATTCCATAAAGCAAAATAATTTTTTTGGAATGCATTAGCCAGAAACCGCCAAGACGCAAATTAGACCCCGGGCGTCAGGCTAAAAGAGCGGGTGTCTGAGGTCTGATTCACGAATTATCGGGAAAATTTGTCTTTTGTACAGATGCGCTCTATGCTAAACTCGCATAAGGAGGTCTGGAAAATGACTGAGACTACCTACGAGCATATTGTCATTGATGAATGTGGTGTGCCTTATATTGAGGGAACCACCACAAAAATCATTGAAGTCGTCCTTGATAAAATGGCTTACGGGTGGAGTCCGGAGGAAATACATCTTCAACATCCTTATTTAAGCCTTGGGCAGATTTGCTCGGCACTAGCTTATTACTATGACCATCAAGAAGAATTAGATAAGGACATAGATCGGCGGCTTGAGAACGTTGAAAACTTAAGAAAGAAAATGGGGCCGTCCCCTGTTGTTAAAAAATTGAAAGAGAAGGGGCTGCTCTGATGCCGCTACCTCTCTATATGGATGTGCACGTTCAAAAGTCCATCACAACCGCGTTACGAATCAGAGGAGTTGATGTCCTGACTGCACAAGAGGATGCTACCATAACTTTATCTGACCAAGAATTACTCGACCGAACGACGCATTTAGGGAGAGTGATTTTCACGCGAGATGATGATTTTCTTGTCGAAGCTGCCCGATATCAGGAATCTGGGATTCCGTTTGCAGGCGTCATCTACGCACATCAATTACGAGTGACCATTCGAACGTGCATCGATGATTTAGAACTGCTTGCCAAGACCTGTGATCCGCCAGATCTAACCAACCGAGTAGAGTACCTGCCTCTTCGATAACGCATGAACCGCCAAGGATGCCAAGCCAGTCCGCTGGGCGCTCTTAGCGTCTGGGTAGTTAGCCCGTCGTTTACATAGCTCCGACCAACACAAAGGCCGCCCAGAAGTAGGGATGCCGGTAAGCGGGCGATTCGGAGTGGATCATTTCCAGCTTGGCTGCTCTTAACGCGTCACCGTTGCCCTGGCCGGCCTTCATCTTCTGGTAAAACATCTTCATAAACTCCGCCGTCGAGAAGTCGTTGACCGGCCATAAGCTTACCGCCAGACTTGGCGCCCCCGCATACATGAACGCCCGCGTCAAACCCACGATCCCTTCCCCGCGGACCATCTTCCCCAACGCCGTCTGGCACGCCGACAACACCACCAACTCCGCCTCCAGCTCCAGATTGAAGATCTCGCGCATCTGCAAGATCCCGTCCTCGTCCCCGGTATCGACCAACGACAACACCACGCCGGACCGGACCGGTACCGCCTCATCGATGATCGCATGCGTAGCAAAGTGAAGACGTTTGTATTGGGATAGCTTCTCGGTCTTGACGGAGGCCTCGGTGGCTTTGCTTCCCAGATAGGCTTTACTCTTCGTCGGTGGATAGAGCCGGGTTATGCCTTCCACCTCTGCTCGGGTGCTGGGCAGCGGCGGAAACTTGATACCTCGTCCTTCGTATACACCTCGAACGATCTCTCCCAGCTTACTCTCCTCCGGGCCCGTCCTTGCTCTAGCCGTTCGTTGCTTGAGACTGAATACCGGGTCTCCGTAGGCTAACAATTCCCGCTTCCTTCCGCCCAATTTTCTTACACTCTCCTTGCGCTTCGCCAGAAGATCCCCCAACACAGCGGCGGATGGCGCATACGTGATGCTATGGTCTTCGACCAAGTAGCGGACTCGCAAATCCATCGCGGCCGCTTGGTCGGAACTCCGAGCCACCGTTTTGACCAGCGTCTCAAACGGCAAATAATACAGAATTCCATCGGGGACTATGATCAGCCTATGACCTCTAACCAAATACTGGCTCATCGGTCTGAAAAGCATTTTATACAATCGCCGGGCTTGATGGTAATGTTGCTGGAAAGCGCGGTGTCCTTTGGGATGGACGGTTATCATCTTTCGGTAGGCCGTCACCTGTTTTTCTATAACTGAGCGTTTCGGCAAGGCCACCATTTGCAATTCTTGGTTACCACCCACACGTGCGATCGCTCTTCGCCCAGCGCATATTCGATTAAGATCGTATCCTTGCCCACCACCTCCGATTGGACCCGCTTCGCCGAATAGGGCTGCGGATACTTCAAGGCGGCATATTCCGGATTGGTCCTTCTTATCTCAAACAAGAACTCGGCCAGCTTGTCCTCGGCTTTTTTCAATGCCGCTTCCCCTTCCTTTATTTTGGCTTCAGCGTCTTCATGCAGCAGCGCCGACGAGGCTTTCGATATCTCGCGCAAGATCGCGTTCTGACGCGCGATCTGCTCGGCGCTTAATCCTTTTCTGATTCCGGCTTTGGATTCCCCCAACGTATCGAGAAAAGCCCGCGCCCGCGCTCGTTCGGCGTATAAGAACGCTCGCTGATCGTATCCTTTCTCGGGCTCCTGCTCATGTAACCTGGACAAGAGGCTGATCACTTCCTCGTATACCTTGACTTTGCTTTCCAAGAAACCGGACTTATGCTCCGGCAGTGAAATCTGGTTGCGGATGGTTTCGATCGTTTCTATGGCTGATTGGTAATGCTCTAAAGCTTCCGGATACTTTCCTTACACCTCCAAAGCCTCAGCCAACCCTTTATGCGCTTCCCAGATCACCTCGGTTATGCCCGTTTCCTGGCCCAAAACTAACGCGTGCTGGAAATGCTCGTTGGCTTTACGAACGTCGCCGGTTTTCAGGTAAAGGTCGGCTAAGCTGTTCAAAGCGTACCCTTCGCGATACTTAACTTGTATTTCTCTGGCTACCCTTAGCCCGCGTTCAATTCTTTCCAGGGCTGTTTGATAGTCACCGATACGTTTGTAGCTTTCTCCGATATTTACTAGAATATCTGCTTCATAGCTGCCCAAGGCTCTTCCTTCAGCCAGTTTTAAGGCTTGTTCAAGGCGCTGAAGAGCCTCTCTATCGTTGCCCATCTGAAGGTGAAGTTTTCCTATGTTCTTCAGATTCCTTTCTTCTTCGGTTATGAGATTATGTTCTCTCGCACTTTTTAACGATTGCTCATAATACCCGAGGGCTTTAGAATAATCGCCCAGAAGCTGATAAATAATTCCGATATTTCCAAGGCTCGCTCCCGCGGTGGCCTTCTCGCCTATCGCCCGGAAAATCTTCACCGAACGACCCTCATGCTCCAGGGACTTAGGATAATCACTCAATTCCTTATAAGCTACGGCGAGACTTCTTAGAGCCCAAGCTTCTCCGAATTTATATCCCGTTTTAACAGCCCGTTTAAGGGCACGCTGGGAATACTCTATTGCCGGCTGGTAATCGCCGGCGTCTCGATAAATGCCGCCAATCCCTGACATTAAATTTATGACCGCCTCATGCTCCTCAAGTTGTTGGTAAATTTCTACGGCTCGCTCGTAGTACTCTACCGCCATTTTATGATCACCACGCTGTCTGTAAAAAATTCCCAAATTGGTCACAGCCCCGGCTTCCCCTGCCTTATGACCGGCGGCAAGAGCCAGTTCCCGTACCCGTTGATAGTGCTCCAGAGCTTGTCGGTCATTACCCAACCCGGACGAGCCGGAACCAAAAAAGTTTGAAAACCTCCCGCAGGATGCTGTATAGTGCCCAACTGATAAATACTAGGAATGAGGTGAGGATGCGATGAGCTTGCTGACGGAACGCTATGCGGAGAAGATCGAAGGG
>JACOSC010000086.1 GCA_016179055.1 Acidobacteriota bacterium
CAACGGTAAAATGATAATGGCACGATTTACATTTGAACCGTTGTTTTTGCTTTATGATGCCGTCTTTACAAATTTTATCTGATTTACATTTAGGACATTGTTTCATTATATAAATATACACTACCTATATAATATTAACAATGCCACATTTTCATCGAAAGACTGTGGCGGTCGGTAAAGTACGAAGACATTTATTTGAAAGAGTACGACAGTGTGCCGGCCCTGGTGGACGGTCTGGATCGGTATTTCCGGTTTTACAATGGCGAGCGCTTGCATCAGTCCTTGGACTATCGAACGCCGGAAAGCGTTTATTATGGGAGAGCGTGACGTGGTGCCAAGCCTGGGCAAGAGCACGCCTGGCCAGGAGGCCCATAACGCCCAGGATCTTGGCGCACGGGGGTAACTCCAGTCGGGCTACGCCCTCCTTCCGTTACCCCCCGAAGCCAAGAGTAGAATAGGAGAAATAATTATCATTGGATACCACCTTAAAGAAGCCGATTTTTTGTCTTGACAATGGGGTAAGCCTTAATATAGAAAGGTGTGGAAATTTAAAAAGGGAAAGCGTATCCTTTCCAACTTATTGCAAACAAGACAATCACCCCCGGACATGGGGGTGGAAAGGATACGCACAATGAAACCATACCAAAAAGCGAAAGGAAACGGTAGAGCAATAAAAGCGAAGGATGTCCATAGCACGCCCATCGACGAGTGGCAACGGTTGGGCGTGGCGGCCGATCCGTTAGAAGAACTGGCTCGGGAAGGCGCGCGGCTCATGCTGATAGAAGCCTTAGAGGACGAGATCGAAGAGTACCTGGGTCGTGGTCCCTATGAGCGACGGGAAGAGTTCCGCGGGCATCGCAACGGCTATGGCAGGGACCGCCGGGTGACCATCGGTTCCGGTACGATGACGCTGCGCGTCCCGCGGGTGCGTGCGATACCGGAAGGCCAGGCGCAGTTTGAGTCGCAGTATCTGAAGAGTTATCAGTGGCGCTCGCAGACCGTGAATCAACTCTTTCCCGAGTTGTTCATCCAGGGCTTAGCGACGCGGGATTTTGAACCGGCGCTGCGCTGTCTGCTGGGACAGGCGGCGGCGTTATCGCCGGCAACGGTGTCGCAGCTGAACGCCAAATTCAAAGGCCCAATGAATTTCATCCACACCAATGGCGGTGATGCCGGTTAAATCAATACGTTCCTGTCCCCAAGAAACAGCCATAGTCCCGACAAGTCGGGATCAATACATGATGCCACGTTAGATTCTTCAAACGAACCGCTTTTTGAAATACTTCCGTGTGAGTTTCGTACAATTTATCCCTCGAGGCCGCAGGGAGCATCGAATACAAAAATTTCCCTCCTTAATCGCCGCAGCCTCGACATCAACATCCGGCCGTTAGCCGGACAGGCCCACTGGGTGTACTACCAAGTTAAGTGCTGTTGCCACTCTGGCCATCGCCGCCCTCGAGCGCAGCAAAGGAACCGGCAACGGCGGCTACACCGGCACCCGCGGGCTCCTCATCTATAGCACAGGCTTCCAGGTTATACATCACATAACTGGCTATGTCGAAAGCCTGGCCGTTCTGGACGGTGTAAGTGCCACCACCGATTCCCGAAGTCGAAGTCAACTGTACTGTAATCGGGCCGGAGGGAAAATCCACCTGAATCCATCCCACCGGTTTCGACTTACCGGCATAGTTGGGCAACGCAAGGGGATTGCTGCGGTAAGAAAAGTTGCCACCGTAAACCTCAATGGGCACCACAGTTGCTGGAGGGGTCTGAGTTAAGAGCTCATCGTAAGGCAGTTGATCGAATGAAGTCATGTCATTGTTGCACGGCGGCTGGCCACCCGGTGTAATGACCACGCTATTTATCGAAGACAAATCTGCCATCTTCAGATCGAAGGTGGGCTGTCCAGGCGATGACTTATTGATGCTCCGGATGCGGAGGAGTTGATGAACCTTCACCACATGCTTAGGCACGGTAGGGGAATTGATTTTAGTCAAAGAGTTATAGGTCGAAAGATGCGCCCCCTTAACGAACTTTAGTCTGACACTCATAGCGGTCCTCCTTAGCAGTAGACTAACTTTAGCAGTTAATCCGGTTATCGGTGATTACCTCTGAGGTAATAGCTTCCCATCAAACAGAATCCACCCCAGTAATAGGGGTGGCGACGCTCAGGCTGAGTGGACTTTTGCAGGTAGTCCCGTTGCGCCTGAGCCAGCGCGCCGGCGATCGTCGCGCCCGCACGAAGCTCTTGGCAAAACGCGACCATTAACTGGCCGGTCGGCCCGTCGGCCACCTTCCATTGCGTAGCGATCAGCGAAGGTACGCCGGCATAGAAAACCGCACGGGCCATGCCCACCATGCCCTCGCCACCCCAAAGCCGGCCCAGTGCCGTCTCACAAGCCGAGAGCACTAACAGGCGCGTCTTGGGTAAGGACAGTGTGAAAAGTTCGTGCGTATAGAGTAAGCCGTTATCTTCGGATACCACCGTCTCCGCTTGCTTAACCGGTAGCAACCCGCCGGGGCCGATCTCCTCCGCGAGCACCAGGGCCGATAGCAACGGCTCCTGGTCATTCAAAACACCATGCGCCGAGAAGTGGACGATTTCATAGTTCGGCATCGCCGCCCTTACGGCCGATTTGGTGGCGGCGGCGGCGCGCAAGAAACCGGAGCCTTTAAATAGATGCGCGATTTGGTCATCAAACCCTTCGGCATCCACCAACGGCTGCAGGTAGCGAAACTGCTTGAGCGCCTTCCTTCCCATCGCCGGGTTGCTGATCATCAATAGCGGAGTCGCCGACGGCTTTTGACGCTGCATCTCCAACGACCGGGCCAGGATCGATGCACTGGGCGCGTAGAAGATCGTGTACTCTTCCACCAGATATTTTTGCGTGGCAGGATCTACCAGGGCAGCAAAAGGGACGTAATACAGGCCGCCATCCGGAACAAAACAGACCAGCCGGTCCAGCGGAAGCAGGTTCTTAATCGGCGCGATGAGCCGCCGGTAAAGCTCGCTGGCGCGCCGCTGGGTTTCCTCCAAACTGGCTTTCCATCCCGAAAAGCGCGCCTTGAAATCGGAATTGCTCAGCGTAACGGCGATACGGAAATCGTCGACCAGGCGATCCAATTGCTCCCGTGACAGGGCCACCGCCCGCGACCGCAAGCCCTCCGAATTGAGCACCCAGATCAGGAGTTGGTTCTCCGTCATCGTGTATTCCACGACGGTGATGGTCGGCGGGAGCTTCCGCCGCAGTTCCGCCCACGTGAACGGCTGGGCGTTAACGGTCGAGAGCACGTCCTTGATGGTTCGGGTGGCATTTGCCAACTGCTCCCCGTATTCGAACCCGATTTGGCCACCGACCAGATCCAGAAAAGCTCGGGCACGCGCCTTCTCCGCCACTTCAAATGCGGCCACCGGATTATTTAGACGCGCGTGATTTAAGAGAATTAAGTTATGAAAATGATCCTGGCTGGAGGAGAGCAGGCTGGTTTTCCAATGGTGGGATTTGAGGTCAGCCAACTCCGTCTCGATCCCGTCCACGGCATTTTCAAATGCCGCCGCGGCTTCCGGCAAACGACCCTGCTTGGCCAAGAGATTCCCCTGCAAATCGTAAATGCTGGCTAAGACTACTGTATCGAAAACCCCGGTTTGCGAGCGCCGGGCCTCTTGCAGAGCTCGCGTAATGTACGTTTCGGCCTCCGCCCACCGATTATCGGCCAAGTAAACCTCGCCCAAGGCGCGCAAGGTCACGGCAATGGAACTATAGGACGGGTGCTTGGTTCTGTTTTTAACTTCATAAGCCTCATTCAGATAATGGATAGCCGTCTGAAACTGTTGTTTATGAAAATAGAGCTCGCCAAAATTATTTAAAATTATTCCCAACACCCTCTCCCGCTTTGCCCTTTTAGCTACGGCGAGCGCCCGTTTATAAGCCGACTCGGCCAGGTCATATTCATGCTATTCATGCGGGTGTAATTAAAAGTGGTGGTAAAAACGAAAGGCCTGCTCTTATAAATAGGAAATTTTTTTGCTGGACAAATTCAATTCAGAACCCTAAAATAGCATGGGAGAACTAAACCATAAGGAGTCTTTCCATGCCGATTAAAGA
>JACOSC010000126.1 GCA_016179055.1 Acidobacteriota bacterium
AGGCGGGAGTCAAGATTCCCGATGAAGCAATGGAACGTCTCAATCTTCGACTGCATCAGATCAATCCCAAGTGGAACTACACGATTTCGCCGCGGCAAGTGGGGCGTAAAAGTTAAACTTTATTTTGTGGAGAGCCCTTAAGGACCGAGAATCTGGATCGCTTGGCCGCGCTGGGTCTGACGGACACCGACCTGGCACGTCGCGGCAGCCACCCGGAGCTCGGTGTGGTGACGTTGGGTCAACACCTATCGACATGGGTGGCCCACGACCTGAGCCACTTTGGTCAAGTGGTTCGCGTGATGGCACGCCAGTACTCGACGGCAGTGGGACCATGGCGGGTCTATCTCTCGATCCTTGGACCCGCCTGACACCGCGTTATACCCGACGACCGCGGCGCTGACGGACCGCAGCCGCGGGTGAGCGCGAGCCGTTAGACGGACCGACCGCGGAGCAGAAAATGGAAGTCGCCAGAATTCGCTCAGCACTAGCCGACATCGAGCGAGAGCTCGAGCGCGCACGAAGTGCGAAAACACAGATCGAAAACGACGCTACAGGAGAACCGACATCCGGTGGCAGTTTTGAGGAGCCCGAGGTTGCGCTCGGCGCAATACTCACGGAGATCTACGAACTGGTTCTAGTGATTCTAGAGGCCGCAGGCCTACCGGAAACGAGAAGACGCGTTCTTGAAAGGTTGACGCATTTCGAAAAGACCGGCGAAATGAATCGAGCGCCTTACAACCGTCAGTACGACTTCGCAGATAGTAAGCCGTACGAATACTTAACCTCTGTGGTGGATGGTCTTCGGAGTGCGTCCGGTGATGAACATTCAGCTCACGATTCGTACGAACTTGCACAACTCGAAACGATCTTGCGGCGCACTCCTGTCTTGGTTCGCGGTCGCGGTAAGACTCCTACCGGTGAACGTGATGTTCAGGCAGTCATGCACGACTACCTTTCTGCCTTCTTTACTGAATACAAACGTCACATAAAAATTCACGGCGTTATCCGTGATTTCGAACCCGATGGTGGGGTGAGGAACCTTCGCGCCGCCATTGAATTCAAGTACGCTGCATCTAAAACTGAAGTCTCAAGAGCTCTCGGTGGTATCTTTGAGGACGTAAGCGGATATGCCGGCTCTCTTGACTGGACAAGCTTCTACACCGTTATCTACCAAACCGAGCCTTTCGAATCGGAAGACCGCGTAAAGTCGGAATTCACTCGGGCGGGCGCGGTTACCTGGAAATCGATCCTCGTGACGGGAACGGGAAAACGAAAATTGAAAGCCGCCAAAGCGCTGCCCAAACGTGGGAAGGCGGTCTAACACGGTGTTTCAAGCAGCTCAAAGTGAGAACAAGCAATAAGGTGTGAAATGATCAGCCAGTCCTCACTCCGCATCCATGCCGTAGAACCGTCAACGGGCTAGTATTAATTTCGCGATGGTCTGCAGTTGCATGTTTGACGTCCCTTCATATATCTTACCAATCTTGGCATCCCGATAAAATTTCTCCACTGGGTAATCCCTGGTATATCCATACCCCCCATAGAGCTCGACGGTGCGAGAGGTGATCATCTCGGCGGCGTCGGAAGAGAATATCTTGGCCATAGCGGCTTCTTTGACGTAGCTATGCCCGGCATCTTTTAAGCGTGCCGCATTGTACACCATCAAACGCGCCGCTTCCAGCTCTACCGCCATTTCAGCAAGCTGAAACTGTACGCCTTGAAACTCCGAAATGGATTTTCCAAACTGTCGGCGCTCCTTGGTGTACTTAATGGCGTACTCGAGAGCGCCCTGGGCTAGACCGACCATTTGCGCGCCTATCCCTATCCGTCCTTCATTGAGAGTTTCGATAGCGACCTTATAGCCTTGCCCGACGGCGCCCAGTACGTTTTCTTTGGGAATCCGGCAATCTTCGAGGATCAACTCACAGGTGCTGCTGGCGCGAATCCCTAACTTGTCCTCCTTCTTGCCGATGGTAAACCCGTGCAAGCCCTTCTCAACGAGAAAAGCCGTGATGCCTTTATAGCCGGCGCCGGGATTGGCATTGGCAAATACGATAAACAAACCGGCCTCGTTGGCATTGGTGATCCACAATTTTCGTCCATTCAGCACGTAATAATTCCCATCCGCCCGCGCCTCGCATTGCAAGCCAAAGGCATCGCTGCCGGAACTCGGCTCAGACAAGGCATAAGCTCCAACCATGCAGGCAGAAAGCTGCGTAAGGTATCGGCGCTTTTGGTCCTCCCGGGCCCAACGGATAATCGCGTTGTTTACCAAAGTATTCTGAACGTCGACGAACACTCCCAGAGAGGGATCGATCCGAGATAACTCCTCCACCGCGAGGACAGCCATAAAAAAACTGGACCCGGCGCCGCCATACGCCTCCGGGATATTTATTCCCATCAGCGATAGATCAAAGCAGCCCTGAATCAAAGACGCGTCAAGAACCGCGTCATGATCCATCTTTGATACCAAGGGGCGAATGCGCTCCTCGGCAAACTGCCGAACGGACTCACGGAACATCGTCTCTTCTTCCGACAAAATAGTTAGTGAGGCCGCGGCAGTAACTTTTTCCTTCTGAACTTCGTTTGCCATAATTATCCTTTCACATGGGTTCAATATAAAAATCGATCGGGTAGCCAGGGACAGCCACCCACCAACTCCGTCACCACCGGACATGCCGTTCGGCCAACGGCGGTTCATGCGATGAGCGCCAGCCGGCGCCGCTCATCGCAAAGGCTCGCCAATCCTAGATCCTAGCTACCGAAGGCCAGCGGATGACCGAAACGTTGTTTAGGCCGCTAGGGAAGGAATGGTCTGATTCGTAACCCGGCCGAGCCGTAACCAAACAGGCAAAATTAAAAAAGTTGCATGCGCTGGAAAACCGTCAAACGCCCGCATAAATAAAGGGTCGAATACTATCTCCCAAGAATATTTGGGCCGTTTCAGAATCCCAACGGGATTCCGTCTCAAAGCCCAGGGTTGCGAGGCACGAGCTACCCTGGGAAAAGGTCGACGGACATTGACAACCCCAACGGGGTTGCGTCGGTTCTTCGGTTGTGCCGCAACCCCTTTGGGGGTTGGATCCATTGCGCATCGCATTCCCAGGGTTGGCCGCGGGGACGCGGCCAACCCTGGGCTTTGTTCCGCAATCCCGTTGGGATTGTTTTCGCGCCCCGCGGCGAATCGCTACGGAGTAAAGGCCAAATAGCTATTACCCATTTAATCCGGTAGTGAATAGGATAACAACATGCCTAACTCGGGCGAGCCGGAACCAAACAAGTAAAATTCAAAACGTTGGAGGCGCTGGAAAACCGTCAAATACCCGCATGAACAAAGCGCAAAAGGCTCCCACCAAAAAATATTTGGTAACTGTTCACGGGGTTCACTGAGAGCACACAAGAGACCCCCAGCGGAAGCTGGGGGAGACTCAGGCCCAGCCTACTCCGGCGACGCCCCACTCCCCCAACCCCCCTCTCCCCGCCGGGCGGGGAGAGGGGCCAAGGGGGTGGCCGTCGATAAAGGTCCCGCGGGTTAATGATGACCAGCCGGATTCATCATAGCGTCTCGTTTGGCTTTGAACTCGGTTCCGGGATTCCAGCTTGGGTATTTATCGGCGTTGGCTACCTGATAGCCAACTTCGAAAAGCAGCCGCAGGTCCTGTGCAGCGCCGGAGAGGTCCCAGTCCGGCTTCACCTGGTCGCTGGGCTTATGGTAGTCCTCCGCGGTGTATTTCTTGCGCATCTGCAATCCCCAGCCCTCCGGCCGGCCGATGAAGTCGGTGCCGGAACCGGGATCCAGCGCCGGCACGCCCTGCTTGGCAAAATTGAAATGGTCAGAGCGATAATAATAACCCTTTTCCGGCTCGGCATCCGGTTTCACCGTGCGCCCCTCCTTAGCCGCAATAGCTTTGACATAATCATCCAACGTGGAATTGCCCAGCCCTACTACAATGATGTCCCTGGTGGGACCCAAGACATTGAGTCCATCCATGTTGATGGCCGCCAAGGTTTTTTCCAAGGGGTATAACGGATGCTCGGAATAATAGCGGGAGCCAATCAGGCCTTTCTCCTCGGCGGTCACGGAGAGGAACAGGATTGAACGGCTGGGCGGCGGCTGAACTTTGGAAAAGGCTCTCGCAATCTCGAGCAAGCCGGCCGTTCCAGAAGCGTTATCGCGCGCGCCATTATAGATCTTATCCCCATTGATTTCCGGTCCAATACCTAAATGATCCCAGTGAGCCGTGTACACCACATACTCATTACGGCGCTTGGGGTCGTGCCCCTCCAGCTTGGCCACCACGTTATGAGAGTCGATCATGCGAAGTTTGTTCTGGATAGTGACCGCGGCTTTGGCGCCCAGAGCTACCGGCTTGAAGTTCCGCTCGACTGCCGACTTCTTCAGGGCGTCCAGATCCTTGCCGGTCATGGCAAAAAGGGCTTTGGCTTTTTCATATGTAATCCAACCTTCAACGGCGCAACGGCTGAGGTTCTTGTCCGCGGCCACCAAGTCAAACTGTTCGCCGGACCAACTACCTTTGACCACGTCCCACGGATAGCCGGCCGGCTCGGTCTCGTGAATAATCAAACACCCGGCGGCGCCCTTCTCGGCGGCGATCTCATACTTATAGGTCCAGCGGCCGTAATAAGTCATGGCCTTGCCACCGAACACGCGCTCATCCGGCACCGGGGGGTCATTGATCAGCATGACCAGAACCTTGCCCTTCATGTCCAAGCCTTTATAATCATCCCACTGAAACTCGGGAGCCACTACCCCATAGCCGACAAAGATCATGTCATCATCCATTCGGACTTGCGGAACCATGCGTTTGGTCCACGCCATAAAATCCTCGCCGTATTTCAAGGTCATTGACCCGTCTTTCGCCGCGCCCGCCGGCGTAAAGACCAACTGAGCGCGAGGATCCGCCGTAATGCCGACCATCGGGACTTTCTGAACATAGGTGCGGTTAGGATTGCCGGGTTTCAGCCCGAGCTTGCGAAACTGAGTCTCGAGATACTTGATCGTCAGCTCCTCACCTTTGGTCGCCGGGGCGCGGCCCTCATATTCATCGGAGGCCAACACTTTAATATGCTGCATGATATTTTCCTTGCTGATGGCTGTTGCCGCCGCGGGCGCAGCCGGCTGCTTTTTGCCCTCCGCCAGAGCATTTTTTTTCGCCGGGGCGCGGCCAATCATGAGCAGCCCGGCCAAAAATAACCCGAGCGTGGCGAAGCCCGTTCGTGTGGTTCTGCGAGTCATAATGATGATCTCCAAGCGAGGCCCATGCCTCAGACCAACAAAGCGTCGATGTAACACAGATGATAATTATTTATCGATGAGTGTTTTGACATACGAGGCCTCGTGGTGGGTTGTCCATCGTCCGTGGTCAGCCGAAGTGAATTTATGGATCGGCTTAAATAGGTTGACGTTCTTACTCCAACTCAGATCCATAAAAATCTCTAGTCATATCCAAGGAGCTTACTACCTTACACCGCGCTTAGTATGACAGACGGGAAAATGATCGTCAATAACGCCGGACGGTGGACCTCGTGTATGTAAGGATAGTAAGCGCGTAGCAGTTCCGCAGCAAAAAAGGGTGGATTAATGCTTCCCGTAACGTAGGGTCTTTCCCGACGCAGAACTCTTATTGGATATTAAGTCCAATAGATAAAGTCCCCTCAAAGTTGCATGATAAGCAGTACGTTGTTATCAGCCATCTTCATTATTTCTCAGACGAGTAACGACCCGTATGGCGAAAATCGTGACGAACGGTCGGCCAATGCATCGAGCCGGGATTTAATCGACTCCCTAATGTGATCACGTGCAGTTCCCCCCCACCGACCGAAGCGATCAGGTCTAATATTTCATCACCGTTTACATCGGCCAGCGTCGTATAAGAGGCTGCACTGACCCATCCCGGCGGGTAAGATACGCGCGGGAGCCATTTCGGCCATCCGTCTATTAATCGGCCGCTTGGATCACAGGCATAGATCGGATTCCTTATATAATCCCGCAACAAGCCTAAGCTGCTGACAATATCAGGGCTCCCATCCCCATCCACATCAGCAACCATCGGAGTCAGCGTTCTCTGGTCTACCGCCACTGGAAAGCCTTCGACTAAATCGCCCGTATGATGCCAGGCAAAGATTCGGCCGATGGGGGTCCCCTGCGTAGTCGTGCTGGTTATGATCTCTAAATGATTATCCCCATCGAGGTCGCCCAGGGGTACATCGAGTAAGGAGGGAAACCAATTTTCTGTCCGGGAAAGAAACCATTCATTTTTCAACCGCCCTTGGCCATCCAATATCCCAAACCGATGATCCGTTCGCGAACAACGCCCGTTTCTTTGGAATACGACTTCAAGATTCCCATCGTTATCTACATCCGCAAGGCTAAGGGCTAATCCCACGTCGGCCAGCCGGCAAAAATCATCCATCTCAATTGGCGTGCTCCACTTAATTGTGCCATCTAAATTATAAGCAAGAATATGAGGCGGAGCCAGCGTTCTGCCGTCTTCTATAGCCAGTACAATCTCTTTCTTGCCATCGCCATCGAGATCTCCCACCGCCAGGGCGCTGATTGCGGACCAAGCCATCGGCATTCTCTGCGGCCAACCCGGAAGCGGATTCCCATAGTTATCCCACACATGAAGCCGCCAAGCCGGATCCTCGCAAGAAACCGGGCATGGATCACTAACCGCGATGATCTCTAAAGAGCCATCGCCGTCCAGGTCATCAACGACGACAGGTCTAAGACGAAACGGTATGCCGGGTTCTATAATGGTCGATGTGGCATCCGCATTGAAAATATGAACGCCGGACTGGGTGCCCAGGATAATCTTGAGCTTGCCTTCACCATATAAATCAGCCAAAGCGGGTGTGAACCACGCCGCCGAATCTGGAATAGGTGCAAAGAAACCATTCGGTTGATCAGCTACGCTGACGACCCCTCGGCCATCCGCATGCCAGGCATATAAAGCAAGCGCGCCACCCAGCCCTCCTCCCAACGTCGCGATCACTTCATTTACCCCATCCCCATCCAGGTCGCCGACGCTGGCCGGGGAGAACACCCCCCCCGACGAATAGAACCTGTGGCCACCCCGGAAGCGGTTCCCCAACCGTACCGCCAGTGACCCCACTCCCACCGGCGATCCCTACGGGTTGCGAGAATATAATCCCGCCATCGACGGAACCTGCCCTGACAAACCCATTTTGGGTTTTAAGCTCGTTGGCTAAAATCTGATCACTCCGGTTTGCCAAGAGGAGTGACAGCAACAGCAAAACAAAAAGAATATAAAATTTACGGCTGAATAGTTTCTTGTCCATGGGTGTCCTCCGCTTATCCGAATGTCGGTTGCCCTCTCGGCGGACTCCGGTTTGAACGGGCGGCGTCTTAAGCGCGATGCTCCACAGAGGTCAAACGGAAATCCGAGTTCGCGGCATGAGTTAGCAACTCAAGCCTTCAGGGGAGACTTCTCCAGGCCCCATTCTATACGGGTCTGGCTTAAGCTCCACTCCGCGTAAAAATAATGTAACTGTTCAGGGCGGTCGCCGAAGGGGACCTTGTTAATAGCCGTGGGTGGCGCTCCGCGCCACCCACGGAACGCCAACACCCCCGGCTGGACCCTGAAAGGGTCCACGTAGGGTCCGATGTGGGTGGACGACCGCGACCCTTCCAGGGTCGGCCCGCGCGGGGGTTACGGTCCGGGGGTGGCGAAACGCCACCCCCGGCTATTAACAGCGTCCCCTTCGGCGACCGGGGCGCCGTAGGGCCACCTTTTGTCGATAGGCTCATCAGCAAACCCCCTTGGGCAGTTACAAAATAATTTCGCTTACTTTACCTCTCCGGTGGCCGCCGTCAATGGCTACATGGTTAACTTCCCATGTCGGTAAAAGATATCGAAATTCCCAGGGGTGTTATCCTGCCAAAATATATGTAGGTTAGAACCGTTCACGACCATCCGGGGGTTAGTAGAAATGCCAAGGTTATCAGAGAGGTTTACTATAGACTGAAACGTTTGCCCGGAATCTAGAGAATTAATGAAGTACACTTCATAATTTCCAAGCGCGTTATCGTTCCAGACTAAATATACATTGCCACCAGAGGCGGCAATCCTTCTCCCTGTGCTGCCCGAACTGCTAGTGAGTTTTTGAGGTAGCTCGAACGTTGCTCCTTGATTGAGAGAACGCCTAAAGAAAATGTCACTATCTAAAAAGTGTGGTAAAGGCTCCCCCCAGCTAACATAGACATTCAAACCGACAGCGGCGAGCTTAGCGCCACCTGCGGTATTAGCCGCTGGAGAGATATCCTGAGGATCTTCGAAAGTTCCAGTCTGGCCCTCGCTTAGGGAGCGCCGAAAGAAAACGTGGGTATTCGGAAAAAAGCCTTGACTCCATGCTACATATACATTAGGGCCAATAGCCACAATATCAGCACCGGAGGAACCGGGGTTGCCAGATAAGTCAAAAATATCTCCAAATGATTGGCCGGAATTTATAGAGCGGCGGAAGAAAATATCGGTTGCACTCCCATCAGTGGGTTGATTATCCCATGTCACATAGACATTGGCGCCGCTAACAGCCATTGAGATGTACCTCGAGTTACCCGGGTCATTTGAAAGATTGGTAAAGAAGGGAAACGTTTGTCCATTGTCGTTGGAGGCCAGAAAGAAAATCTCCCAGTTGCCCGGAGTCAAATCCTCGTTCAGATCCTTTGCCCTCTCGCGGATCAGGTACGCGAGACTAGGCCTCTGAGAGGCACCACTGATGCGGTCATAGACGTAGTTGTAGACGTTGACCCTCTGTTTTTTCTCCGATAAAAGCAGGGGTCTCCACGCACACGCACTTACCTCGCGCGTGGATAATCCTATATCAACGCCGAGTCCAACGCAAGCTTTTTTTAATTTTTCGGATGGCGGGTTGCGCCGATGGCGCCATACGGATTTCGTATGGCGGAATTTGGAAATGAAGATTGCCGGGAGCGTGCCCGAAGGTCAAGCACGATGAGTTGAAATGGACGCCTTGGTTGTGCAGACCTGTTGATCACCCTGAGGCGCCCTCTGTTTCGCCGGCCGCGCGCATGCGCCGCCGCCTACGCTAGGAGCACACCTCGCTGGTCTGAAACGGCGCCGCGTTAGCTTTCATCTTGAGCTCCGCCAAATCGGCTTGTTGACAAAGTATTCTGCGAAACTCTTGCTGGCCATGACGCACGGCGGGATTGCGCGCGGCGTAGGCCCGGTACTTCTCGTAAATACGGTCGGCAGTTTGTAAAAAAGCAAGCTGCTTATTTATAGAGGTAGTCGCGTTGCTCCCGTCCATGCGCTTGCGGAACTCAGCGGTAACCGTCTTAATGTGGGTCATTCCAAATTGCAGCCCGATGCGAATCCACATATCCCAATCTTCATGAACTTCCAGACTCTCATCGAAGAGCCCCACGGCGTCAAGGCAGGCCTTCTCGTGCATGACACACAACACGGGGATGAAGTTTCTCGTCAACATGACGTCGCTGGAAAACTCAGAAGAATACACAATCTCGCGCGCGACGGTCTGGTAGGAGGTATTTTGCCAAACTTGCGTCGCGCTGAGCGCGTCAACGTAAGCCGCCCGACCGGGATTGACTTCCAGGAAGCTGACCAACGTTTCCAGATGGTTTGAATAGAACACATCATCGTCATCCAAGTAGGCCAAGTATTTTCCACGCGCCAATTTGATTCCGCTGTTCCTGGCCGCTGCCAGTCCACGATTCCGGCTATGCCTTAGATAAGTGATCCTATTTTCTCGATCGAGAAACTCCACGACATCGGAAACGTCGCTGCCCGCATCATTAACCACAATGATTTCAAAATCACGATAGGATTGGTTAAGGACGCTCTTGATGGTTTCAACCAACATCTCCGGCCGATTGTAAGTTGGGATAATAACCGAAACCATGCACTCATACGGCGCCTCCGCCGGTTTTACGATCACCTCGGACGGGGCCGGCGCACGCCGGTGCGCCGCGGCAGGCAAGGGGCTTGACGTCGGAACATTCACGGCGGGCTGAACGCCGGAGCCCGAGGTATGAGCGAGTGGCGACGGCCTCTGCCCGTGTGCGTCGTCAGCAACTCCGGGTTGTCCACCGCCGTTCACTCCTGCGGCCGGCATGATCGGCGACTCCCAAACACAATCGGCCGCCAGACCCGGCTTGGCTTCCAGCATCGGCTGCGGAGTATAATTCGTATTCTGACCGATTATGAGTTCCAAGTAGGCCTTAGCGGTTTCTAAGGGGTTGCGTCGCATATCCTCCATAAATCGATTTATCGGGGCCAAGCAAGGGGCAAAGTTTAGGGCATCCGCCAGGATGGCTTCCGCTTCGGAGACTCTCCCTTTCAATAGGCAGAGTGAGGCCAATACCGCATAGGTGTCCGGCCAATCCGGTCTTAATTCCACCACATCCATGAAATGCCTCTCGGCTTCATCATCCCTCTCCTGAAACAACTTGCTGATTCCCAAATTGAACAGCGCATTAAAATTGTTCGGTTGCTGATCGACCACCTTTTGCAAATAGGCCTCTGCATTCCGCGCATCCCCAAGTTTCAAGCATCCCACGCCCAGCATGGTTTGCAAATCCGCATTGTCCGGGTATTGCCAGAGGCATTTAATCATGTGCGGGATGGCTTCCGGCCAGTTCTGCTTGTTTAGATATTGATTCATGAGTCGGGCATTGAGCTCAACGTCGTCGGGATTTTTCAGATACTCTTGATAAAGATCCGCCCATTCCACGGAGCGGTCGGAATAGAGGCCGCGGTGGTTGCGCGTAATTTGGGCGCGCAGCTCCAAGTCGCGCTTGACGGACTCACTATACATGCTCTGCGGCCGAATTCGATAAAGGAACAAATGTTGTCGCACCACTTCAAACCTGGCCCCGCTTTCGGCGCAGCTAATCCAAAAATCCCAATCCTCATACCCCCATTTCATGTTGGCATTGTAGCCGCCGGCCTTCTGCCACACGGTCTTGCGAAACAGCGAGCAATAGTTCAAACGATTATTCTCCAGGAGCTCCTTCAGCTCAAATATCTCCTGGTTATAACAGCCATTCTCCTCGCCGAAGCGCTGTTGAAATGTGTACACCACTCCCACGTCGGGACGACTATCCAAGACCTTTACCGTCTCCTCCAAGAATGTGGTTCGGATCATATCATCGGCATCCAGAGGAAGAAGATACTTCCCACGCGCCACGTCCCGGATCGCATTGTTCCTGGCCGTCACTAAGCCCTGGTTGGGCTGGTTAACCAAGGTTAGTCGATGCGCCGGATATTTCTTGATGAGTTGCTCGGCCACGGCCTGCGTCCGGTCGGTGCTGCCATCATTCATGAGGATAATTTCAAAATCTTGATAAGTTTGGTTGATGATGCTTTCGACAGACTCCGGCAGGTACTCGGCGTGATTGTAGCAAGGCACAATAACGGAAACCGTCGGGGGAAGCGTTCCGACGCCGGCAACAGAACTCTTGTCGTGTGACGCCTTGGCCTCGTCCATCAATGCGCGATAAAGATTCTCGTACTGGTCGACGACCTTCGTCCAAGTATACTTCGCCAGCCACTCTCGATGACCCGCTTCTCCCAATTCCCTACGCTGAGCGGCGTTGTCGAGCAGCCCCTGCAAATGCGCAACCATGTTTTCAGGTCGGCTAACTATGCCGCCGGACAACTCAGCCACATTGCCGACGTTCGTCGAAAGGAAGGGAGTCTTGGCAGCCATCGCCTCGAGAATGACCAACGGAAAACACTCAACCTGGGAGCCTAATAGAAACAGGTCGGCTTCCTTATAAGCGCTCACCACCCACTCCCGTGGCACATCCGCCAGCAACCGCACATTGGCCGCCGCCGCCGCTTGCGCCGAGCAATCGGTGTAGCATTCGCCGGCCACCGGCTGCCCGATGATTACCAACGTGGCCTCCTTAGGATTGAGTGAGCCAAACCAACGTATGGCTTCACCATGACCCTTCAGTTGGTAGTGATTGGCCACGCACAAGATCATGTACTTTGTTCCAATTCCATAGCGTTGTCTGAAACCCAGCGCCGGTGTAAGGAATTCTTCCTCGGCGGCTCCATTGGGTATGATGATGGAATTTTGTAGGCCATGGGCTTGGCTGAATTGCGCATCACGATAATTCGGCGAAAGATGGACCACGCGGTCATACTGCCGAAGATACTGAGGAAGCGCTGAAAAATATTGACGATACTGGGAATCGTGCAGCGCCGAGTAGCCGCAAGGCACAAAGACCTTTTTGCACTTGAGCGTATTTAGCAAAGGGAACGCCAGGTCGGTCGACCATATTTGCGCCGCATAATTCATCATGACGTCGCAGTCGTTCTGCCGCAAAAAATCAACGTAAGGCTGGACGTCCCCATCTAGGCCTCTCGTCGCATTGCCGGATATACGAAAGCCTTTGATTGCCACTCCATTCCACGCGGCAAAGGATCGACGGGAATCAACGGCGGTAGCCACTGTAACCGTGTGGCCGCGCGCCACCAACCTTTCCGATAATTGTTTGACAACTTCTTCGCTGCCGCCCAAGTTGGGATAGTACAGTTGAACTGTGTGCAAGATCTTCATAGGTGACTCCCCTGTGGATGCCTGCGAGCCATTTCGGCTAATTCCGCGCGACTTAATTTCTAGGCGAGAACCGCCGCGGCCCGCGCATAATTTCTTAATTTTTCGCGAACTTTCTCGGCTAATCTTTCCTGCAATTGCAACCTTGTGCTCCCCATGCTCTGCGGATGCAGGCGAATTTTGTGTAGCTTTTGCGGAACATTAGCCAAGTCGAACCCGGCCATTAAGGTGCGCGCGAAGAAATCATAGTCATCGACGCTATTATATTCGTCACGATAATTTCCCACGGCTGCGAAAACCGTCCGGCGGATCAAGGCCGCGCTATTAATGAGCGAGTTGACCACATGATAATTTTGGCGAAATTCCTCAGGTTGGGTGATTAGCTTTAGCTCCCGCAGAAAATGACCTTGAGCATCGATGTAGTCGGCAAAGCAACCGACGACCGCAATCGACGGGTGGCTCTCCAAGAACTCTACTAAGGTTCGAAACTTATCCGGAAAGCTGATGTCGTCGCTGTCATGGTTCATCAGATACCGGTGGCGCTGGTTGACCTGGTTCAGCGCGAAATTTCTGGCGTGGACAGCGCCGACGTGCGGAAGATAAAAGGCTCGTATGCGCCGGTCCTTTCTCACCCATTGGCTGATGATGCCAACCGTGCCGTCGGTGGACGCATCATCGACAATCAGCAATTCAAATTCAGTATAAGTCTGGTTAACTATGCTCTGGATAGCCTCGCCGATATAACGCTCGCCATTATATACCGGCATGAATACGCTAATCATGGCGCGTAGCTCCTAACTTCAGCAGGCTCGCGGAAACTGCGGTTTGCCGTGGAGACTCTCAGGATATGCTCCGGCAGCCCAAACTGGCCCATGGTGTGTTCAAAGCGCTGCGGCGGCTTCGCCGGGTTAAACGGAATGCGGCATTTTTGCCGCACGTCCCGCTCAACGAAATCCCGCAACGTTACCAACTGATCGGCGGTCAAGCCGTCGGTAAATACATAAGACTTATATCCCCCACCCGGTTTTCCTTTGTAATAATCAGCCACCTCTGTGTAATCTACTTCATAACTATAGAGCCGGTCGCCGGTGGCCGGGTAACTGTAAACCCACACACCCGATCGTTCCGGGTGCGGCGTAGCGCGGTCGTAATAAGGGGTGCCGGGATAGGTTGTAATGATGCTCACGTCAAAATCGTCGGGCTGAGCCTCCAGCAGCCAGCGGTGCGTTTCCCGCACGGATTCCTCCGTTTCACCAGGATGGCCGATAGACATCAGCGCCTTGACCTTGAGCCCGTGGCGACGGGCGATCTCGACACAGCGCGTATTTTCATCGCGCGTCGAACGTTTATTAATGTTACGAAGAATACGCGGGTCGCCGGATTCAAACCCGGTAAGTATCCAGCGGAAGCCGGCCCGGACCATGGCTTCCGCCTGGGCATCGGTGAAAAGTTGCGCTTTGACAAATCCGCGTAAGTGCCATTGCACGCCCAAGTGGCTTTGCGCATCGGCAATGGCATTCATCAGCTCAACCATGCCGGGGTTGACGTTGAGCTCGTCATCGTAGAGCATGAACCCGTTTATCTTATGGTCAAAGTGCATGGTCAGCATTTCATCGATAACATTTTGTGCGGTGCGCATGCGGACGCGGCGCAACATGGGCGATTCCCGGCCGCCGCAGAAACCGCACTCAAAGGGGCAGCCAAGCTGCGCTATCAAAGAGAGCGCGGGCACGCCATCGATCGTATAATGATAGGAACTTGCGTCAACCAGGTGGCGGGCGGGAAAAGGCAGCGCATTGAGCTTCTGATTATTTAGGAAGAGCGGCGAGGACGGGTCGTCGCCATCCACCAGCTTGGGCGCGTGACGCGGCAGCGCCTGAAAAACCGCGGCTTCTCCATCGCCGGCCACCAAGACGTCATAGGCGGACTGGAGCCGGTCAAACGCGGCTTGGGCACGGCCGGAAAATTGCCGCGCCCGCTCGCGCTTGACCGCGGCGTTGACCAAAGTGACATGGGGTCCACCGAGAATCAAGCGGGCGTCCGGACGCAGGGCGCGTAGCCGCTGAGCAATCTGCAAGGCCGCGGGCATCTGCGGTGTCGTCGCGGTGAAACCAAACGTGCGGGCTGAAGTGGCTAAGGCCTGGGCCTCCACTGCGGCTAAGTAATTCTCTATGCCGGAGAGATCGAGCATTTCGACCGTGTATCCCGCCTCTTCCAGACATGCGGCGACTCGCAGGACTCCTAGGGTCATGAAAACTCTTTCGTCCAGCAGGAAAACTGAGGGAGGAATAATTAGACAGATCGGCCCTATGCTATCCAGTTCATTAGGCATTCGCGGTAAACCCCATTTGTTTAAAAATAACGTAGAAGCGATGCTTCCAGGTGTGTTCGGACAAGGTCCGTTGATAACTGCGCGCGGCAATTCTGCGGCGCTCGTCCTCATGCGCCAAATAATAGCGAATCTTTTCAACCATCTCGGGACTGTCGTTAAAGATCACAATCTCTTTTTCCGGCTCATAGTACTCCTCCATATTTTCGGCCGGGCCGGTCAAGAGAAAGGCTCGGCAACCGGGAATTTCAAAATTGCGGCCTTTAATTTGCTGAGACGAGTTGGCGGAGGCGTTGGATAAATTAAGGTTGACGGCGCTGCGGCTGAACAAGCGGACCATCTCATAAAAGGGAATCCGCGGATACTCTTTCCAACCCCAGCCGTAAACGTTAAGCCGTAGGTTGGCCCTTTTTAGGTACTCGATGATTTCCTGGCGATTGGAATGCGGTTGCCCGACGAAGGTGACCTCCAAGTCCTGCGGTGCGTCGTGTGGAAAGTACATGTGATGATTGCAGGCATACTGGCTCTTGATGACTTTGTGCCCCATGCCGAGGGCATGGTACTTGAGCAGGGCGCCGGCCGCCGTGGTTACAATGTACCGGACATGGGGGGCCCAATGCTGCGAATACTTTTCGAACCTCCAGTGGTCATCGCACATCCATAAGCAAGTGATCGTGTCGGTGTGATTGGTTATATAGTTCATCGCCTCTTTTGAAGGGTCGGCAGGCTCATCAAAAAACACCCCGAATAAAAGATCCGGTTTTTCTTTCTGGACGGTTTGAACCAACATCTCAGACATGCGGGCGACGCCATGCTTTTGCGAGAGCGCCATAAAATCAAAATGGCGGACCGCCACGCCCGTATATCGCCTTAAGGGATCATGAAAATTCTTTTCTTCAAAGCTCCAGCCGCGCATGGCGTTTCCGTAATCATACTTCATGCCGAGGTATAAAATTTTCTTCGTTCTCATAGCTTTTCACCGGCCCGTTAAGCATCGGCTTGGTGGATGAGTTGGTAAAACACCCGGTCAAACTTGCGTAATTGATCTTGACTAATTAGCCTACGCTACGGCTTAGTCCCAAATATCCTCACTAGCCAGAAACTGCCTACGGGTGTCTACTCACTATCGAACGGCTAGGCTCATGCCAACGTTTTGTTCGTACCACGCGACGGTTTGCCGCAGACCTTCTTCCAGGCCGGTTTGAGCGCGAAAGCCAAATTCTTCGGCGGCCCGCGTGATATCCAGTCGGCGGCGCGGTTGCCCGTTGGGGCTAGCGCCATCCCATTCGATTTCTCCTTTGAACCCGGTTAGCCGCGCAATCAGCCGAACCAATTCCTCGATCGCGATCTCAGAGCCGGATCCAATATTAACCGGCTCGCTTTTAGCGAAGCGCTCGGTGGCCATCACAATCGCTTGGGCCGCGTCCGCGACGTATAGAAATTCGCGCGTGGCGGACCCGTCGCCCCAACAAGTAATGCGATCTAAGCGTTGCCGCGCCGCCGCATGGCATTTTCGTATCAGCCCTGGTATCACATGCGAATTCTCGGCGTGGAACTTATCGCGGGGTCCGTACAGATTGACCAACAACAGGTGAATACCATTAAATCCATACTGCGCGCGGTAAGCTTGGGATTGCGCCAGCATCATTTTTTTGGCTAGACCATAGGGCGCATTGGTCTCCTCCGGATAGCCGTTCCACAGATCTTGCTCCTTAAAGGGGACCGGCGTGAACTTAGGATACGAGCACACGGTACCCACGCCGACGAACTTCTCAACACCGTACAGTCTGGATTTTTCCAATACGAGGGTGTTCATCATGATGTTGTCGTAAAAGAGCCGGCCCGGATTTTGTTGCATGAAGCGTATGCCGCCGCCCAACGCCGCGGCATGGATAACGATTTCCGGCTGGAAGGTCACAAACAATCCGTCGACGTGATCCGCCCGGCGTAAGTCAAATTCGGCGCTCCTGGGCGCGTACACGCGCGCGCCTTTCGCTTGCAGGATTTCCACAAGGAAGCTCCCCAGGAAACCGGCGCCTCCGGTTACCAATACCTTCTTATCGTTCATCGTGGGCACAAGCTGTCCCCGTTCGTTAAGAAATAATGCTTCCGAGAGGTCATTAGAACTCGCACCGTTATGAAGCACACTTCATGGGGCACGTTGTTGAAAGCGTGATTTCGGCACTCGGTACGATCTAAGCTCCGTAGGAGCGACATGTTTATAGCAGGGGCTGCTAGCTTTAAGATCCAAGCCCCGTAGGGGCGAAATGGGAATCATCACGACCGGCCACATGTCGCTCCTACGGAGCTTGACGCCTCCTTCTGGGTATACTTGGCTATAAACATGACGCCCCTACGGGGTTGATATTTATCTTTATCCGATGATAATTCCCTTCTCGTCGTGTACAACACGCGGAAATCACACCCGTCGTTGACGCGCTAACTTGCCCGCACTAGTCCCGGTCATCCCACGGGAACCAACCGCTGACGAGCGCGCCGGCCCGCGCTTTCCCGCCTGGCCGGCGGCGGCGCAGACGCACGGGACATGGCCAAGTAGGCTGCGAAAGCCGTCACTACATAATCAAGGTCCGCTCGGGTTAATCCCTGATGGCATCCAATATAAAAGCCGGATCGATTAATGTGACGGGCCACCGGATACTCCGCTTCACAATCGCCGAACATTTTTTTATAAATCGGCTGATTGATCAGAGGGAGCATATAGCGGGTTTCAATGTCCCTGGCTTCCAAATAGGCCACCAGATCGCCGCGGTTTACGCCGGCTTTGACAAGGATGGGATACATCATGAAGGAGTGCTCGGCGTGGGTGGGAGCGGCGGGCAACTGCAAAAGGGCGGAATACTTCTGCAATTGGTCGGTCAAGTATTGGGCATTCTGCCGGCGCCGGCGAATCATGCGATCTTTTTGCGCCATCTGGGCCAGCCCGAGCGCGCCCTCCAACTCTGTCGCACGAAAACTATGGCCAAGCCGGACAAAAGAAAATCGACGTTCAATAATCGCTTTGCGCCGATTCTCGTCCAGCAGCCCATCGTCATCATCGATATTCAAGTAAATGGAGTCTCGTCCGTGCGCCAGCACACTGCGGCACAGTGTGGCGTACTTTTCCTGATTGGTGGTGATCAGGCCGCCGACGCCGGTTACCAATAGGTGGGCCACGTAGGTTGAGAAGCAGGCCATGTCGCCAAAGGACCCCACCGATCTTCCTTTATACCGGGCAAACATCGTTTCACAGGAGTCTTCAATGATCCGCAACCCATAGCGGTCCGCCAAATTAAGAATCGCATCCATCTCGCAAGGCAGACCAAACAAGTGCGCCGGTAGGATGGCGCGGGTCCGCTTAGTGATCTTATCCTTGATTTGGCTTGGATCAATATTGTAGTAAACCGGATCCACGTCGACAAACACAGGCTTCAGGTTATTGTGCAGCACTACATTGGCGGTCGCCACGAAGGTAACCGCCGGCACCAGGACTTCATCGCCATCGCGCCACTTTCCGACTTCTTTCAGGACGGCCACGGCAATGTGCAGCGCGCTGGTGCCGCTATTGCACATAACTGCATGGTCGCTGTCATGGGCCCGCGCGAATTCGTTCTCAAAGGCCCGTATGTATTTGCCCGTCGAGAGTCGATTGCTGTTCAATGCGTCATTCACATACTGTTTCTCCAGCCTCCCGATCTTGAGATGCCCTACTCCGACGTGCCGTTTCTCTTCCTTCATGTTGGCCCTCCCAGTCCACTCGACCAATCCACAAATCCTTATGCTTGGCATACCAGGCGATCGTTTCGCTGATGCCTTGTTCCCAGTTGAATTCCGGCTGCCATCCGGTCAAGCGGTGGAGCTTCTTATAATCCACGCGCAGCTCCGCCACGTCGCTGGTTCCCGGCCGGAATCGCAATGGGTTAATCACAATGTCCTTCTGCCCCCAACAGCCTTCCCGCTGGCCAATCTTGATAATCAGCCGCAGCCAGTCTTCGATGGCAATATTTTCACCCTGGCCATATACGTAGACTTGTCCGGGCTCGCCGAACAGCGCCGCCTGTATGTGCCCGCTAATGCCGTCTTGCACGTAGCAAAAGTCTCGCTTGGTTTTCAGACAACCGAGCTCGACCGTTTGGCGCATCAGAGCCTGCGTAATAATCGTGCCGGTGATATAACGCGGACTTTGACGCGGGCCATAATTGTTAAACATGCGCGTCGTCAGCGCCGGAATTCCGTAGGCTTCGTGATAATTGATTGTCAGAAAATCGGCGGCCAGCTTGGAAGTCGCATAAAGACTCTTCGGGTTCACCGGCGAATATTCATGGAGAATCAGGGCGCCTTCCTCGGTAAAAGTATATTGGCTGCGCACGCCCTCGTTAATGTTCCCATACTCTTCCGACGTCCCGGCCGTGTCCAATTTAAAGAAGCGAATTTCATAATCAATGAGCGATTGCAAAAGGTTTAACGTCCCCACGACGTTGGATTGAATCGTTTGATAGGGTCGCTCCCAAGATTCTCCAACGTGGGCTTGCGCCGCCAGGTGGAAAATGATGGTATCATTTCCGTCTTTGAGCTCTTTGACGGCCGTATCGACGGAATGTTTATCGGTTAAATCGCCGCGGTAAACTTTGATGTCTTTAATCAAATGGGCTATGTTCTTTAGCTCGCCACTGGAGGCGGCGCGGATGAACACGCGTACGTCGGCGTCCCAGGCCACCATCTTCTCCGCCAAATGCGATCCGACAAATCCATCCGCGCCGGTGATGAATACCGTGCGGTCCTTAAATTCTGCGGCCTGGTTTTTCATGACAGTGCTCCCGCTTTGCAGTGATCAAGTCTATAACCTGGGCCGCGCGCGCCGTAGGTAAATGCGCGGGCCCACCATTGACCTTGCAGACGATATGACCGGAAGGGGGAAGGCGCCGGCGAAGATTCAAACCGCCGGCCGGTTACGGAGTGTTCGGCCGACCGCCGATAATATATGTACCGCTCTAGGCGCGTTTTGCAGAATACGCATGCTTTATGCCAGATGCGCTCATAACTGTTTTCCGCGCGGCTTTACGACGGAATGGGCTGGACTCTATTGAACGTATCAACCTCATGTACAACGGCGCGGCGAGGGACAGTAAAAAGCAGGCCCAATTTATTGACGAACGCCGGGCCCGCCGTTACATCTTTGACGGCGGCAACTCGCCCACGCCGGAAGATAGCATGTAGAATCACAGAGTGTCCCTATAGCAGAATTCATGCGCGGCTCAGGAAACCGCCGCGGCGCTGGCCCCGTCCACTTGATCCAAGAGCGCCACGGCATCTTCATAGGCCGGATTCAATTTCAGTATATGCTGTAACGTTTCGCGGGCGCGCGGTAAATCCCCGGACAAATGAAGAAGACCCGCCAGTCCGAATCGAGCGCCGAGGTCGCCGGGACACTGCGCCAGATAGCGGTTGAAATAATGCTCGGCCAGCCCAAAGGTTTTGCCTTCAATGGAGCACGCTTGCAGGTTACTGAGGGCCGTCATGTTTTGGGGATTGATGTCCAGCGCCTGAGAATATTTTTCCAGCGCCAGATCCGTTTGACCAAGACTAGCCAGCACGATGCCCAAACCGCACAGCGCCCGGTCACTCTTCGGATTCAAAGTCAGCGCTTTCTCAAAAACCTCTTTGGCCTCGTGCAGACGCCCGGCACGCACCGCCAATACCGCCAAGCCCACGTATGGGTATTCGCTCTGCGGGTCTATCCCTATCGCTTGTTCGTAGGCCGATTGCGCCCGGACCGTTTCGCCAAGATTGGCGCAGCAATCGCCGATAAGGGCGTTGACCTCAAAGCCGTGACGCGCATCGGAAACGGTTTCCAGAGCCTGCAGCGCGTGCTGGAACTGTCCGTGGTTCTTGAGCCGGCGCGCCATATTCACTCGTTGCGCCGCTTCACTCATTGGAAAGATCTTGAGGTTGTTGGCATCAATATACTCAATGAGCAAGTCGTCGTCCGCATAATATTGTTGCTCACCATTAGGCATTTGGTGATCCCATTTGCTATGGAAAGTCAGTATGCTTCGGTCAAGGTTGCTCTGATCTTTTCTTCCGTCAGTGACGCTCTCGAAGTGATAGACGACGCTGCGTGGATTGTAAAGAATTTTATAACCGAGCTCCCTAACCTTCAAGCACAAGTCAACGTCCTCATAGCAATTCATGTAATTCTCATCGAAGAGACCGGCTTCAAAGAAAACGGAACGCTTAACCAACATGCAGGCAGCCGTCACGGCCGGATACTCCCGCACGCGGCTAACCGCCGGATGATTCTTATCGAAATTCCGATAAATGTGATAAGGCAAGCGCCTCGATTCGCTAAAAATTACACCCGCATGCTGGACGGTATCATTGGGATAAAGCAGCTTCGAGCCAATGATGCCGGCCTGTGGCTCCTTCTCGATCAACGCCACAAGCTCATCAAGCCAACCCGGTTGGGGAAGCGTGTCGTTATTAAGAAATACAAAGTATTCACCGCGCGCCGCTCTCGCCCCTTGGTTGCACGCCTGGGCGAAGCCGAGATTGGTATCGTTGCGTATGAGCCTGACCCGCGTTTTATACGAGGCCAGCATCGCCGGCGTCTCATCGGTAGAGCCGTTATCCACAACCAGCACCTCGTAATTGGATTCCCCGGTATTTCTGAAAAGCGCTTCGAGGGCGTTTCCGGTGTAGCCGGCCTTATTATAAACCGGAATGATAACCGACACTTTAATCTTGGCGGCGCTCTCCGACAGGAGCACTGTGGATTCTCCCAAGCGCGACGGCTCACCCTTGAGCAACGACCTATAGAGTGTAGCCCACTCTTGGCAGATAGGACCGATGGCATGATTTTTCACGACGTCTTGGTAGGCGTTCGCCGCCAGGCGCTGTCGATAGGCTTCGTCCTCGATGAGCCGCTCCAGCGCCGACGCCCATTCGTCCGGAGAAGAGCCCGCCAAGAGACCCGTGATGCCATGTTGAACCGTTTGTGTATAGGGTTCCAGCCGCGAATAAACTCCCGGGATTCGGCAGGCGGAGTATTCGAGGTACTTTATGTGACTCTTACAGCGGTTGAACTCATTGTCCACCAAGGGAGCCACGGCAATATCGTAAGTGTCTTGACAGAAACGCCGAGCAAAGTTTCGATAGTTGTTATCCATGTGGCCCACCGATTCAACGCCCGGCACGTATCGTAGCGCCGGCGGCACGTAACCCCAGAATCGCACTATCACGCGATCTTGGTATTTCTGCAATATCGTTTTAAGCGCAGGCGCGATCATGGCCAGATCTTCGTCATGGGTCAGCGTCCCCATATAGATTATAGCCATGCGAGAGTCCGACCGTGGCTTCGGCGAGTGTGACCACAAATTGAGATCGATCAAATTGGGAAGCAGCGTCACGTTCGGATTGTATTTAAGAAACAGCTCCTTGAGCTTGGGAGTGGAGACGGTGACCGCGTCGGCTTCCGACGCGATACGAATCAGATTCTCACGGTGCGTTTCATGAAAGGCTTTTTCCGGATGCGTTGCGGACAATTCAATCAGGTTATCGTCAATCTCATAGACAACGGGCTTGCCGAGGCGCTTGGCATGATCAACCAGCTTTCCCGCCGATTCTACTCGTGGGAAATTGCGCTGCACAACGACAATGTGCGCGTCTTTGACGAAGTCTTTTACGGTCACCACGCCATCCTGAGAGATCACCGCGTGGTTTAGTTTGAATTGAGTGGCGATAGGGGAAGCGGTCAGGGGACTGATTAAACGAACAATCGGACAAGCCCACTCCGGTTGATCCAGCGAATACAACGCGACATTAATTTGCACCGTGCCGGCCGTGGCGGACGGCGCATCACCCGTCGCTATGGCCGGTTGGACGCAGGCCGTCGGCGGCAACGCCGTGGGGGTCTCGGCTGCGGCGGAACCATCTGCGACGGTAGCGAACGTCATTTCCTCGGCGCCTGTTGCGACGATCGGCGCTTTCGTCAAGCGCTCGGACGCCGGGCTTTTGGTCAATGATCCAAGCAACACTTGCAGATCTTGAACCATGGCGAGGTCTTGCTTCCTCGCCTCGTCCAACAGCACGCTGCCGAGGTGGAAAAGGTGCTGGAAGTGAACAAAATCGAACCGGTGCGTCTGTAAGAATGTCCGAAAACTCTCGGCAATAACGCCATTGCGCGCGCTAAGCGTAAAATCCGATGCGTTGATCGCCATGGCGTAAGTCTTCAGGTCCATGTATTGGCCGGCGCGTAACGACCCTTCCGGTTGCGTGCTTTCGTAGTTTGGATAAAGCACTTCAACCTCGTGACCGGCGGACTTCAAGGCGTGCGCCAGTTGAACCGGGCGCAGCGTCGTGGCCGTGGATTCCACCGGCAAGGCCTCATGAAGAACGAACAATATGCGCGACGGCTGGGCGACCTTTGAAGCTACCGGCGCCGCAGGCTGTGCGGCCGGCCCCCGAAACGAATCGGCCAATTCGAATTCCTGCTCGGCTTCTTCGTGCCATCCTTTCTTGGTGAAAATTCTTCCCAGCCTTTCATGCGCCTGCGCGTAGCGCTCCGGCTCGGCTTGTCTCCGCAACTCTGGGAAAATGGTCTCGATGGCCGTTTTCCGACGATACTCGCGCACCATTCTCCGTTCTTGCGACCATGTCCGCAAATGGTTTGGGTCAGCCGTCGGGCTGGTGACTGGACACTGAATAAGCGGCGCCGGCAAGTAAGCGATTTCAAACTGCGCGCCCAAGCGCAAGCTGAATTCATAATCATCCAGCGGTCCCCACTCGGGACGATATAAGCCGACCGCATCGTAGCAAAATCGTTTAACGATCAGTGTAGAGGCGGTAATCGGATTATGATCCAGCGCTTCCAGCAAGAATTCCTGTTGGGTTCTAAAATGGCCGCGTTTGACGATTTCCATCAAAGCCCCATGCTCTCCGATGCGATAGGCATCGGTAACCACGGCGCCAATATGAGGATGCGCATTGAACGCTTGAATGCCGCGAATGTAATACGTCTCCGTAACCAGATCGCCGGCCGTCAGACAATGAACATACTCGCCGCGCGCCATAGGCAGCGTTGCATTGACGGCCTGACCGGACCCTCCCAGGAAATCATCCGGCTGATAGAGATAACGCATGCGATCATGGTACCGCTCCAGTACGACGGCCGTGTCATCGGTCGAACCCTGGTCTACTACTATTATTTCGAGATTGCGGTAAGGCTGATTGAGCAGGCTGTCGAGGCTCTTGCCAATGGAAGCTTCCGTGTTATGCGCTGAAATTATCACGCTAATCAAGGGCGAGGAGGGCTCCTGCGTGGGTTCCGGGAGTTGCGAGTCGGCGATTTCGAAATTCGTCGAATCATTTCCCATGCCTTGCCTACATTCCATATATGCCTCCATGTGGTGCCGTCACGGCGTGGCGCCTACGGCCCATTAGCCCATTAGGGCGCTCAAATTGTATGGCTCAATTAAAAGGGTGTGATCAATCGGCATTTGACTTTGGGATCATTCCACTCAATGGTGACGCCGCC
>JACOSC010000127.1 GCA_016179055.1 Acidobacteriota bacterium
CGGAGTTTTCCAGTTTCAAGGCGGCCATTAGTGACTGTGTAACGTACGCACATGTTAAATACAAAACAGAATTGGCGTCCCTGCTGACGCTGAAATTTCAGACGTTCGAAATTATCAGTTTATGACCGTTCGAAGTATAGAAAGGTAGCAAGCGCGTAGAACACGCTCTTGTGGCCCCGGTACCGAGCCGGAGAGGCCTTAAGGGGTTGCCGGACCATTTCCTGGCGACCTCGCGATGGGCCTTCCCCCAGTTTTACGCGGTTTTTAAGCACACGTTCGCCCGGAAGAGCTTCAGCAGGTTGTGCGTCAGGCATATTAGCAGCCACTCGGCCCGCACCTTCACCTTGCCGCGAAACGAAAAGCGCCGAAATCCTCGCACCTCCTTGATTTGCCCAAACACCGGTTCCACCACCGCCTTCCGTCGCTTATAGACCTCCCGCCCGGCGGCCGTCTTCAGCTTCTCCCGCATTTGCTCAATCACCGTCTTCCCCGCCGCCGGCGGGCCACTCACCTCCGGCACCTGCTCACCATGCTTCTGTCGATCCGGCGGGACATGCAGATCCACCGCCTTTAGCTTTTCATCCGTCACATTCGCTTCACTAAAATAGCCCGCATCGGCGGAAGCTTTCTCCGGCATCTGTCCCATGTTCTCTGCGACCTTCTCCAGCATCGGCACCAACTGTTGCTTGTCGTTGGCTTGTTGCGTGACCTCGGCCGCCACGATCACCTGCGCCTGACTATCCACCGCCGCCTGCGCGTTATACGCCTGCTCAAAGCTCTTGCTCGCCCCGTCCCTCATAATGCGCGAGTCCGGATCCGTAAAGTTCCGCTGCGCCTTGGCATCCGGCTGGGCTTCGGCCGGATCCGGCACCTGGGGGTCTCGCCCCTTCGCTTTCTGCCCGGTGTCGGCTTCCTGCTGCCGCCGCGCGGCGATCTTCGCCTCCGCCGCCGCCTTCTCCGCTGCCGCCCGTTCCTTCGCCTCCGCCTCTAACGCCGCCTTCGCCTCCCGTATCTTCCGCAGACGACTCTCCCGCCGCGCTAACTCCACCGGCAGCTCATCGCCCCGCCGTCCCTTCCCGTACTGCGCATCCTCCTGCTCATCCCTCTGCTCGGCGGCCTCCAGCAGCTTCGTCACCTCGGCCTCCAACCGCTGCTCCGTTTCACCCATCCGCTCATAACTCATCGCCTTGTGCTTGGACGCGTTCGCCTTCACCTTCGTGCCATCCAACGCCACGTGCCCTAACTTCACCAATCCCGCTCGCTGGCATAACTGCAGCGCTTGTTTGAACAATCCCGCCAGGCTCTGCAAATGCCGCTGCCGAAACTCCGCGATCGTATCGTGATCCGGATGCTGATCGCCCGACAGATACCGAAACGCCACTTCCTCATAGGTCGCCCGTTCAATCGCCCGGGAACTCACGACTCCGATACAGTATCCATACAGCAGTAATCGCACCATCATGCCCGGATGATAGGCCGCCTGGCCGCGCCCATCCTTCTCGTAGGATTGGTAGATCGCCGATAGATCCAGCTCGTCCACCACCTCGTTGAGAAATCTCGCCAGATGCCCTTCCGGCAACCAATCGTTGAACGAGGGCGGCAGCAACAAGGGCTGATTCAAGTCATAAAAACGAAATTGTTTGCTCATGCCTCCATACTAACTATTTCTATCTCGCTGTCAAGAACATTTTAGACATTTCACAAAATATTTCTCATTTCCTCCGACCAAGCCAATTCTATCCCCGACACGCTCCTAGGTTAGCCGTATCGGAAAATGGTATGTGATAGCCGGCGAATTCAGCACTTTTTAACTTGAGTATAACCTCTCCGGCATGAGCATCGACAAGAAAAACCCATTCTTCTGGAGGCTCTTCGGTCATCAATACAAACTCCCAAACTCCCTAACTAAATAATTTTCTTGGCTCTTTCCTGTAAGCGTGCCTGAGTTAAAAACAAATAATTCGGGATCTAAGATTAAATTACTTGGACCCAATTCCTTTTTGGCTATTCCTATTGTGATTCTTCAGCGCAACTCTAAACGTTACCGGGTCGCCCGCCGACGGGTGGTCCGGTATCTGCAATGAAACGGAAATTCCTTTCAGCGATAAGCGCGAGATGACACCCGAAGCCACGATGGCGGAAAACAGCATCGCCAGGATAAGGAAGAGCAAGTTATTGCCGGTGTTGAGCGCCGCCATGGCAATAATCAGAATCGTGGCCAGGTAAACGCTGCCCTCCTTCATTATGCCCAGAGAAGGCCACGGCCCTCCCTGCCACTGGACCCGCCGAACCAGCCGCGGGACAAAGACGATGCTGACGAGGATCGCTATCAGCAAGGGCATCCCCGCCAGCACCTTAGACAGGACGATGTGGCTCTGACTCAGGACCACCGACGACAACAACGCCATGCCCAGTGCGACCAACAGGAGGGACGAAATTATCAGGAACTCCCGCCACGCTTCTTTGTCTTTGATGAGGCCTGCCATACAGTCATTATAGGGGGGGCTGCCGCCAAAAGGCAAAAGTGTTTTGTCCGTGGTCTGCGGTCCGTGGTCCGTGGCATGGTAATACGTATCTTGGGCTCACAGGATAAATGTCCCGTTCGATGGAAAGCATGAGTTCACCTCCTTGAAAAAGATTGGTGTTGATTAGCTTGAGTGTCTTGCCAAAGATAAACGCCGGCAATTTTACATCATTAGTCTTTCACATTCAGTGCCTTCTTGGGGTCAGACACCCCGGTTTCCGGATACCATTACAAACTAACGCACCATCCATACAGAATGGTGATCCAGCAAGTGGGACGTTGTGGTACGACCGCGTTTGAAGTAAAATACTTGGTAAATGATGTATCGCATTATGCAAGGAGAGAGTTAATGGAGATTACACTTAATATCACGGAAGAACTCGCCACTCGCCTGCGGAGCCTGGAGGAGCACCTGCCCCAGATTTTAGAATTAGGCTTGCGTGAGTTCAACGCTACCGCGCAACCGGGCTTTGAAGGGATCGCGGGGGTGGTTGAAATTCTGGCTGGCCTTCCGAATCCAGAAGAAATCTTGTCTCTCCGTCCTTCGGACGCCTTACAGGCCCGGATCAGCGCCTTGCTCGAAAAGAATCGGACGGAAGGTCTGAGCCCCGCCGAAGAACACGAATGGTCCCAGTACGAGTTTTTGGAGCATGTGGTCCGCTCGGCCAAAGCCAAAGCCGCTTTAAAACTCAAAGCCTCTTGAGCCGACTATGAGCGCTACTTATATTTCCACGGCGCTCCGCCGTCTAGTTATCGAGCGTGCCGGCGGACGGTGCGAATACTGTGGCATGCCCGAGGCCGCCGTATTCGCCGCGCACGAGATCGACCACATCATTGCGGAGAAGCATGGGGGGAACACGGAAGCGGACAACTTGGCGCTCTCGTGCGCGTTGTGCAATAAGCACAAAGGAAGCGACGTGGCTTCGGTGGACCCGGATAGCGGCGACATCCTCCCGCTCATTCATCCCCGTCGGGAACGCTGGTCGGATCATTTCCAACTACAAACGGCCCGCATTGAGCCGTTGACACCCACGGGTCGTGTGACGGTCCGACTCTTACAACTCAACCATCCCGATCGTGTAGAGGAGCGCGAACTGCTCATTAAGACCGGGCTATTTACAGAGCCATCTTAGGCTTTCAGACTGCGCTTCATAACGGAAAGCGAGAAATCCCTAGTATCCATGCGGTAGGTGGCCTCCGGCCACGGCCACCTCAATTCCGACCAAGAGTAACAGTTCCACCATAAGCCCGAATGGTCAAAGCCTTGGCAATCCGCGCGGTTTCAGCCGTGGATCCGGCCTTGATATAGAGGGTCGTGCCGGGTATTACTCCACTAATCCCTTGAGCCCCCGTGTTGAACGGCTTCTCAAACGTGCCGTGTCTCTCGCCACGATAGCCGAAATCAACCCAGGCTTCACGTGTCCTCCGCAGCGCGTCAAAAACATTGACCCGGCCCTTGGCTACCCAGGCGCCGACATTATCTGAGGTCGCTTCGATCAAATCGCGTACGACCCGATTGCTCGTATCTGTTCCCAGCGCGCTCCATAACAGGGCTGCCTCGCCGGAAACGTAAGGTGGCGTGCCAAATGCTTTCGGCTCGGCAAACTCGACGGAGGGTTGCGCCCGATAATCTCGTACGGCTTGCTCCACGGAGAGCGATGGGCGTAACGTCACCTTCTGAACGCCAATCTCGGGCACGGCGATCGTCACCCCCGTGGCGACGGGTCAGTGTGCCAGATTTCGACGTGTGCGGTTAGGATCACCACTTGGAGGGTTACCTGGGAGCGCCGGCATCTTGCCGGCCCTCGACGGCCGGCGGCCGCCCAAGCCTGGCGCGCTGCGCGCCCCAGGAGCCGGCAAGATGACGGCGCTCCCAGGCTAATGCCCCGCTTTTGGCAACAACCCTCCATGTCGTGATAGGATCCCATTCCCAAAGAATGCTGCTTTAACCCGGTTTACCAGGTTTGTTTGCGCGTTAGCCCGCCGGTTGTACTGGCGGGCTAGTTCAAAAACAAACCCGGTAGGACCGGGTTATAGAAACGCATGGAACGTTGGAAAGCCAACCGCACAGGTCGCTGGATTTTGCTCTGTCACCTTCCAACTGTGACAGGCCCTTCGTCTGCCAAAACGGTCAGCCGCTTAGAGAACATCAATGTTTCTGGATATGATCCCGCTCGAATTTTTATTTGCGCGCCATCCCAGGCAAAGCGGTTAGCTGAATTTACAGCCCGGAACGGTTGACTCTGGGTACCCAACTCGACGCCAGAATAGAAACGATTCGCATGGATCGTTCCGCCGACCCAATGCTGTGCCACTGCGAAGGCCTGTCTGGCAATCATTAATGTTCCCGTCCTCAGGCTGGAACTTGGATTTACTGTCACCGAGTAAGCTACAGTCCCGTCGCCATCGCCGCTGCTGCCCGAGATTATAGTTATCCAACTGACGTTGCTTGCGGCCGTCCATCGACATCCGCTTGGCGAGGTGGTCACACGGACGCTGCCGGTTCCTCCACCCGGTCTTGCCGGCGCACCGGTCGGCGAAATAGAGTATGTACAGGGTGGAGTCGTTGTGCAGGACTCGTTGGAGTATCTCGTGCAAGCGCCACCGTCGTTACAAGCGCGAACACGATAACAGTAAATAGAACCATCACTAAGAGAGGTATCATTATAGGATGTGCTGCCAGGACTGATAACAGCCACGCGTTCCCAGCCACCGGCAGAGCGGCGCTCAATTTCCAATCGAGTTGCAACACTAGTGTAGTGTCCCTTAAATAGCTAGACATATTCTGAGAATGGTGCTATGATTGTGGGCATGGCAAGAACCAGTCCATTGTTGGAATTATCGGCGGGGGATCAAACGCGGCTGCAGCAGTGGGAGTCGGCCTACGGCA
>JACOSC010000123.1 GCA_016179055.1 Acidobacteriota bacterium
ACGGCCTACGGTCTTCCTGTTTACGCTTCATCTATGCAGTTACCTGCATGGATGCAAAACTCGGTTCTAACGGTCAGCTAACTTTGTTAGGTTGGCTTTGCAACCAACTGGACTATGCCAGCTTGCCTGGCGCACTAGGAAATTCTCCTTTAGCTAAGGGGAGCCTTATTTCGCACTCGAGGACGCCCAATAACTGGAAACTTCTGCTCGCATAGCGAACGCCCAATTGACGCGTAAATTCGTCGAGCGGCCACTCCTATAGTTCAACCGGCCTTGGCAATTCTGGCGGGCCATGGAGTTGGCGAGGATACCCAATGAAAACTAGAGCGGTGGAACGCCTTCTTAAAGCGGTTTGTAATTGCATGCACTCTTCCTGGGAGAACCGGCTTCCAGCCGGCACTTCGGCTATCCCTAAGAACGGCCTTTGCCGGCAAGATGCCGGCGCTCCCAGGAGCGCCTTAGGGTTGCACGCAAGTGAAATCCGGTATAAAGATTTTACGCGCCAACCAAATTTGATGATTAGCACTGCCAGGATCAGCCGGAGAAGAACGGGACGCATAGCCTCTAACCCATCAACTAACGCCAATGGGTTGGTAATAGCTCAACCTATTCAGATGGCAATCGCCAGTGTTTCAAATGTAGTGCGTAGATTCTACGTTATTAATACGGACCAAGGGGAGCTGTAATAGTCGTCAGAGGAAAATGTCGTTGATGCCAATCATGCCTCCGCGCTCTTGATTTGCCGGCGGCCTTTTTGCTATGATCCCGCATTCACACAAGGGATGCCTATGAGCTATGAAATTGGCCTTTAGCACAAATGCTTTCGTGAAAGTTCCTCTGGTCATGGCCATGCGCCTCATTGGCCAAGTGGGCTACACAGGCGTTGAGATTATGGCGGACAAGCCTCATTACTTTCCGCCTTCCGCACGGCCGGAAGATCTCACAGCTATCCAAGGCGCCCTCCGCCAAAATCAACTCATGGTGTCGAACGTCAATGCCAATACGGCGACCGGCTTTTATACAGACCCGCCGCCGGAGTCTTTTTTTGAGCCCTCGCTGGCCAATCCGCAGGCCGCCTTCCGCCGCTGGAGAGTTAATTATACGAAGGCCTGCTTGGATTTTGCCAAAGCCATCGGCGCCGAGAACGTGAGCGTAACCTCAGGGCGCCCGCTGCCCGGCTGTCCGCCGGACACCGGACGCGCCTTCTTGGCGGAATCTCTGCGGGAGCTGCTGGAGCATGCGGCGGTGTTGCAGGTCCATCTGATTATTGAGTATGAGCCGGGCTTACTTTTGCAGGACGCACGCAGCTTGCTGGAGTTGCTATCCCGACTAAATTCCCCATGGCTGGGAGTGAATCTGGATCTCGGTCATTCGTATCTGGCCGGAGAGGATCCGACGTGGGTAATTCCCGCCTTTGGCGAGACCCTACACAATTTGCACATAGAAGACATAAGGGGCCGCGATCACTTTCACTTGATCCCGGGGTTAGGGGACATGGATTTTCATAAGATTTTTGATGCGCTGCAGCGCATTCAGTATGCGCGGTTCGTGACGGTGGAGTTGTATTCTTATCCCCAAAATCCAGAGCATGCCGCGCGAGCTTCCTTCGATTTTCTTTCCGCCTTTTTTAGCCAGGGCAAGGGTAGAGCTTAGCCGCTCGCTCGCGCCGGGAGTGGTTTTTATGAAAAGCATATTTGAATTGGATTCTACTTCACGTGATCATCTCAATCGATCAAATCTAATTGAGAATCATTTGTGGGAAATTGCCAAGGCCGTTTATCCCGGCGCGGTTATCGATCCTGCCACGGTGGCCAAGGCCAAGGCGCACCTTCTGGAATTCTTCAAGCAGTCCCCTCCGAGGAGGCCATCATGAGGTCTATTGATCCACACATTCACATGTATTCCCGGGTCACCGACGACTATGAGAGAATGGCTCTGGCCGGTATTGCCGCCATCATCGAACCCTCCTTTTGGCTGGGTCAGCCTCGCACATCGGTAGCCACACTGGTTGATTATTGGGAGGCTCTGCTGGGCTACGAAGCGCAACGCGCACGGCAGTTCGGTGTCGAACACTTCTGCACGCTCTCGCTCAATCCGAAAGAAGCCAATGACCCAAGGATGATGGGCGCCCTGGACTTCTTGGACGAATACCTGACGCGGCCCGGCGTGGTGGGCGTCGGCGAAATCGGGTTCGACACTTTATCGCCGGCGGAGGAGGAAGCCTTTCGCCGGCAGTTGCTGATCGGCGACCGGCGCAAGGCGCCCATCATTATACACACCGCTCATCTTAATAAGTACGAAAGCGTCAGGCGGATTTTGGAAATCATTAGAGCCGAGCGCGTGGCGGAAGAGCGGATCGTCGTCGATCATAACACGGAGGAGACTATCGAGCTTTGCCTGGCCACCGGCGTCATGGCTGGGATTACGGTTTATCCACTCACGAAAATGTCTCCCTTCCGCGCCGTCAATCTGATGCGCCGGTACGGCACCGATCGCATTCTCATTAACAGCTCGGCGGATTGGGGAATCTCTGATCCGCTCAGCGTCCCGCACACCGCGCAAGAGATGCGGCAAGCCGGCTTTCGTTGGGAAGACATCGACAAGGTCTTGTATCAGAATCCATTTAACTTCTTTAAGCAGTCGTCCAACTTCACGTTCGCAGGCGTCGAATGAAGATCGCTTATAGCTCCAATGGGTTTCGCCGACACGGACTCCCCGAAACCATACGTAGGTTGGCCGAAATCGGTTATGATGGCGTGGAGATCATGGCCGACACGCCTCATGCTTACCCGCCCCATTTGACGCCGGAGGCCAAGCGTCAGATCAAGGCGGCGCTGCAAGAAACCGGATTGGCCATTGCCAACGTCAACGCCTTCATGATGTGCGCCGTACAAGATTTTCATCACCCGTCTTGGATTGAGCCGGAAAAGAAACGCCGGCAGCTACGTATTCAACATACGGTTCAATGCATTGAGCTGGCCGCGGAGCTCGGCGCCAAGAGCATTTCCACGGAGCCGGGCGGACCGCTGGAGGATATGCCGCCGGAAGCGGCGATGGAGTTTTTTATCGAAGGCATTGATCAGGTCGTGCCGATTGCGCGGCAAGCCGGCGTGAGAATCCTGATCGAGCCGGAACCGGGATTGCTCATACAAACCTCCTCGCAATTTCTGGCGTTCATCGGGGAAGTGGACAGTAACGTGGTGGGTGTCAATTGTGATGTCGGCCATTTCTATTGTGTGCAGGAGGACCCCGCCGAGGTTATCGTCAAGTTGAAGGAGCATATTGGTCATTTTCACATGGAAGATATTGCGGAAACGCGCGAGCATGTCCATAGGTGCCTGGGAGAGGGCGCCATGGATTTTCCAAAAATAATCCAGGTCATACGCGATATCGGCTATGATTCGTTCTTGACGATCGAATTGTATCCCTATCAGGAGAACGCACCCGAGGTGGCCGCCAAATCTCTGGCGTATCTGCGAAATCTCTTGTTTTAATCCTGCAGTTCAGCTTCTGACCTTCAGACATCGGACGGCGAGCCGATATCGTCGCGTTCAAGGAAGATGTGCGGCGGATAGCCACCTTCATTCCGCGTACCGGTTTAAAAGTGGATGAAACCTAATCCAGAGCGCGCCCAATGGCGAGCCTACCTCCAACTCATGCGGGCTCCCAACCTCTTCACGGCGCCGGCGGATATTCTGGCCGGTTATTTCCTCGTTGCCTCAGCGAACCAACAGGTCGCCTCGCTGATTTGCTTGTTGTTGGCCTCAGCGTCTTTATACACGGGGGGAATTGTACTCAACGATTTTTTTGATTATGAAACAGATTGCCGAGAGCGACCGCAACGGCCGCTGCCTTCCGGACAAATCTCGCGCCGCACCGCCGCCCGGCTGGGTTTTTCCCTTTTGATTCTCGGTTGGTTGTTGGCCGCGGCGTCCGGCACGGTTAGCGCGTGGGTAGCGCTGGCGCTCATCGGTTTAATCATTTCGTATGATGCTTTAACCAAGAACATGGCCGCGCTGGGCTCGCTCAATATGGGAGCCTGTCGTTTTCTTAATTTCTTGCTGGGAATGAGTTTGGGGCCGTTGGCCACATACCGTCTGCTCGTGCCGATCTTGACATGGGTTTACGTAACGGCGATTACGACGCTGAGCAAAGGTGAAGTCAGCGGGGGCAGCCGGCGCCCGGCTATACGCGCGGTAATCTTGCTATTAGGAGTCCTCGTTTGGTTCCTTTTGCTGAGCCTATGGCAC
Source organism: Acidobacteriota bacterium (assembly GCA_016179055.1). Taxonomy (GTDB): domain Bacteria; phylum Acidobacteriota; class UBA6911; order JACOSC01; family JACOSC01; genus JACOSC01. Next base: position 4,251 of record JACOSC010000123.1, read on the forward strand.
ATTCTTCCAAATCGATCGGCGCTGATCGCGCTGGCGTTATTTGCCGCGATCTTTTTTAGACCAACGCTCCTCGCTTTGGCCCGTCCCACTGCGGCGAATATAACGCAGGCGGTAAAGCTGCTGGTGCTGGGCCTCATACCTTTGGACGCGATCATCACGATAGCCGCAAAGGATTGGACGCACGGCGCGCTCATTTTACTTTTAATGGTTCCGGCGCTCTTTCTGTCCAGGTACCTATATGTCACTTAGCTAATTGTAAGCCATCTGTTTGTCGGTTAATCAGCAATGGGTCGCGCGTCGTCATACACGTAGCCTTATAAGGATAGTCCCTGCGGTGGCCCGACGACTTATGATACAATGGAACGGCGCGGCGAGTGCGAAGTGAGGCTTACGTGGCTGGGCCGGGAGAAAGATTTTGAATAGAAAACGCTATCTGGATTTAATTGCGCGGTTTCGTCTTAAGCACGTACTCGTGCTCGGCGACATGGTAGCCGATGAGTACGTTATCGGGACACCGACCCGACTAAGCCGCGAGGCGCCCATCGTGGTCCTTGAGTATATCGACCGCTATCTTCTTCCCGGCGGCGCGGCCAATCTGGCGCACAATGCCCGCACACTAACCGCCGATGTTTCCGTCTGCGGCGTGATCGGCGATGACCCTGCCGGCGCGGCGCTTCGTCGGAAACTGGAGGACCTGGGAATTGATGCCGGCGGATTGATTGTGGACCCGGATCGCCCGACCACGACCAAAACAAGAATTTGGGCCGGCCATGCGCCGCAACAGGTTCGCCAGCAAGTCGCACGAGTTGATCGAGTGGATCGACGGCCCCTTTCCCCCGTCGTCCGTGAGCAGGTACGCAACTATCTTATACGGCGCATTCCCGAAGTGGACTGCTTCTTGATCTCCGATTATGAAAACGGCATGGTCGATCAGGAAATTATTAACGGCACTCTTCCTTTGGCCCGCGGGCTGGGCAAATTAATTACCGTGGATTCCCATGGCGATTTGTTTCGCTTTCGCGGGGCCACCGTCGTCACGCCCAATCAGCCCGAAGCCGAGGCGACGCTTAACCTGTCTATTACCGATGCGGCTTCGTTGGAAGCCGCCGGCCGACGGTTGCTGGAAGGTCTTGAGTCGGAGGCGGTACTGCTTACGCGGGGCAGCCAAGGCATGACCCTTTTCGTTCGGGGGGGCGCCACCCATACGATACCGGTTTTGAATCCATCTCTGGTGGTGGATCCGACCGGCGCCGGCGATACCGTGGCCGCCGCGTTCACACTCGCTTTGGCGGGCGGCGCGACGATGATTGAAGCGGCCCAATTGAGCAATCTTGCCGCCGCTTTGGTGGTTTGCCGGTTGGGAGCGGCCACAACCACACCCGGAGAATTAACGGCGTCGCTCGATCTGGTCGCAGTGGATTAGCCAAGCGTGTCCACCATGCGCCGCGTCACGGCGCTTGAAAATGGCGGAGGGGAGGTTTTGAAGACGCACTCTGCAATCCGTTTGGCAGGGGAGTTCGACTTAGAGCACCTGTTTTACTTCGCTGGATGAAATTATGGAACCACCGCAGCCACCGCGCTCGCTCATTGTGCTGCCCAATCGAGGAACCGCAGAAACGATCCTGCTTATTCCCGCCTTGGAAATGCTCATCAGAACCATGCCCTATGCTCAGGTTTCGATCGCCGCCACCAACTATGAACAGGAAGAAGCATTGCAGCTTTCAACTATAAGCGCGCCGATTTGCACACTGAACGGATGGACGTGGTGGCATGATTTTGGCTGGCTGCGGAAGCCATGCAAGACGCTCAGGAGTATACGGCATAATTGGCGTGTGATGCGCGAGTTTGACCACGTGGTGTTTTTGGAGGCGGAGCGATTAGCGCCCAAAGCATGGATTCGCATAGCGTCGTGGGTGCGCGCCCGTGTTCTCGTACATAGTATAGAGGAAGGCTACCTAACCATGAACCGCTGCGCCTATTACCAACGGGCCGTGGCGAAGCTCTTAAACGTAAACGCCGCTCCGCCCGGCCATGTCCCCTCCTTATCGCCCAGTGCGGAAGATCAAAAATTTGCCGAGGCATTTTTCCAGCGATCCGTGCCGGCTCGCCAACCTGTGATCTATGTGAATCCTTTTGTTCCACATGGATCGGAGAATCGTCGGTGGCCGATTGACCGCTATGCGGCCCTTGCTGCCGCGCTCGTTCGCCGCGGCGGGTATTTGCTCTTGCACAATCCTAATGGTGCGGATGTGCGTCTGGCCGCTCAGATCACCGACAGGCTATTCGCGCACGTTCAGATTTTACCGCCGCTGAAGCTTGGACAGACGGGCGCGCTGCTGGCCCGTTGCGCCCTTTACATTGGGAATGACACAGCGTTTGTGCACGTCGCCCTCGGGGTTGCCACTCCGACACTGACGATTTTTGGTCCAACTTCTGATGAAATATTTGCGGGCTATAATCCGTTGCAAAGGGTGATTAAGAACTTGTCCGCCTGCCCGGTGGCGGAGGGCTCATCCGCCCGCGCTTGTCCCGGCTGCAAGCGCTTCGAGACGTCGTTGGCTTGGGATAAACGAGAAGATCAATTACCGTACCCCTGCCTTAACCCTATAACGCCTAGTGCCGTGCTGTCTCTTGCTGAAGAAATGCTCTCTTGGAAAAGTAACACGAGGGGCAGGACGGATCGATTCTAAGAGGAAGGTCTCGCAAACTAGACATAGCCGCCGCGGCTGTGTATTGGACGCTGGTACGCGTTCGTCATTGCAAAGGTCAGTCAATTTTGAGACGAGGGACTTATGGCGGCCAAGGATCTGGTGTTAACGATTAAGAGTCACCTTCGGAGAGCGTGCCATTAATAGTCGGTGTCCATGAATCAAGCTTGGAGCAAACATCTTTATACTGAGATTCGATCATAAGCCTATCAGACGGTAGCGGAGCCAGCCCTGCACGGGGGTTCTAGCGTTTGGACATTGGCCACAGCCCCGCGCGATCCTTTCGTCCCCACTACTTCGAGCGAGCGCCCCGCCATAGCCCGAAGCTGGTTCGCGTAGCTCTGAAGGAGCGGGCTATAATAGCCAGGGGCAAGCGCCGCGCCGCCCCTGGTACGTAATATGGCCGAAGCTATGCGCCCTGAAAGGGCGCGCTACCCTGCTGCTCGATGAATACGGATGGAAGACAACG
>JACOSC010000124.1 GCA_016179055.1 Acidobacteriota bacterium
CACTAATGCCTTAACGGGAAGAAAAGCCATCGGGGAAAGCGCAGAACCGATTATACGAACAGCTACGGAGATTATGTCTCTCTGGGTCTCCTATAGGTCTCAGAATTATAGTCCATTATAAGGTAAATGAGAGTAGATCGTGCATCATGCGGCGCAGCGTGAAATTCGCATGAACATTGGGTGGAATGCGTATTTTAGTGATGGGTAAGGAGATAAAAAAAGACCTACTAACTAACTCATAATCAGTAGGTCCCAGGTTCAAGCCCTGGTGGGCCCATTGTTTTTTTCAAGGACCTACATCGCTTGCCCTTTTTCGACTCCTCATAGTTCAATAATCCCTTGCTCGGTCTTAAACTTCGCCTTTAGGCGGCCACCACTTTAACCTCCAGCCCCTCGTGCACGCGCTGCCAATCCTTTTGCAGCAGTTCTTTCTCGTACCGCGTTAGTTGCCCGCGTGGAGCGCCGATGATGTAGCGCCGATCTTCCTTTCCTAAAAACTCCACGTTCTTTTCGCCCGCCATCCCGCGTTTCATCACGCAAATGCAATTGGCTTTTCCTTAACAGATTTCCATGCCCGAGACGAGCTCTTCCACCGCCGTTGCATCGCTGTGATTGCCGGCAAATATTTCGTAGACTAAGGAAACCCCATCCCGCGTCACTACAAGTCCAATGCAGATCTGTTTGCAATCGCTCCGCTTATCACGCGAATAACCCCGATGCGCCGGCACATTTTCCCACGGGAGCACAATGGTACATGCGGGGACGGAAAACCAGAAAATTTGGACGTGCGCTGGGGAAGGTGCCCTGGTCCCGACATGTCGGGATCGCCGAGGTCCTGGGCGGTCTGGAGCGGCGCGGGCCTTCCCTCTTTTCCGCCGGCCGCTCTTTTTTGGCCGGTGAGCAACTGACCTCGAACGTGAGGTAGCATCAACGGTATTCACGGAGAGCGTTTAATCTTACGAGATGGGCGCATCCGCCACGTTATAATCTAAGGCGATCTCGGCGTGTGCGGCAGGAGGAGCCCGTGGGGTTTGCTCAGCCACAGGCCCTGATGCCGAAGGATACGCTCGATCACGGCGGCCTCCGCGATGAAGGAAATTTATGTGGAGCTCCACATAAATCCGCTTCATCGAAGATCCCGCGAATATCAAAATAATCCTCACCCATCTGGGCGTGTGGCACATGCCCTCTCGCCAACGGGCGCCCCCATCCACCACTTCCCAGATCATCTTAGATTACAGTGTGGCGGGCGAACCCGTGTCTTACGGCCGAACGCTCTCCGTGAACGCCCTCCGTGCAGGCTCTCCGAGCCGCCAAACGGTCGCGAGCGCGCGGCCCCGGCCGCGGGCATCGGAGCGCTACCGGTACTGGTCTGTCGATCGCCCACGACGCGCGGCGTTTGGAAAAAGGGACCGCCCGGGACTGCCTAGGACGCCGGCGACGATTACCCGCTCAACTTCTCCCCAGTGCACGACCCAAATTTTCTGGTTTATCTATTCTACATTTTCTGGTATTCTGTGCAGAATTTGATATGGTGCTACTTTGGTCGAAAAAAGGAATTTCCCATCTATCTAACTATGTCATTCTATGTCATTGCCGAAGCCGTTAAGTAGTGGTTCCTTCAGCGCGCCAAAAATCTATGGGCAGATCAATAGGAGAGATGATGTCATCTTCTTTGCCACGTCATCGCCTACCGTGAAGCATGGGGCTACATCAGCCTAAACGAACTCCAAGCCCCTCGTGGCCCCTTGGCACTTCCCAGCGAGCGTGTTCTGTACTTCACACCTGGCCCTTGTCCGAGGTTTTGAGCCGCTTCCGCAGTGAAAAAAGAAGGTAGGGGTATCCCCGACGCTTAGCATTTCTTTGATATAAGTTTTACACTGTGCTTAAGCGCACTTCATTATAAGATCCTTTACAATCAGACTCATTCGGCTTACACTAGAAAACAGCCATTTAGCTTGAGCAATGAATCCCCTCCACGTTTTTTGTAATCCCTCATAAGTTGCCCCCTGATAGTTGCCGTTCCCATGGGTCCGCTATGGGATGGTCAGATCTTGGAGAGAATCACAGTCAACAAGGGAAGGAACAAATACATGGTGAAAGCAAAATACACATTACATACCTTCATCCGCTGGTTTCTATTTTTGGTAGTGGGAGCCCTGGCGCTCACGTCGTTCTCCTTGGCGCAAACCCCCAGCCCCGCCAGCCTCGAATCGTTTTATGTGGGCACGTTGCATCTTGGTTTCGCCGCGACACGGGCCAGTTGCCAGCCACCTGACCGGAATATTGATTATGCGCTGGTCAATCGGGTCGTGGAAGACCTGCAAACGGCCCGCCAAGGCGCCGAGGCGATGAGCGCATGCCTTCGTTTCGACCTTTCGAAATTTGATGTTTTTCGCACGCAGGTCCCGAATCGTTGGAGCGGTGTTCTTCGTGCGGTCGAAGGGCTCTATCAGGATTACCAGCGAGCCGTTGCCTCCTCGTCCTGCCGGTTCGGAAGCAACGGCCCGGCTCAGCTCGAGTCCTTTTATGTCGGGTCGCTGTTTATGGGGTTTGCCACCGCACGACCTACCTGCTTCATACCGACTTGGAATGCCCCCCTGCCCCATAATGTGAACGCAATGATTCAGCGCGATCTCGACACCGCGCGCACCGGTATCGAGGCTTTTAAAAGCGCCTTGCCCAATGCGGCCGTACTGGTGGCCCAGCTCGATAACGTTCGGAGGAATTTGGGAACAGTCCCAGGCAGACAGGCTTACGATAATCTGACGGCGCTCCATCAAAGAGTACAGACGGCGGTGCGTTCCTCCACGCCGGCGGTTGCCTCGACGACGACGTACACGGCGCCGCCGCCAGATCGCGCACGGCCCACCCAGCCGAGGACAAACACACGGGCTGGATCCCCGCAACGTTCTCAGAGTTGTGAAAGTTGCGTAAGTGAGAAATGCGATCAGCCTTGTAAAAACTCGATAATGATCTTGTGCACATCGGCGGATCGGGCCTGTCAGCAGTGCATCGAGCGTAACTGCAGTGGACTATAGGAACAGCCCCAGAGATCGAGGCAAGGGAAACTGAGTGCGTCAGGGAATGGAAAGGGAGTTTTGTCTGACGGATATAGGGGGCGAGCTAGAAGTTGGATCACCTATTTTGTTGTCATTCGTCTTGGTGAGCTCTATGATCTTGGACCGATACATGGGTTCCCAGTACCCTCAGTGCACGGACGTGGCGTGACTGGCCGGCGGCTTGAAGAAAGCCTTCGCCCCGATACGCGGGACGATATGGCAGGTTGGTTTATGCCTTGATAGAGGAAACGGCTATGATTAGTTTACCGAACGGCTGTGCTGATACGAAAATCCAGGGCGGGCCTGGCCGCAAGCTCCTGATGAGATCAAGCGGGAGCCGTTGCCTCGCCGGGGTTCTATCCCTACTAACCCTACTCATTGGGAATGCCATGTGGATCCACGCCGGTCCCCGCTTCGGCGTGGCCATTGCCCCGTACATGGATGGGGGCGACGAGGTCGAGAAAATCATGTACAAGCTCGCCGGCCAGATGCCACAGGTGGACCGCGTTTACACGGCGGCCGATCCTGCGCAGTTCTATGACATACTGATGAAGCTAAAGCGCATGGGGCGACAAGTAGACTTTTTGGTGATCATGGGGCATGGCTCCAAAACCACGCCGGGGATTCAATTCCCTGTCGGAAGTCTCGATCATGGGTCGGTGGATTTGGTGGATATGCAACTCTTACAGGCCAAGCTGGAAAACAAGCTCGCTACCCAACGGCTAAACCACGAGGATAGCCGCGAAATCGAGCAAAGGCTTGAACAAGTGAAGCGCCGCGTCCAGTACCTCGATTCCGTTGCCGACGTCATGGCGCCCCATGCCGAGGTGCTTCTGATCAACTGCTCGGTGGCGGCCACCGAGGAAGGTCGGACTTTCGTCCTAGACCTTGGAGAAGTGCTCCTGCACAAGAGAGGAGGCGTTGTGATAGCCTCCCGCTCGGACGTTGCGGTCGACCAGGTCAATACCATCGCTCAGAAGCTGCATGCGTGGTTTTTCGACCATGGCGGTTGGGTACCGATCAATGACTTTTTTGCCGGGGGCAACTGGCATCGATTCGTCATTAAAGCGGCCGACACCGCCGACGCCCCAGCGCGCGCGGAATCCTTGACGCCGATCAGCCCACCCCATCGCAAGCCGGAAGGCGCTTATTACGGGGCGGCTATAACCCTATCCGTTTTTGCTGGACAGCCTGGCGAGCGCGGAGCGGAAATCTATGTAATTGTATTTCCCGGAGAGCCTGCCCAAGTCTCTTACAAAGACCGTTCTGAATTCGGGAAGGCCACCTTGCCCTTGGACCCTAGGACTTATGGGTTTCAGGGACAGTTGCCCCATAACCGCGGAGGAACGCGGCGCGTGTGGGGAACTTACAACGCGAACGCCGATAGCTTCGAAGTGCACATAGAAGAACCGGGGGTTAATATCCTGACGCCCGTGACGTGCGCAAAGCAAGCCGGCGCGGTGATTCGCAAGGCGAAAAAAATGTGAGGGTCCATCCCCTAATCCGAACGTATATCAAAGCAATGCTCCCGATCACCCCGCCATAGCCCATGCTTGTTCGCGTAGCTCTGAAGGAGCGTTCTATAATAGCCAGGGGCAAGCGCAGCGCCGCCCCTGGTATGTAAGATTATATAAGTTATAAGCCCTGAAAGGGCGGGATACCCATCTGCTCGATGAATACGTATGGGAAACGACGATGGCGGCCTAAGAATTGATCCTCATTATTGCGCCCTTTCAGGGCTGGCGTGTGGGGATGCTTGCTTCCCAGGGGCGGCGCTGCGCTTGCCCCTGGCTATTATAGCTCGCTCCTGCGGAGCTTAGGAATGTAAGCGGCACCGTACTCCCTACAAAATGTCAAAACTCCAGGGCCCCGAATGGAGCGGTCAGCTGCCCGCCGATATCTTATGCTCGAATCCGAGAATGTTGCAACGTTATTTGAAAAAACCACGCATTTTTCAACAGCAGGTAGATTAAACGTAGGCCTAATGGGTAGTGTTGTAATCAATACGGTGATGTGGAAGTCTCGCACGTGGCAGGTGTACGCGGCCCCTAGGCATCGACGACTTTTCACAGTTCATTCATCAACCGATTCCGGTTGTTGAGCATGCCAATACACTTTCTTCTGCTTTAAACGTTGAACATCAATATTCTTGCGAACCGCAATCAGCTCGGCCGCGATACTTACGGCAATTTCTTCCGGTGTTTCGGAGCCGATTTCGAGTCCGATCGGGCCACAGACGCGATCAAACTTTTCGCCTGAGATACCGGCGGCCTGGAGATTTTCGTACAGGATCTTGATCTTGCGCCGGCTGCCGAGTAAACCTATATAGCGGGCCTCGGTTTGGACCGCCCAGTGCAGGATCGTCTGATCATAGGCGTGGCCGCGGGTGACGATGATAATGTAGGAGGCGTCATTTATGGTGAGGTTGGCAAGAGATTTCTCAAATTCTTCAACGATAATTTCATCCGCTTCGGGAAAGCGCCGCGGGTTGGCGTAGTTAGCGCGATCATCCACGACGACGATCTTAAAGTTGACGCTCTTGGCCACACGGCAGAGCGCTTGCGAAATATGTCCGGCGCCAAAAATATAAATCACGGGGTCGGGGAGGATCGGCTCGATATAAACTTCCATGGTACCGCCACAGAGCAGGCCGCTTTCGGTAGGCTCGTCTTCCATGAGCTCAAACGAAAGCGTCTTCGCCTTCTCCTCGCGCATGACGTTAAGCGCTTCCCGCCAAACTTCGGCTTCGGTACAGCCGCCGCCGATGGTGCCGAGCGAGCTGCCATCCTGGCGGATCAACATCTTGGCGGCATCTTTTCTTGGCACTGAGCCTTTTCGACCGATAATCGTGGCCAGGGCCGCCCGCTCGCCGCGCTGCCTAATTCGTACGATTTCCTCGTAAATATTTATCATAATCTCGCCCGGCGTGTGGCGCCGCCCGCGGAACGCCTTAACTGGAGAACTGGGCGGCGGCTACCACCGCAGCCACGCCGCCTCCTCAACCGCTTTGGCCGGACTATGAAGACGGCCGGCCACTACGGCTTCGATAGGGCGGGAACTGCGCGTCCGTATATGACTGGCCAGCTTTTCAGCCAGGGCTCGGCGTGTAGGATTCTCAACCTTGTTAATAAAGAAGACCATTCTAGCATGGGCCGGCGCGCCTTGGCAAATACCCTTCGCATGCGTCAGCAGCTTTGCCGCCCAATCCTCGGTTATAACATTTCCCGGCGGCTCGCCGACTATCTCCCGCGCCCGTTCAGCGCGGAAGACGGCGGCCTCGTTGAAGGGCAGGCCGATGGCATCAATGCCCACCACGGCAACGAGCACCGAGGTAGACGACGGTACGACCGGTTCGCCTTCAGAGGGGGCTTTCAGCGAACGCCCTTTGGCGCCGTCGGCTTCCACAATCATCAGATCCGCCGCCCGGACTTGCGCTAATCGGTCGACAAACTCAGGCCGCACACCGACCAACTTATTCTTGTCCTCGCGTAGGCCGCGTGCCAACGTGGCCTGGCGACACCGTTCTCGTATGGCCAACCAACGACCCTCCAAAGCCGCTTCGTCGGAGTCGACCAATGTAATCGCTGATTCTGTCGAGGAGGGTACGAAGATTTTTGTTGTAGTCGTGGTAATGACGGTGTAGTGCGGCGGCGCGGCTTTGGCCAGAGCAAACATCAACGAGGTCTTGCCACCGCCGCCCACCAAGGCGGCGACGTCGTCCGGCCGCAATTGGAAAGCTTCCCAAAGGGTCATCGATTAAACCGCATGAGCAACGCTTGTAATACGCCTCCGGCAATGGTTCGAGCCTTGTCGGATACGGTGTCACAATACAAGGGATCGCCGCGTGGGTCTACGTCGCCGATTTTCATATGAGTAGTCACGCATGAGCCGGGACGTATCAACCCCCGCAAGACACCGGCGATTGGGCTGACGACGGAAGCGTCGTTTACGGCGCCGATACGGTCACCGGGCTGCACAAAATCGCGCAAGTTCCTGTCGGTGATAAACACACCGTCGCTCGGCGATCTGAGCACCCGCGCTTCAGTTACTCCCAATATGGCGCCGGGCATACCGGTGTCAGGCTCGGCCTCTCCGCGCTCTATCAGCCGGCCCAAGTGATGTCCGCGATTGGTCTCAATGACAACATGCGCGTCACGACCGGCCCAGAACCCGGGTCCCAGGGCGATAACGCAAGGGGCATCGGAAAGGGCTGTATCGATCACTCGCTTCCGCAATGTGCCATCAATAAGAACATCGGGCGCCAGCTCCTTACGTATGCGGGCTTGCGGGTCAACCAAAACCGGCAGTAGGTCGTTTTCCCAACAAAGCTGGACGGCGCGCAAATCCTCAACGCGCTCGGCTCTAACGCCCTCTACAGTTTTCTCTCTATCGTACACGGCTTCCGAGAAGCAAACTCCGCGGCGAATAGCCGTGGGCTGATCGATCTCAGTAACGCAAATGTAGCGTATATGGCCGTGCCACAAAGCCAGCGCCACCGCGGAGGCCATCTCGCCGCCTCCTCGCAACAGCACTTTCAGCTCGTATAAATGTTTCATGTGAGTGGGGAGCGGTGATAACCGGTGAATAAAGGCGCCCATAGCCGCCGTAAAGAAAAATCGTACTCGCTTACCGCCACCGCGGGAAACCCATGCCCGGCGCGGCCGCGTAGCGGCCAGTTGAGTTATAGGGGTAGGGAGAACCGATTGGTTTCGGCTCCCCCTCCCTCCGAACCGGACTGGCGGATCTCCCGCATCCGGCTCTCCAGTTGATGGTTCACCTCGTCGAGGATTGACGCGCCGTTGCATAGGCTGTGACCAATGA
>JACOSC010000137.1 GCA_016179055.1 Acidobacteriota bacterium
AGATCGAGACGGCCAATTTCAAACGATACCGAAAGCTGTTCGACCGGTTGATTAAACTGTCTATCGAATTGTCACGATTGAAAATGGCCGCTGGGAAAAAGGCTGGTCAAAGTAGCTGAGAACTCGTCACTCTCAAGTCTAGTGACATTACCTGCAGTTTTCATTGGAGATCAACGACGAGATCCAGAGGCACTTATGGTGATCGACCTGGAGTCCAAGACCCCAATGGCCCTGATTCCGATTGGTAGCGGTAGACCAACGAATGTGGACGTGAACTCAGAAACAAACATGGCTATAGTAGCCAATAGTGGAGATTTTAGAGTTGCGGTTATTGACCTTACGAAACAAACTGTGACTTTCTCAGTAAGACTTCCCTTTTTTAACTCCTCTCTAGATGCTGTCGCCTTTAACCCTGTAACCAACACTATTGTTGCAGCGGGTGTATTGGTTTCAATATTTAAAACGCCATATCTCCCTTTTAAATTCATCAGGGAGCCTCCTCCAAAATGCCGTAGACCATTTATCTTTCTTAACTGAACTTCCAGAAAACCTACTGGGACTTTGTGACATTTACAGTAACTGCTCAGAAGGTGTGAAGAAATTCATAATGCTCGATTTTTTTGTCTGTAACTTATTGATTCTGCGTGGAGGGTATAATGTACCCCGAAAACTAGACAGGTGCTTAAGGTGGAATCTCTGTGGTAAAAACATAGAGAGGAGATCATAACGATGCCGAGGAAAATCTACGGTGCCGAGTTCAAAGCCAAGGTGGCCCTGGAGGCGATTCGTGGGCAGAAGACGGTCAATGAGATTGTGTCGGCGCTGGGGGTCCATCCGAATCAAGTAACCGCCTGGAAGAAGCAGGCGCTGGAGGAGCTGCCGCAGATTTTCTCCAACGGCCGTGCGCGGACGGAAAAAGCGGAGGTCGAATTAAAAGCGGCGCTGTACCAGCAGATCGGTCAGTTGAAGGTCGAGTTAGACTGGTTGAAAAAAAATCCGGTCTTAGCGATTGAGGTCAAGCGGCAACGGATCCAGCCCGGGCATCCGCAGTTGAGCATTGCCCGGCAATGCGAGTTGCTGGGGCTCTCGCGTGCGAGCTTCTACTACGAGGCCGCCCCAGAGAGCGAAGAGAATCTGTGGCTGATGCGGTTACTGGATGAGCAATACACGTGGGCCCCGTTTTATGGGATACGGCGCATGACCGCGTGGTTGAACGATCAGAAGCTCGGCTTGGAGGTCAATCACAAACGGGTGCGCCGGCTGATGCGGGTGATGGGCATCGAAGCGGTGTATCCGAAGCCCCGCCTGAGCCAGGCGGCAACGAGTCCTCGGCGCTATCCGTATCTGCTCAGCGGGGTAGCCATCGTGCGGCCCGATCAGGTGTGGAGCACCGACATCAGTGTGCCGCAGAAAGCGGTGTAGAAGATGGAGGCAGCCCCTCCGGAATCGGCTTGCAGGAGCAGATTCCAAACCCCCATAAGCGGCGGTGATTAAGAGTCACGGTCGTGAGCGTTATGGAAAAGGTGCAATCTATGCATCAGGTGAGAGCCAAAAAGACGAACACCAGTGAACCGTCGTTCAAGTGTCGAAAGTGCTCACAGATGACACCAAAACCAGAGGGTGATGTTACTCTGGGATCAGCCGGGCAGTTACCTGCTTACTGGCCCGGTGGTGTCCGGCATAGAGACGGCGTCAGTTTGGTTCGGGCTTCTATATTGAACTGCGGGAACCTGTCGCTGCGATGTATAAGAGAAAAGCGCAAGCAAAGACCTTGCCAGTGCGAAAGTATCGAGGCGCGGCACAGGGACGGAGCCGCTCGTAGTAGTGTGGAAGCCTCTGTAATGGAGGTGGAGCGAAGGGGCGGCGTCATCTGGCCATAGGGATTAGTCAACCAGGTAAACTGGGAGGAACTGGTAAATATGGTAAAGTCGTTTGAGATTCCAAAGCAACTCGTCTGGGAAGCGTACCTGAAGGTGAAAGCCAATGGCGGCGCTGGCGGAGTAGACGAGCAGTCAATAGAAGAGTTCGAGGAAGACCTTAAAGGGAATTTGTACAAAATTTGGAATCGCCTGTCTTCCGGCAGCTATTTCCCGCCGCCGGTTCGCGGCGTGCCGATACCGAAGAAGTCCGGTGGGATTCGGATGCTAGGGGTTCCCACGGTAAGCGATCGGATAGCTCAGATGGTGGTGAAGCTGGTGCTTGAGCCGATGCTTGAGCCGCATTTCCACGCGAACTCCTACGGATACAGACCCAACAAATCGGCGCATGACGCCATTGAGGTTACACGGCATCGTTGCTGGCGGTATGATTGGGTGGTAGAGTTCGACATCCGAGGGCTATTTGACAACATCGATCATGAACTCCTGCTGCGAGCCTTACGCAAACACTGTTCCTGTGAATGGGTGATCCTTTACATTGAACGGTGGCTGAAGGCTCCCCTGCAGGACGAGCACGGTCATGTTGTAGAGCGAACCAAAGGGACTCCCCAAGGGGGTGTCGTGAGCCCTCTGCTAGCTAACCTGTTTCTACACTATGCCGTTGACGTCTGGATCAGTCGCCATTTTCCGACCGTGCCCTTCTGCCGTTATGCGGACGATGGATTACTGCACTGTAAGAGTCGCCAGCAAGCGGAAGAGGTGCTGCGGGCTGTCGAGAAGCGGTTTCAAGAATGTGGTCTTGAAATACATCCCGGCAAATCGAAAATCGTGTACTGTAAAGATGTTAATCGCAGAGAGGACTATGCCAATATCTCTTTTGACTTTCTTGGATTCACTTTCCGGCCTCGATCTTCAAAGGACAAATATGGCCGACGGTACGTCAACTTCTCCCCGGCTGTCAGCAAAGCAGCAAAGAAAGCGATGCGGCAGGCTATACGGAGTTGGCATCTTCAACTGAAGAATGATCGAACGTTGGAGGATCTGTCGCGCATGTTTGATCCCGTTTTAAGAGGTTGGGCTAACTATTACGGCAAGTTCTACAAAAGCGAGATGGTCTCTATATGGTATCACACGAACATGTACCTTGTCCGATGGGTAATGCGTAAATACAAGAGGTATGCGCGGCATCGGCGGAGGGCGAACGAGCACCTCAATCGAATAGCCAGGGTGAACCCCGGACTATTTGCGCAATGGAAGTTGGGAATCTATCCAGCGGCTGGATGATGGGAGCCGGATGAGCTGAGAGGTTCACGTCCGGTTCTGCGAGGGGCCAGGGGTGCGATTCCCCTGGTCTACTCACCCGTACATACGGCTGCGGTCGGGCTTTGTGTACTTGGTAGCGCTCATGGATTGGTACAGCCGGTATGTGCTCAGTTGGGAATTGTCCAACAGTCTGGAGGTCGGCTTTTGCCTGACGGCCCTGGAGCGCGCACTGGCCCGGAGCCAGCCCGAGATCTTCAACAGCGATCAAGGCGCTCAATTCACGAGCCAGGATTTCACGGCGCGGCTGGAAGCGGCCGGCGTGAGAATTAGCCGGGATGGCCGTGGCCGCGTGTTTGACAACATTTTTATTGAAAGACTGTGGAGAAGCGTAAAATATGAAGAGGTGTATCTGAAAGACTACGAGGGTGTGCTGGCGGTGAGGGACGGGCTGCGAAACTATTTTGAGTTTTACAACCGAGAGCGCTTGCATCAGGCGCTCGACTACCGGACACCAGAAACGGTTTATCGTGGGAGAGGGTGATGACCGAAATCGGCCGGCGCAGGCGGTAACTCCAGTCGGGCTACGCCCTCCTTCCGTTACCGCCTGCGGGCTGGAGTAGAAGGAAGGATTCCACCTTAAAGAAGCCAATTTTTTGTCTTGACAATGGAGTACACCTTACCTTACCCCAAAGGACGGGCACAAGCTTTCCGACATCCTTCATTCATGGAAGTCATTTACCGCGAATCAAATCAACCGGCGGACCGGCCAGTCGGGGGCGTTCCGGCAGAAGGAGTCGTTCGATCACATCGTCCGTAACCCGGGTCAGTTGGAGCGGATTCGACAGTGCATACAGAGGCACGAAGAGAAAGATAAGCGGCAAGATGCCGATTCCACTCTGACCGGCATGGCCAATAGACTTGCTTCGCTTGTTCAGATTTTGAACTTACTTAACGGCTAGATTAGTCCGACTTCCTCGAACAAACGTTTGTTTTGACGAACCCAATCGGTCAGTCGCTTAACCCCTTCTTTCGCGGTAACCAGGGGTTGCCAACCAAATTCCGCCTTAGCTTTCGATATATCGGAAATATAAACCGGCTGGTCGCCGGGTCGCCAATCTCCGTAGGCAGGCTTTATTTCTTTGGCATGATACTCATGCAGGAAGGCGATGAGTTCCAGCAATGACATCGTATTTTGTGGGCCGCCGCCAACGTTGTAGACTCTTCCCCGTGTGATCTCGATATTGTCGGTGGCCATTCGAAACGCGCGCACCAGATCATCAATATACAACACGTCCCTGACTTGTTTACCATTGCCATAAATCGTAATGGGCACATCCGCCAGAGTAGCAATCGTAAACCATGCCACCCAACCCTGGTCTTCAATGCCAAACTGACGAGGCCCATAAATACAGCTCTGACGAAAAACCACACTACGTAAACCATATATGCGCGAATAATCCCGAACATATTGGTCCGCCGCACCCTTGGAGCATCCGTAGGGCGAGTGAAAATCCAGTAATTGCGCTTCGGAAATACCATTGGCGAAATCACGATATCGGAAGCGGTCGTTATGTTCTTCGACCTTAACATCCTCCATCCCACCGTATACCTTATTGGTCGAAGAGTATATGAATACCGGGTTCTTTTGGGCATGTAGGCGGACAGCTTCGAGGAGATTAAAAGTACCGAGGGCGTTGATTTCGAAATCTTCTCGAGGGTCGGTAACCGAGGTGGTAACCGCCACCTGACCAGCCAAATGATAAACCGCGTCCGCGTCCGCTACAATCTCTCCCATCACGCGCTGATCATGGCGCAAGTCGCCTTTAGCAAGACGTATAGTGGGATAGCTATCGAGCAACCACCGCGCGTTGGCTTCCGTCCCTCTTCGACTCAAATTATCAAAAATGACAACCGTATGACCATCTTTGGCCATAGCGGCCGACAAATTAGTCCCAATGAAACCGGCTCCACCGGTAACAACTATTTTCATCGTTTCCATCCTCGCATAATATAGTCAGTTCTAGCTTGGGCAAGAAAATCGATGTTTGCCCTGGCAACAGCATAGCAAAACCAAACATCAAATACCATGTCGATTTAAAACGACTTTCATCATAATATCGGATGCGGAGTTCGGCGCTAATTTACTTTCCGCTTGACACAAACCTATGACTTCTTGTAGAGTTTTTAGTAGGTTGTCAGCAGGAGGAATATCCTAAGAAATATCATTAATCATGGGTAATCAGTCTTAGGTTTCCAAGCTATAAATCCTCACGGTAGAAAAATCCGGCTGATCTGTTGGGAGTCGGACCCTCACTATCCTTAAGGTATTTGTGACGGAATTTTTTGCAATGCTCTTCTCCCGTAGGCGGAGTTTTAGGCCAGTACGTAAATTTTGAAGTGAACGCCGTGAGCCGCTCGATATCAAGGCATATTCTCGCGAGTATTAGAAGTATGGGCTGGTTGGCGATAGTAGACCCTAACGGACCGCCCACTATCCATACTTAAAGTGACCCGAGGTTGTAGCATGCGAATCGCTTACTTTTCACCGTTTAACCCACAAAAATCCGGCGTTTCAGATTACAGTGAAGAACTGCTGCCTCACATGGCCCGCTACATGGAAATCGACGTTTATGTAGAAAACTGTGTACCGACAAACCGGGAAATTGCCGACTCCTTCCGCTTGTGCCACATGAACCAATATCAGAGTATCATCAAGAGCCGCGGCGAGTATGACACCAACATTTACCACATCGGCAACAATGGCGCGTGCCACACCAATATTTACCGCCATGCCTTGCAATATCCAGGCATAATCGTGCTCCATGATTTGTGCATTCATCACATGATTGCCAACATGACGTTGGATCATGGCAAGAAGGATGAGTATGTCGCCGAGATGGCATACTGTCACGGCGAAAAGGGGCGTGCCGTCGCGGAGGCCTATCTGCGCGGCGAGATCATGATGCCCTGGGAGTCTGACGCGATGGCGTTTCCCCTAAACAAGCGACTAGTCGACGCCTCTCGCGGCGTGATTGCCCATTCTTATTACGTTAGAAATAGTATCAAGCGCCAAAGAATCGACGTTCCCGTTAGGCGCATTAATTTTCACTCCCTGGAGATCGCCGAGGACCCCATCGAAACTTATAAAGAGGCACGCAAAGCGCTGGGCATTGACGACCGCGAGATCATGATCGCGTCGTTTGGCTTTATGAATCTGAGCAAACGCATCGATAAGATATTGGCCGCCGTGGCGCAACTCTGCAAAGATGGTTATCGGTTCAAGTATTTTGTGGTCGGCGGAGAACTGGGACCGGACATGCTTAAGTTCATCGATGAGGTTGGCATCCCGCCGGGCGTGGTCAATAGCACGGGTTTCTTGAACCTAAACGAGGGATTCTTGCTCTATATGCGCGCCGCCGACATAGCTTGCAACCTGCGCTACCCGGTGCATGGCGAGACCTCGAGCACGTTGCATCGATTGTTGGGCATGGGCAAGCCGATTTTGGTTTCGGACGCTGGGTCTTTTAAGGAGTATCCGGATTCGGCAGTCAGTAAGATCGCTGTCTCGGAAACCGAAGAAGACGAAATTTATACCTCGCTAAAGGCGTTGATAACTGATAAGGCCAAGCGGCTGGCTTTCGGCGAGGCCGCTTATCAATATGCCAGAGAGAATCTTGCAGTGGAGCGGACCGCCCGGGATTATTTCGAGTTCATTTCAGATGTGGTCAAGAATCGTTTTAGGTACGAAACTCTTATCGAGCAACTCGCTCACGGTATGGCCGCGCTTGGACTTACTGAGGCAGATACTTTGCTAAGGGATATCTCAGAATTAATCGCCGGGCTATCGTAACCATAATTCTCCGGTCGCGCCCATTCGTAGCGGGCGAGTAGCCGGGGCGGCACTTACCCGGTCGCTGCCGTTCCCGGTCCTGTATTGCAGGCGCTACCAGTCGCCCGCTCGGCAATTCCCTCCCCTAATACCCTCAATACCTGCTTTCCATCCACAATGAACGCGCGTCGACCGCGTACGACGATGTCTGCCGAGCTCGCCACACTGCTTTCCGAGTACGGCTGCATTGCAAGATCAACTATCATGGAGCCAATAAAAATACTATGCACCACGTCTTTCCGCAGTTGCACCGGTATGCGGCCTATGCTAGACTCGCCGGTGACGTGTAGCGCAGGTCTGACCTGCATTGGCTTGGCCACAGGGAAGGAAATCGCCTGCAGAGAATAAATTCGTCTCGAATGATCCGGAAAATCGCTTTAGGCCCGGTTATATCGTCGGTCGTAGTTGAGTTACGAGCAAGCGAACGAGGCAGTCGCAGTGGCGGTTCCTCGCATATCAAAAAAAGGAATGGAGTGACTTCTTTTGGTTGGCTGAGAGAGTTGTCCCGATCGGCGCACCTCCTTGGCGGAGGGTAATCAAGAAGGTTATTCATTATCTATGCTACGGCTTGTTAAACGAATGATTTTTTTGTCGGGCGGAGCATTACTCGTGATCAGCTCGCTGGGTAAGGTGTGGCCGGTCGAGAGTAAGAATGAATACGTGGGATCGGACCAATGCGCGGTTTGTCATGAGCCGCAATTTGAGCTTTGGAAAAACAGCCTCCATTCCAAGATGTACCAAAAGTCGGATCAACCCGGAGCGATCTTGGGAGATTTTAGCGTGGATGATCCGGTTCGATCTTTTCGACGAGATGAGGTCGCGTACACCATTGGCAGTCGTTGGGAACAGATGTACGTGACGCGGCGTAATAATGAAGAATTTCTTTTGCCGGCTAAGTGGCTTATCGCCCAGAAAAAATGGGCAACCATCGATGACACGCATCGACAAAACGCGCCGATTTCTAAAACGTGCCACGGCTGCCACACCACCGCTTATAATCCCGAAACCAATCGGTTTGCCGAAATGAACATTGGCTGCGAGGCCTGCCACGGTCCCGGTCTGCGCCACGTACAGACGCGCACTCCCGCGACGATCCGCAAAAGTCAGAATCCTGAAGTCTGCGGCGCCTGCCATACGCGGGGGAAAAGCAAGGAGGGACTGGACTACGTTGTCAAGTTTGACCCGCAAGCCAACCGACTTATCGATATGATGGCGTTTACACAGCCGGAAAAAGAAACCACTAAGAGCTGGTGGTCAAATCGCATTGAACGCGACCGGCATCAAGAATATCTCGGGTATATCCGATCGCGTCACGCACGCTCCCTGGAGAGTTTACAGCAACGAGCGAAACTGCAGCCGGCGGAAGTCACGCCGAAATGCTTTACCTGTCATTCTTCCGAGTTCCACATGGCCAAGCCGCTGAAACGACCGGACGTCGCCGGCCTGCGCTTCGGCGTCACTTGTGTGGAATGCCACGATCCGCACGGCCGCAAGCCGGAGCGCGCGCAAAAGCGAGCTTCTACCACAGAAAACGGTCTCTGTCTTTCGTGCCACTTTGTTCCTAAAGTTAAGGGTCACTTGAAGGAGGCGCATCACTACCCTTGTCCCAAGTCCGCCGCCCGTTGCATCGATTGCCATATGCCGGTCACGGGTTTGAGTGCCTCGACGTTTAATATTCGCAGTCATACGATGCAGATTATTCCCCCGCATGAGGCGCAGCAATTAGGCATGCCGAGCTCCTGCAACAACGCCGGCTGCCACTCAAACAAAGATTTCGGTTGGTTAAAGCGCGCCTATGAAACTTATTACAGCCACAAGGTTATGTTGCGTGCCCGTTAATGAGGTCCATGTCTAGGAAATTAATTTTTGTTATCTGTATACTGCTCGTGTCCTGCGCACGTAGGGAGCAACAGGTCGTCATATATACTTCGCTTGACCAGATGCTCTCCGAACCCGTCCTGCGGGAATTTGAGCAAAAGTCCGGAATTAAAGTTAAGGCGGTTTATGATACGGAAGCCTCCAAGACGACGGGACTGGTCAACCGTTTAATCGCGGAGAAGGATTATCCGAAGGCAGATGTTTTCTGGAACTCCGAGATTTGTCGCACCATTCTCCTAAAGGAAAAAGGCCTTCTAGCTCGTTACCGCTCCGCCGCGGCGGAAGATATACCTGAGGAATTTAAGGACGCCGAGGGCTATTGGACTGGGTTTGCGGCCCGACTTCGAGTCTTGGTCTATAACACAAACTTGGTCGCCCGTGACGAAGTTCCGCAATCAATCTTCGAATTAACCCAGCCGAAATGGAAAGGCCACGTCGCTTTGGCCAACCCGCTGTTTGGCACGACGGCCACACACATGGCAGCGCTGTTTGTTCATTTGGGCCCCCCAAAGGCCAAAGAATACTTACGCGCCTTGAAGGCGAATGGCGTCATTATCGTGGAAGGCAATTCCACGGTGCGCGATCGCGTGGCGGACGGAGAGGTCAAAATCGGTTTCACGGATACGGATGACGTCACCGTGGCGATCCGGTCGGGAAAGCCCGTGAAAATGATTTTTCCCGATCAAGACGCAGTAGGAACGCTTCTCATTCCCAACACGATCGCTTTGATCAAGGGCGCCCCACGGCCCGATAACGGTAAGAAGCTGATCGATTACCTGCTCAGTCGAGAGGTAGAAGAAAGCCTGGCGCAATTAGATTCCGCGCAGATACCGGTAAGAGACGGCTTGAAAGCGCCCACGGCGTTGCCATCTCTCCGTTCGATACGAGTGCAAAAACTGGACTACTCTGCGATGGTGAAGCAGTTAAACGCCACTACGGATTTTTGCCGCGAGTTGTTTCTAAGATGAAATGTAACTGCTCAGGCTATGGGCAGCCAATGCAGTACGGGTCGCTACCGCTCCCGGTGCGGTATCGATAAAGTCCTCTTGAACAGTTGCGAATTTTCAAATAACTCTAGGAACTACTCAGCCGCGTAGCGGCTGATTGAATTATAGGGGTAGGGAGAACCGATTGGTTTCGGCTCCCCCTCCCTCCGAACCGGACTGGCGGATCTCCCGCATCCGGCTCTCCAGTTGATGGTTCACCTCGTCGAGGATTG
>JACOSC010000138.1 GCA_016179055.1 Acidobacteriota bacterium
GTCCGGCTCTGCTTGTTTGCACGGACGATCATCACCACGGAGGGTAACTTAGCGATGACTGTGCGTTCTCAGCTAATCAGCGTAAAACAACGCTGAAGCCTTGTTTCCAGACGATCCTGGTGATTCTCGTGCAAAATTCAGGTAATAACCGGGGAGGGCGGCTCGCCACCCCGCACCGTAATCCCGAGTGGGCCGACCCTGAAAAGGCCGCGGTCGTCCATCCACATCGGACCCTACGTGGACCCATTCAGGGTCCAGCCGGGGATTATGGCATTCCGTGGGTGGCGCAAGGCGCCACCCACGGCTATTAACAAGGTCCCCTTCGGTGACGGGCCGGTGACCGCCCTGAACATTTACAAAAAGGATATCGCAAAGAGATCCACAAATAATGTGTTGAATTCCACCGCGCATACAGGTATACTGATATTGCTTTCTTGCCTGCCCTAGCCAAATCATTGGATTAGTCCTTACAGAGTGCTGCTTTTTGCTCGGGTCGCGCATCTTAAGCCATCTCGGGTTATATTCACGGTAAGGTGCCGGTATGGGTATTTTGGACTTTGTGATTTTTCATCAATCAAGCGAAGGCTGTGCATTTGGCCTAACCCTGACATTTAGACTCTCGACCACCGGCCTTAGATTCGGACGGGAAAATGAGGGCCGGCTCGTACAAGCACCATAGGAAGAAAAGTCGAAAGAACGAAGTCCAGAGTCTGAATTCCCGTAATCATTAGAGTGTCGCTAAGCAGGAGAATGCTATGTCAACCAAAGGCTGTATACTGATTCGATTTCTGGGGACAATGTTGTTGTGCGCCGGAATAGCTCCTCTAGTTGTGTGGGCGCAAGTTTCGTTTATGCCCCGGGAAGATTTTGGCGCCGGCAGCCACCCTTATGGCGTGGCCGCTGGTGATTTTAATGGTGATGCCTACATGGATTTGGCTGTGGTCAATGATCTTTCAAACAACGTGGTCATACTGTTCGGTGATGGGACGGGATCCTTCCGGGAAGGCCCGAGCATAGAATTGGGTCGCAGCCCATTGTCCGTTACGGTGGGAGACTTTGACGGCGATGGGACAACGGATTTGGCCGTGGCCAATCGGAGTGAAAACAGCGTGTCAATTCTCCTCGGCAATGGCGACGGTACCTTTCGCGAAGTGCAGCGCGTGGCGGTTGAGAGAAGTCCCCTGGCCATTGCGGTTGGAGATTTCAACCGTGACGGAATAGACGATCTGGCGGTCCCCAATTTCTTTTCCGATAGCGTCTCGATTTTGCGGGGCAATGGCGATGGGACGTTCCGACCTGCCGAGAACTATGAGATTGGAATAAAACCGGAATCCGTGGCGGTAGGAGATTTTAACGGGGATGGTTATCAAGATTTGGCGTTTGCTTGCTCCGGTTATACGGGGCGCAGCGTGGTGGCCGTCCTCATCAATAATGGCGACGGCACGTTTGGCGAGCATGTACGCTATGAGGCCGGCCGGCACTGCAGCGCCCTGGATGTAGGCGATTTCAATGGCGATGGCCGATTAGACGTGGCTGTAGCCAATCGATCCGACCGCAACGTGACCATTATGTTCGGGCGCGGCGATGGCAGCTTTGACGAAAATGGAACCTACCCGGTCGGCAGCAATCCCAGGTCGGTAAGCGTGGCGGACTTTGATGGGGACCGGATTTTAGATTTGGCCGTAGTCAATGAGACCACAAACAATGTATCAATCCTCTTAGGAAATAGCGATGGAACTTTTCAACCCGCGCAAACCTTTCTCGTTGGAAGATACCCCAAGTTTGCCGTTGTGGCGGATTTTAACGGTGATGGCCAAGCCGACCTCGCCGTGGTCAATGAGCGTGAAGACTCGGTATCGATTCTAATCAACACTACTCGCTAGGTTTTTTGTAACTGTTCAACCATCCACGCCTTAAGGCATCCAGCCGATACAGAATCGGGAGCGGCAGAGTTGGCCCCGCACGGGGGCTCTGGAGTATGGACATTGGCCACAGCGCCACGCGATCCTTTTGTCCCCACTACTTCGAGCGAGTGTTCCGCCATAGCCCGAAGTTTGTTCGCGTAGCTCCGAAGGAGCGTGATGTAATAGCCAGGGGCAAGCGGAGCGCAGCCCCTGGTACGTCACTTGGCGAAGCTATGCGCCCTGTAAGGGCGCGCTACACTTCGGTGCGATGAACAAGGATGGAAGACAACGACAGCGGCTTAGGAATTGACCTCCATTAGTGCGCCCTTTCAGGGCTGGCGAGCTGGAGACGCTTTCTTTCCAGGGGCTGCGCTGCGCTTGCCCCTGGCTATTATAGATCGCTCCTTCGGAGCTTTGGACGGTAAGTGGCACCCTACTCCATACCAAATGTCCAAACGCCAAGCCCCTCAGGGAGGTGGCTTTTGGCATTAGAGCGTTTCTTATGATCGAACTTCAGTATCAATGCAGACTTCTAGCCAAATCATAGGCGGCCATGTATGATGATAGCTTAATGGCGCTCGTATTCTGCAGAAATTTTACGCCGGAATCCATGTATAAAAGAATCAAAACGGCGCAAAGGGCTATGGCGACACCGGCGGTCATTATTGGCGATGAAATTTTCCTTGGATTTCGCCACCCATCGATCGAACAAGCTCTGGAACTATAGCAACTGGGATTACGATCGAATCCATCTCATCAGTAGGGCCTCCCAACTATGCCGTTGGAACCTGTTGCCAATCGGAGTGACACAACGCTGGTGGAAAAAGCAAAGATCGGGGACCACGTGGCTTTCGAGGAGCTCGTGACTCGGTACCAGCGCCGCGTGTATGGATTGGCCTATCGGTTGACGAGCAACACGGCGGAAGCAGAAGACGTTCTACAAGAAGTGTTTTTGCAAGTTTATCAAAAGATCAACAATTTTCGCGGGGAATCGGCCTTTTACAGTTGGTTGTACAAAATCACTTTAAACACTACCTATATGAGAATGCGTAAACGGCAACGCCGGCGAGAAGAGCCGATAGAAGATGCCCTGCCCAAGTTCGGCGAAGACGGCTCGTTTACGCAGATGGTGTCAAAGTTTTCCCTATCGCCGGAAACTGAGGCTCTCCGAGCCGAAGCCCGACGACTAACCGCCGCGGCGATCGATACGTTAGCCGAGGAGTATAAGACTGTGTTGATCTTAAGAGACATCGAAGGATTGCCCGCGGCCGAAGTTGGCGCCATGCTCGGATTGTCCATTCCTGCGATTAAATCGCGCCTGCACAGGGCCCGCTTGTTCTTGCGACAGAAGTTGGAGAATTATTTTAAAGAAAGAAAGGGTAGAACCCCATGACGCACGTATGGATGCAGTGGCTAAAATCTAAATTGCGCGTGGGCAAATCGCCGGTGCCGCGGGGTCCGATGGTTACTTGCCGGCAAGTGATCGAACTGTTGAGTGACTACATTAACCACGAATTAAGCCCTGAGGACAAGACGGAATTAGACAAGCACATGCAGGGCTGTCAAAACTGCGAGACTTTTTTGTATACGCTCAGTCAATCGGTGGATCTATTAAGAGATTTAAGAGTGGAGGATATACCGGATGACGTAAGTTCCCGTCTCCGCAATTTCTTACGCTCTAAATACCAATCGGAAAAATAGTATTTCATTCATTACGAAACCGCCACGCCTATTCCGCCGCTACTTCCAGAATCGCACAAAATATTCAGAATCCTTTTTCTTATCTCAGTCATCCCAATTCACCAAGCCCAGTGACCGAGTAAGCGCCGTAGGACGCACACATCCGGCTGCCCTGGCGCCTGTATGGCTGAACAGGGACCAATGAATTTGGCAGAAAGCCAAATGGGTATGTTATATATAGAGACGTTAAAGGCAATCTCTACAGGATTCGCGCTCCAGCATCGCTGTTGCTGATCGCCGGGCCCGTAGACTTGTGCCCTGGGAAAAGTTGCTGCAATGGGAGTTCATGGGTTGGCTGAAGAAATCGAAGTGCATGAACTCGGTGAAGGGAAATGGTTGAAATCAGCATAATCATCGGAATTTTTTTAACCGCCGCTTTAGCGTATGCTAACGGTTCAAACGATGTTTCCAAAGCCATTGCCACTTTGGTCGGTAGCGGCGTAACTAACTATCGCCGGGCGATTATTTGGGGCGCCACGTGGACTTCGATAGGTTCGCTGCTGGCCGCCTTCTTCGCCTTGCAGATGGTCCAAACCTTCACCGCCGGATGGCTATCACCGGAGGCCAAGCTGACCTTATGGCTTCCCCTGTCCACTCTATTCGGCGCCATGGCCTGGGTGCTTTTGGCTTCCATCGCGGGCTTGCCGGTTTCTACGACGCATGCGATTACGGGAGCGCTATGTGGCGCCGGCCTATTGGCCTACGGGGCGAGTAGAGTTTTATGGTCATCCTTGTTCATCAAGACTTTTCTGCCGTTGCTCCTGAGCCCTTTCTTATCGCTTACCCTCACATGGGCCTTCTTCCCGTTAATTAAGCTTACGCTGGCCAACCGTAAGGGTTACTGTCTTTGCTTGGGTGTAAAACGATCGGCTGCCGTACAAGCCGCGTGCCCGTCAGGCGGTGGGCTGGCCGTGGTTGATGAAAGGGGCGCGGTTTATCCGGAAGCCGTACTGGGTTCTCGCGAATTATGTGGAGAGGACTTTTCTTACTCCGTCAATTTCAATGTGAATACCTTGCACTGGCTTTCCAGTGGTGCGGCGAGCTTTGCCCGTGGATTGAACGATGCGCCTAAGATCGTGGCCTTGGTAGTTACTTTTAACCTAATCTCGGGCCAGCCGCTCTCTCATGGCCAGAGCTTTTTTTACTTCGCCCTTGTGACGGCGGCCATGGGTTTGGGCAGCTACTTGGCCGGGTTACGCGTAACCGAAGTATTGGCCGAGCGCGTAACGGCCTTGAATCCCATCGAAGGTTTTGCGGCCAATCTTACGACAGCGTTTTTAGTGGCCACTTCGGCGCGTTTTGGATGGCCCGTTTCCACGACTCACGTCAGCAGTAGTGCGATCATTGGCATCGGTTTGCGAAATGGTGTAAAATCGGTTTCTTGGCCGACCGTTCGTAATATAGTGTTAGCTTGGGTCGTCACGTTGCCGGCGGCGGGACTCTTGGCGGCTTTCGCTTACTATTTGGTCAATAAAATCTAGACTACCACCGGTTGCCTGCCGGTGGGTTTGAGTCACGGCGGAAAGCCGTGCCGTACTTTTTTCCATAGCTCGGGTATGGGCGGTTCTGAAAGAGCGACTCCACAAATCGATTCGTCATCGGGCGGCTGGACGAAGTCGGAGCGTTACAATACCAATTGAATTAATCAGGGGGAGTTTGATCATGCCGATAGCGCTTAACGAAAATCCGGTCCTTTTTGCGCCGACATTTCACCGGATCAACCAGGGTGACCTTTTTGTTCTTATTGATCCGGAGTTGCCCAATTGGTTGGCCACGGACGGCCGCGGGGCCAAAATCCTGACCTACATTGACGGACGGCGGACCTTCCGAGAAATTATTGAGGCTTATTGCCAAGCCTATGACGTGGATCTTACCAAAGGCTGGCTGCACGGCCACACCTTCATTAATGGCGCTTATCGCGCTGGTTTTGTTTTTACCACTCCCTTGGCTAGAGCGCCTTATACGGGCCGAGCCGCGGTGTTGAAGCCGGATCGCCTACGCGAGCTATGGATTCATCTAACAAACACGTGCAATCTCGCCTGCGCGCATTGTTTGGTAGAATCGGCGCCCGACGGCTTGAGAGGGATCCGCACGGAGATCTGGCATCGGCTGATTGACGAGGCTTTAGCTTTAGGCGTTAAGCGTTTTTATATTACCGGCGGCGAGCCCTTCGTTAGGGATGACCTCTTTGAGATCATGGCGCACATGATTGAAAAAGTGGATGAGCTGGTCGTTCTGACAAACGCTATGCTTTTAAAAGGCGAGCGACTCAAACAACTCGAACGGTTTGATCGTGCGAAGTTGAAACTGCAGATTAGCTTGGACGGCTCACGGCCTGAGATGAATGACCCTATTCGTGGACAAGGGACGTTTGCGGCCACCGTACAGGGCATTAGAAATGTTCTGGACTCCGGTTTCTTACCGACATTAACGAGCTCGGTTATGAACGGTAACGCCGATGATATTCCTGAGATTACCCGGCTGGCCGCCCATATGGGCGTTAAGAATCACCATTTGCTTTGGGCCCACTTACGCGGCCGCGCCGCCGGGGACCATAAACTATCTTCACCTCCCCCTGGCCGACTGGTAGAAATTTGGAAAAAGACCATACAGACCGCGGAGGCGCTGGGCATTCAAGTGGATAACCTTGAATCCGTAAAACGGCGTGTCTTAGGCAAACGGGGCGTTAAGGCCGACCTTTCCAACGCGGCTTATGATTCGCTCTGTGTGTACGCGGACGGACATGTGTACCCTTCCGCGGCGACGGCGGGGTTTAAGCCCTTAGACATGGGAAGCGCTCTGGAAAGCTCCCTGCGCGAGGTCTGGCTGCGCTCTCCGATCGCGGAAACGATTCGCAACGTCACGGTGCAGAGGAAAGCCGTATGTAAAGATTCATACCTGAAATTCTTCTGCGGCGGGGGCGACTTAGACCACACCTATTTTTATTCAGCGCAGAGCAACGGCCATGGCAGTTTTCTGGCAGAAGATCCGTTCGTGGAGCTTCATGACGCCATGATTTTGGACGCTATGTTCACAGCGGCGCGCCAACGCCGCGCGCTTAAGACCCGCTCGGGATTTGATAGCCCCGTCGTTTACTACGCCATGGGCGAAAACGCTTTATCGTACGATGAAGAGGATGATAGGCCACCTTCGGCCCAGGGCTTCGAAGTAAACACCCTACACTCGACCTGTGTACTGTCTTTCGATTTAGATCGATCGCGGGAAACGGTAAGGCAATTTTATGCGGAAGCCGCGCAACAGCCGCAACCCGAGCTTTGTTGCGCGGGTAGTTATAACGGCGAAGAGACCAGCCACATACCGCAAGAGGCGCTGGACGTAGCGTATGGTTGCGGAAGTCCGGTCGGCTTGGCCGATGTGAAAGAAGGCGAGGTTGTAGTTGACCTCGGCTCGGGCGGCGGGATTGATTGCTTCATCGCCGCCAAGCTTGTGGGACCGAGCGGCCGTGTGGTCGGAATTGATATGACGGATGAGATGTTGGAAAAAGCGCTTATCAACAAAGTGAAAGTAGCGGCTCGTCTGGCTTATGATGTTGTTGAATTCAAGAAAGGCTATTTGGAGGAGATCCCGCTGCCGAACAAATCGGCCGATCTCATAATGTCCAACTGTGTGCTCAACCTATCGCCGGATAAGAAACGCGTATTTCTCGAGATGTGGCGCGTATTGAAAGATCACGGCCGTATCGCCATCTCCGACACCGTGGCCGCGGACAAGCTACCCGATCATATGCGCGCCAATCCGCGGCTGTGGGGTGAGTGCGTTTCAGGGGCCTTAACCGAGGAAGAATATTTGGCTTACCTTGAGCAGTCCGGCTTCTATGGGCTTTCCATTCTAAAGAAAAGTTTTTGGAAAGAAGTTGAAGGCCATAAATTCTACTCTCTAGTCCTACGCGGCTACAAGTTTGAAAAGTCCGCCGGCTGCAATTTCATCGGGCAAAAAGCGATCTATCGTGGCCCATTTAAAGCCGTCGTCGATGAGGAAGGGCATTTGTTCCCGCGCAACGAAGCCGTGGAAGTTTGTACGGATACCGCCGCAAAACTTCGACGCGCTCCTTACGAGTTGAACTTTACGGTCATCGGCCCAGATCAGCCGGAAGAAGTTTTTTCCATCGTTACGGATGCCTGCTGCGCGCCCGGCGGAAGCTGTTGTTAAGAGAGCACTCGAGGCCCCTTTTGCGGCGCCACGACGAATGAAAATAGCAACGACACCCCTGGGAGCGCCCCGACTACCGTAGGGGCAAGGGTAGACGCAATTCGCGACGGGGCTCGCCGGCAGAGATGCCGGCGCTCCCAAGTATTTTCAAGGAGAATGAAAGCGCAATTTGTTCTCGTGGGCGCAAGAAAGTCTACTTACTGCTGATTCCGTTCGACGGCGATTCCATTTTGTGGATGTGCCGCCAGAGATACTCATACAGTTTTTCATTCATTTTTTCTTTGAGGACAAAATTGAAATCCGCTCTTCCCCCATAGTGAAAACGCGAGGTCTCGTTGGTCGTCAGTCGCAAATGAAACGGATTCATCGGCCCGATGCTCTCAAGGTCGCTGTAAAGCCAAGTGCGAGATTCTTCCTTGTCGTCCGTCTGATAAATGACGCCATTCTCCGAGAAGATCAGGGTCCCTTGGCATCCTCCCCAGCGGTGTAAATGCTTGGCCGAGAGTTGATACGTTGGTCCGGTTTCGATAAAAGCTATTTTGGCGACCAGAGGCTTGCCGGTTTTTTCAAGGAGAAATCGGTAAAGCGAATTCGTGATCTCGCCGTCGAGCAAAATGAATCGGAAACTTCGGTCGCCGCTCCATTTCAGCCGTTGGTCCTCGTAAGTCACTATGGCCAGCTCCTTGGACGACAGCAACCGCACTTGCTGAACCTCCTTAAAGACCCACTTACGATCGTGCTTTTCTTTAGAGTCTTGATACGTAATACCCTCTTGGCTTATGGTCAACTCCCCTTGGCAGCTTCGCCAACCGTGCGCATGCTTAACCGCGAAATGATACGGCTGTCCCAGCATGGCGGTTGAGCAAAAAGCAAGCAGTACGAACAACACAGGCGCCAGCGTGCCTATAGAATGATTGGTCTTATTCATACAACTCCCCTGAAAATAACTCCCGTAAAACAGAACCGGGAGCGGTAGCGACCGGGTATGTCTCACCCCGGCCTACCCGGCTCGGCCACCCGCCCGCTACCGCAGGCGGTTCTGTTTTCATAACGCCTGGCTACGGACTTCTGACGGCTTGTGCCACTACAAGAACTCAAGCTAGGCTTTTGAAAGATTGGTTCTTAACTTCGGCGCGCCACTTCCACAGCAAATAGATGCTCGGATACACCAGCAACTCCAACGCAAATGACGTTGCGAGCCCGCCCACCATGGGCGCCACCACGCGCTTCATCATGTCGGAGCCCGTGCCCATGGACCACATGATCGGCATCAGGCCCATAAAGGCGGCCGTTACGGTCATCATCTTCGGCCGCACTCGCTTGACGGCGCCGTGAATGATAGCCTCCACCAAATCCGCCTTGGTCTTCAGGCGGCCTTGCCGCTGCGCCTCCGCGTATGACAGATCGAGAAACAGCAGCATGAAAACGCCGGTTTCTGCATCCAGCCCCATCAGCGCAATCATGCCCACCCACGCCGCAATGGAGATGTTGTAGTCGAGCGCATACATCAGCCAAATCGCGCCGATCAGTGAAAAGGGAACGGCGAGCAGCACAATCGACGTTTTCATCACCGATTTCGTGTTCATATAGAGCAGTGCAAAAATCAAGACCAGCGTCACCGGCACAACAATCTTCAACCGCTCGCGCACCCGCAACATATTTTCGTATTGGCCGCTCCAAACCAGGGAGTAGCCCGTCGGCAACTTCAGTTTTTCGCTCACGATTTGCTTGGCTTGTTCAACATAGCCGCCGATATCGCTGGAGGAGAGGTCGACAAACACGTACCCGGCCAGCATGCCGTTCTCATCGCGTATCATCGACGGCCCGTGGACACTCTTGATCTCTGCCACCTGCGAGATGGGGATTTGCGCGCCCGTGGCCGTCGGGACCAAAACTTGGCTGATCCGTTCTACGTTATCCCGCAGCTCCCGCGGGTAGCGAACATTTACCGGGTAACGGGCGCGGCCTTCGATGGTGGTTGTGACATTCTCTCCGCCGATGGCCGACATGACGATATTCTGCGCGTCGGCCACCGACAATCCATAACGCGCCAACTGATCCCGCTTGAGATTAAAATCCACGAAATAGCCTCCGGCCACGCGCTCGGCATAGACGGAGCGAGTACCGGGCATCTCTTTCAGGATGGCCTCCAGGTGGCCGCCGATTTTTTCAATTTCTAATAAGTCCGGCCCAAAGATTTTTATTCCAATCGGCGTACGCACACCGGTCGTCAGCATGTCGATGCGGGCTTTGATGGGCATCGTCCAGGCGTTGGTGACGCCGGGGATCTTGACCGCCTGGTCCATCTCGGCAATTAAATCGTTCCATGAAATATGCTCCGGCCAAATATGCCTCAACACCGCCTTCTTCAACCATTCCGGCGACTGTTTCGTATACCACTGCTCCTTATACCGCCATTCAGCCGCCGGTTTTAAGAGAATGGTGGTTTCCATCATGGAAAAAGGCGCGGGATCGGTGGAGGTTTCGGCGCGTCCGGCCTTGCCGAAAACCCGCTCGACTTCGGGAAAGGCTTTGATGATTTCGTCTTGCTGCTGCAACAGCGCCTGCGCTTGCGCCACGGAGATCCCCGGCAGAGTGGTCGGCATATA
Organism: Acidobacteriota bacterium; assembly: GCA_016179055.1. Taxonomy (GTDB): domain Bacteria; phylum Acidobacteriota; class UBA6911; order JACOSC01; family JACOSC01; genus JACOSC01. The sequence goes on from JACOSC010000138.1 coordinate 10,424, forward strand.
TAATATCGATCCCTCATTGAGCGGCGGCATGAACTCGCTGCCGAGTTGGAAATAAACCGGGATCGTCGTGGCTACCAATAGCAGCGCGATCGCAATGGTGGCCTTCGGGTGTTTCAGCACCAGTCTCGCCGGCGGCTCATAGAGCGTGAATAAGAGCCGGCTGATCGGGTGCTTTTCTTCTTTGTAGTACTTGCCCACCAGCGCTTGATTGGTTATCCACGCCAGCCAGCGCGGACGAAATTGGAAATAATCCATGCGGGCAAATAGCATACGCATCGCCGGGTCCAGCGTAACCGCCAGAATCGCCGCAATGGCCATGGCAAAATTCTTAGTGAAGGCCAGCGGCCGAAACAGCCGTCCTTCCTGGTCGACCAGTGTGAATACCGGAAGAAAAGCCACGGCGATGACCAGCAGGGAGAAAAATACCGACGGGCCGACTTCCTTCAGCGCCTGCAAGCGTATGGCGTGGAAATCGCCCACTCGTCCGCCCTCGATCCAAAGCTCCAGTTTTTTGTAGGCGTTTTCCACTTCAACAATGGCGCCATCCACAAGCACGCCTATGGAAATCGCAATGCCAGCCAGCGACATGATGTTGGAGTTGAGGCCCATCCAATACATCGGAATAAAAGCGAGCAGCACAGAGACCGGTATAGTGACAATGGGAATGATGGCCGAAGGGATGTGCCACAAGAAGACGAGGATTACCAGGCTGACGATCATCATCTCCACCATCAGCTCATGCTTAAGCGTGTCGATGGAACGCTCGATCAGCTCCGAGCGGTCATAGGTGGTGACGATCTTTACTCCGTGCGGCAGCGAAGCCCCCAGGTCCTTAATTTTGTTTTTCACGCGGCGGATGACTTGGTCGGCGTTTTCATTGTGGCGCATGACGACGATGCCGCCGACGCAGTCGCCGCGGCCATCCAAATCCGCGATGCCGCGACGAATCTCCGGACCCCGCTCGACTCTCGCCACGTCGCGCAACAACACCGGGGTTCCCATTTCGTCTGTCTTCAAGACCGCCTGTTCCAGGTCCTCACGCGTTTTCACGTAGCCATGCCCGCGTACCATGTATTCCATTCCGGAAAACTCGATCAGGCGGCCGCCCGTTTCGACATTGGCATTGCGGACCGCTTCCGAAACCATCATGATTGATAGATTGTAAGCGGCCAGCCGGTTACGATCGACCGTAACCTGGTACTGGTTTTGAAAGCCGCCGACCGTGGCTACCTCGGCCACGCCGGGCACGGATTGCAGAGCAAAACGCAAATTCCAATCCTGAAAGGATCGCAGATCGGCCAGCGATTGGTTGCCGCTTTCATCCACCAAAGCATACTGGAAAACCCAGCCTACGCCGGTGGCGTCCGGGCCAATCTCCGTTTTCACGCCACTCGGCAACGTGGGCGTTACCTTGCTGAGATACTCCAGCACTCGACTGCGCGCCCAATAAATGTCCGTGCCGTCTTCGAAAATAATGTAGACATAGGAAAAGCCAAAATCCGAATAACCGCGAATGGCTTTCACTTTGGGTGCGCCTAACAGGGCCGTGGTAATGGGATAGGTTACCTGATCTTCGATGATGTCCGGTGAGCGATCCCAGCGGGAATATATGATGACTTGCGTGTCCGAGAGATCGGGAATGGCGTCCACGGGCTGGTTGTATAACGTCCAAATGCCGACGCCCACGATGGCCGCAGTAAACATCAGGACAATGTATTTCTCGCGAGCCGCAAATTCAATGAGTTTCTCGATCATAGCGCACCTTTATAAATTCCTCGTGACTACTCAGGCATCCAGAAGTCGGGAGCTGGAATTCAAAATAGAATGTAACTGTTCAGCCGTGCCTTCGACCAAGCCGGAGGTTTGACAGCGATTAGCCGGTGGTATCGCTGCGTTCAACCACCGGCTAATCGCTGGGAACCCTCCGGGTTTTCGCGTGATTCCTGATTTCAAATTTCGTAATTGTTCAACCACCCACGCATTAGGCCACCCAGCCGATACGGAACCGCCGTCATGGGCTGAGCAGAAACAATGGAATTCGAATAAACGGCCGACCAAAGGCTGGCCCGGGGGAATCGCTTATTGTCCATGCTTATGCCCGGCGCCCATTCCCGCCCGTGACGCCAGCAGCTTGGACTCGGAATCCACCAGAAAATTTGCGCTGGTGACCACTTTTTCGCCAACGCTCAGGCCGCGCTTGATCTCGTAAAAATTCCGTACCTTGACGCCGGTCGTAACTTCACGCGGTTCAAAAATGCCATGAGGTTTGGCCACAAATACCAGCGTGCGTTCGCCGGTGGACAGCACCGCGCTTTCCGGCACCGCAAGGCCCGAGCCCAAGCGGCCTTTGAGCTCGACATTGACATACATTCCCGGTCGCAGCCGGCCGGACGGATTGTTGAATTCAAGACGCACTTTCAAGGTGCGGGTTTTCTCATCAACCGTCGGATACATGTAGGTCACCCGCCCTTTCCAGACTTGATCCGGCTGGTAGGCCAGAGTCATTTCCGCCGGCTGATCGGGATGCACAAAGGGCAAAGTCACTTCATAAAGGTCAGCCAGCACCCAAACCGAGGAGAGGTCGATAATGTCATATAGGTTGTCGGCGGGCGTGATCCGCATACCGTGCGAAGCGTTCTTGACGCTCACAAAGCCGCTTGCCGGCGAGCGTATAATCACGGCTATTACGGGCCGATGGGTTTTTTCCAGTTCCGCGAACGTGTCGGAGCCGATATCCCATAACGATAGCCGCCGGCGCGCCGCGCCCAACAGGTCAATGCCGGTCAGTGGTCCATCGGCGTCCTTCCCATCAAATTTTTCCTGGGCTTGCAAAGCCAGCAAATATTCATTTTGCGTAGCGACCAATTCCGGGGAATAGATTGAAAACAGCGGCTCGCCCTTCTTCACAAATTGCCCGACATAATTAACAAACAGATGTTCAATAAAACCCTCGAACTTGGTGTGGACGTGATGTAAGCGCGTCTCATCCGAGACGATGCGCCCGACGGTGCGCAGGCTTTCGTTCAGGTTCATCATGCGGGCTTCCTCAACGGTGATGCCCATGACTTGCTGTCGTTCGCGCGGGATTTTCACGGGAACATATCCCGAGACTTGCGAGGAACTCTCCGCAACGGCCTCGTCCTTCGCCTCGCCGGTGGCCGGCGGAGGCCCGGCATGATCACCGGCCGGCGTCACCTTCTCCATGGGAATCAACCGCATATTGCAGATGGGGCAATCGCCGGGTCTGTCGGAGACGTACGTCGGGTGCATCGGACAATAGTACTGGGTCTGACCGGCGGCCTTATGACTTAAAAGCCCGTTAACTTTTTGCCAAAGTCCGTGCCGGTTGCCGTAGTAAGCACCCACGCCCGCCAGGGCCAACAGGATAATTGGGGCCATAACCTTTTTTATTTTCATTATGGGACCTCTGCAATGGCCGGCGACTTAGTTGATCAGCGGGACCGCCACCCACTCTTCCATGCGCGCCAGCGCCTTTTGAAAATTGGCCAATTCTTCGTAGTAGCTCAGCTCGTACGTCAGCACACTAATAAAATTATTCAATAACGTTAGAAAATCTACTTTACTAACTTCATAGCTGGCCAAGGAGGATTCCAACGTTAGCGTAGTTTGGGGAATGATGCGCCGCGCGTAGAGATTGAGCAACCGCTCGGAAGTGACGGCCTGCAAGTACTGATCTTTTACATTAAAGCTAATCATTTGCGTGGTCGTCTCGTATTCCTTCTTGACTTGCATCAAGCTATGGATCGCTTCTTCCACACCATAACGTTGCTTTCGCCAGAAGTAGAGAGGGATTTTCATATCAAAGCGAATTTGCCACATATCCGATAGACGTCCGCTATTGCCGTAAGAGCCGCTGATCATAAAATCCGGATAATACTGCCGGCGAGCCAAGTCCAAAGCCAGACTATTGCGCTGAATGAGCTCGGTGCGCGACTTGACCATGGGGCTGTTTTGACCGGCCATACGGCTCAGTTCTGCAAACGTGTAAGTCAGCGTGGCCTTCTCAAAGGCGGCCGGGCGGCCCAGCGGGCTGTCGGGCGACCGATTAAGCAAGCTGTTGATTTGGGCGATGACGCTGTTCTTCTTCTGTTCCAACTGGGCCAGCCGTACGGTCAACAGAGAGATTTCTACCTGGGCCTTTAACAGATCCTGCTGGATGCCCTTACCTACTTCATAGTTCGCCTCGACGATCTTGGCGAGCTTTTCCAATAAATCCTTGTTCTTATTGGTCACGTCAATCGCTTTATAAAAATAGCTAAGGTCATAGTAGGCAACCTTGAGTCGGGCGATCACGCTCAGACGGCTGCCGAGATAATTCTGCCATTCGCTGTCGGACTCCTTTTTGACCGTGTCGCCCTTCAGTTTCAATTTTCCCGGATAGGGGATCTCCTGGCTCAGGAAAATTCCAACGTTGCTTTGCGGATCGCGGCCTATGGTAGTAAAGGGCAGGGGGTTCCCCATGTTGTTCGACATGAATCCAACCGTCGGTTCCGGCAGCGAGCTTTCCTGCGTTGGCCGCGTGCGGATCGCTTCGTATTTTTTACGAGCGGCCTGTATCTCCGGATTATTCTTTAACGCAGCCTCATAGAGCGTTTCCCATTGGAGCGTTGGACCCTCCTTCAAATCCTTCGTTGCGCGAGTATGCGTTGCTTCGGGATTCGCGCTTTTGGATGGAATTTCCACCAAAAGCTTCTGGAAATCGTCGTACGCCGGTGATGAGGCCACCGGTCCCGTTGGGCGCTCTGCACCGAAAACCGGGATCGTCAGGATTAGGATCGCTAGAAAAATGCTGGTGTAATTGTTTGTAGACAACATCTGGCGATACCTCATATTACCGTTGGGCATTTGCCCTCGAGCAAGGCCAGCCCTGTAAGGTTGTGGCCTGTTTATAATATAGATTCATGGAATCAAGCGCTAAGCTCCTTGTAACTGTTCATGGGGTCTGCACTGATACAGAACCGGGAGCGGTAGCGACCGGGTCAATGTGCCATACGGTGCTTACCCGGTCGCTACTGCTCATCTTTCCGTCATACAGCATACAGCCTGTCGAACTTGCACGCAGCTCAATGCTCCCCGTGATTACTTGGCTTTGACGGCGTGCGCGGGCTCGATGCTCTTTATTTCGATCCCCGTAAGGCCGCCTTTCTTGATCACTCGTCCGGTCACGGTAACGCGTTGAGCAATGTAATTCAATAGCTTGGCATTGGGACTGGAGTGGTCAAGCGCGAGCGGGAGATAAATTTGTTGCAGTTTCTCGTCTAGGATGGCCAATGGGATTCCTTTCTCGGCGCATTGCACGGCGCACTTTGTGTGGTTTTTCCCAGAGGCATCGTGCCCCATAAAGCAAGCAATATCGATCACCTCGCCGGTGATAGTGGTCATCGCCACGCTCTTAGACTCGCTTTTGCCCATCAAGCTGGACCCAATAGCCGCTAGCAGAACGAGTGATATCATGATGATGGTTGTTAAAATTTTTCGCATAGTCTTCTCCTTATGAAATTCGGTTAGTGAAAACGAGCCGCGTTTAGTCCTAGCTCGCAAGCGGGCCGCTCCCTTGAAAATACCTGGGAGCGCCGGCATCTCTGCCGGCGACTCCCGTTGCGGACCCCGTCCACCCTTGCCCCGACGGTAGTCGGGGCGCTCCCAGGGGACATGAACAACTCCTATGATATCCCTCGGTGCGGTCGCAGACATAATCCGTGACGCCATGATCCATATTGGCTGGTCATGGACTCAGCGCTAGCTCCCGCGCGGCTGGGCTTCTTCGTGATGACAAGCCCAAGGGAAGCGTGTGCCCGACTCAATGGAAGTCTCGCAGGAACGCGGCTTCAGAAAAACATCCAACGTTTAGTTTTAAGATTTCAGATCAAATACGGAGAGCGCAGGCGAGGAGGAATAGCGGTGCGTTTTTAGATTTGGCCAATATAGAGGATAAATCAAAGCCAGGCGGCCGGCAATCTGCCTCCGGCTCCCCGAGGAGTTCGACGACGATACCTAAGACGGACGAGCTCCGATCGCTACGGCTTCCCAATTTCTCAAGTTCAAAAGCGGATTGATTCAGTTCAAAATCATTGGAGGAAGTTTCGATGCAGTTCAAGCAGCAGGCGCCGGCTTTTAACGATAGGTCGGAGGGCGGCTGGGCCATCATACAACAGCTTTCATTCTCCGCCGCAACGGCCACGTCTAACGGCGGTTTCATACTAAAGCACGTGGAACACAAGGTAGCCGCGCTCAAACACGGCATGATGAGAAGAATGAGACTAATTGTAATTAAGCTGACCCTTGTTCTGTTCATGGTAGAAGCACCTTAGCAACTCAATACCGGTTCAAACGAACAAAGTAAAATGCTATCATCTCAAATTCTATAAGTCAAGGACAGCATCCAGACCAACTGAGATTCGATCATAAGCCAACTAGGTGGTAGCGGTACCGGCCCCGCACCGGGACTCTTGAGTTTGGTCATTGGCCACAGCCCCGCGCTATCCTTTCGTCCCTACCACTTCGAGCGAGCGCCCCGCCCAATGACTCTTGTACCCGCTGCGGGCCTTCGCATCCGGAGTAGCAATGATTCCTTATTCGGATCACCACGCGGCGCGCCGGCTGAGCCTGCGGCGAATCCCGTTCAGCGGGCTGCTCCTCGGCCTACTCGCCGCCACGCTGACCGGGGCACCTTCTGATTACCCCGCGTACGGGGATCCGCGGGTGGCCTTCCATGCTGGACGCTGGAACGCGGCCATCGCCGGCAGACAAGCGGCCATTGCCCGGGATCCTACGGCGATCCTTACTTCTTGAACTTCGTGCCCCACCGAGGTAGCGGCGGCGTCTCGCCGGCGCTACCTTGGCTTCTTTCTATTCTTGCCTGCCGGCGAATGCGCGACAAATACATTCTGGTCAAGTCTCGGTGGAAGATCGAGCAAGACTATCAACAATAAAAAAAGAACTGAGATTGGCTATTATGAAGGGCGGGATTGATCCGGCTGGGATTATCAAGTTACGTTGGTGAGGCTCACACGCGTTTTTTGTCACTCGAAATACTTCGCAGCAAATAAACATTGAGTGCACTCCGCCACAGACGCGCCGTTAGCGTCAGCTCGTACTGATCCCGCGGACCGATGTTTGCGCTTTCTGCGGAGACGAAGCGGGTGAACTGTGAGGGCAGAGACTCTTAAGTAATTAACTGAGCCGTGCTGAAATTTATTACCGTGGAGGTGTGGGCGAGATTTCTCCAAGGGGTGTAGTGGTGTATCGGTCAACTTGACCTTCCGTCAACGGTTCAACTCTTATGCGGGCGTCCGCGATAGAGCAGCCTTCGCCGGGTGGAAGGGCGAAGATCGGATTTAGATCGATTTCACTGATTTCCGGGATCTCTTCGACCAATCGAGAAACACGAAGCAGTACTTCTTCAATCGCGGCTACATCTGCCGGCTGATGGCCGCGGTAGCCTTCGAGCAGGCGATAGCCACGTATCTCTCGTACCATTTGTTTTGCATCATGGTCGGTAAGAGGTGTAATGCGAAACTGAACATCGCCGAGAATCTCCACATGAATTCCACCGAGCCCAAAGGCGACGAGGGGACCGAACAGGCGATCTTCCGTCATGCCGACCATTACTTCGACTCCGCGCGTAATCATCGGCTGCACCAAAACACCTTCCATAGCTTCCAGTTTATTTTCCTCGGCCACACGATTGCGGATTTCGTGAAACGCTTTGCGCACCGCCGATTTATCTGCCAAATTCAATCGAACTGCGCCAATTTCCGTCTTATGGACAATTTGATGGGAAGCGAGTTTTACCGCCACGGGAAATCCAATCTTTTGCGCCAACTCAGCCGCCTCCTCAGAAGTACGGGCGACGCCGCAGGTCGGAACAGGAAGACCCATGGCCATCAACACAGCGCGGGTCTCTTCCGCGGTAAGCCAACCAGCCCCCCGCTCTGCGATGGCCCTATGGCAAGTCTCTCGGGCAAGCTCAGCATGAATATCAGCGAAGTCCGGAATGACTCCGACCGGCTGCTCCCGCCACTCCGCGTAAGTCGATACCTTGGAAAGAACTCCCGCGGCCGATTCGGGAAAAGCGTAAGTGGGAACGCTTTCGTGTTTCAAGACCAGCGGCATGCTGACTCCCTCTTCCGCCATCAAGCAGGTCAGAACCGGTTTTCCTTGGCCGCCGGATTGGCGGGAACCGGCCACGCCGTTGCGTATGCCCTCGATTACGCTCGGTGAATCGGCCGGGCTAATGGGAATGTATATCACAACTAACGCATCAACCTCCTCAGCTCCTAAAACCGTCTCGATAGACCGGTGGTAATGCTCCGGCGTCGCTGAAGCAATCATGTCTATAGGATTTCCGACGCTGGCGGTTTTCGGGAGGAACTTTGACAACGCGGATTTTGTCTTGGAAGAGAGCTCCGGGACCACGAGCCCGCCTGCCTCGCAGGCATCCGCGCATAAAATGCCGGGACCTCCAGCATTAGTTACGATGGCTGTACGCCTTCCTCGAGGTAAAGGTTGCGTGCTCAGAGTGGCCGCCAGATCAAACATCTCGACCAGAGTTTCTGCGCGAATAACGCCGGTTTGACGAAATAGCGCATCAACCGCCACATCGCTTGCCGCTAAGGCCGCGGTATGAGATCCAGCGGCCCGCCGACCCGCCCGTGTTCTGCCGCCCTTGACAGCCACGATCGGCTTGACGCGGCTTACACGTCGGGCGATACGCGCAAACCTGCGCGGGTTGCCAAAAGACTCCAGGTAAAGCAGGATGACATCGGTACCGACGTCCTCTTCCCAGTATTGTAGGAGATCATTGCCTGAGACGTCAGTCTTGTTCCCAACACTGACGAAGGTCGATAGGCCTAAGTTTATGCGACGAGCATAGGACAAGATGGCCATGCCGAGCGCCCCACTTTGGGAAGACATGGCCACTTTTCCGGCGGGTGGGAAGACTGCCGAAAAAGTGGCGTTGAGCTGTACGGCGGGATCGGTGTTGAGAATGCCCATACAGTTGGGGCCCACCATGCGCATTCCCCGCTCGCGTATCCGTTCAACCAACTTCCGCTGCAGTTCGCGCCCTTCGGCATTGACCTCGGCAAACCCGGCGGTTATCACTACGACGGCCTTCACTCCCGCTGCCGCGGCGTCTTCGACGACCGACAACACTTCGTCCCGCGGCACGGCAATGACGGCAAGGTCAACCGCTTCCGGCAATTGGCTGATGGATGGGTACGCCCTTCTTGATCCGACGACGCCGGCCTTTGAATTCACAGGATAAATGGGGCCTTGAAATCGATTCGATTGTAGGGCTTCAAGGATGCGGTAACCAATGCTGTATGGGTTGCGCGAGGCGCCGACCACCGCTACAGAGGCCGGCTGAAAGAACGGGCGCATCGAAGCGGTGGTAAATACGCGGTCTCGTATCTCAGAGCGGGCGACGCTTGTTTCAGTAGGCACAACCAAGAAATCAGCCTCAACACAACCGTCCGAAATCTTTTCGTTTACATGAAAACCGGATCTGCGGAAAACTTCCAGCATGGCCTGGTTATCGGCATGAGTGAGCGCCCAAAATCGAACAATTCCGTGTCGCACGGCCAACAAAGCCAGGCGTTCCAGCAATAATGCGCCAATCCCCTTTCCGTGCAGAGAGTCATCGACGGTAACCGCCACTTCCGCCATCCGATCTTTCATCCATATATATGAGCCCGTGGCAATAATATGCGTGCTGCTCCCGTATGCGCGTGTGACGATGAGAGTTAGCCGCTGACGCGGGTCAGTGTCGTCGCAAAGAGATTCGACCAGTTCTTCCTCCGGGACAGACATGGAGAAAAACCGTTGCCATTTGGAGTCGGGTGACAATCGGGAAAAAAACTCGTGTACGGCGGTCCGATCATCTGGGCGCGCCACACGAAGAACGGCTGTCGTTCCATCACGCAGAATAAGACGCCCCGCTTCCGCCGAATCCTGATAGGGCGTGGGCAAATATAGTGGTCGTACCACGGGAATCTTTTGACCTCCTTCAGAAGGTACAACTTTCAACAGCCATGCAGTTCATTTCGTGGCTATCGTTGCCAATGTTGCAAACACCTAAGAAATACCCGCGTATGTCCATCGATGTTCTCTCCAAATTGCGCTCCGGTCAAAGGCAACCGGACGGATCAATCTTTCAAGTTTCCCCCTTTCGTCCGCGAATTGTCAAGACCGGACAATGCACCTCCTTTATCACGCGATAGGTTGTGGAACCGAACAGCGTGGAGCCGATAGCGCGATGGCCAACAACACCCATGATAACAAGGTCGGCAGCAATACTGAGGGCCGTATGCGTTATTTCGCGATAAGGGTGGCCAATCTTGGCGATGGGCTTTATCGAATACTTTGACCAGAGCTCATCAGGAACCATATTGCGCAGCCGCCTTCGGGAAGCCTCCATCTCTCTTTCTTCGTAATGGGCCGGATCATAGGCGAACCCCGCCAGTTCCGGCTTAGCTAGGTGATCAATCACGTGCAGTAAGTACAATTCCGATTGATAATCCTCGACAAAGGACAGCGCAAATTCCAAGGCCCGTAAGGAATGATCAGAGTAGTCGACCGCCGTCAAGACTCTCTGAAACTCCAAGGGTCGAGGCGGCGCGTGCTCCAAATGACAGACGGTTAAAACCGGGCATTGTGCCTTCTTCACAATCTGCTCGGCTACGGAACCGATCACCAATCGTCCGAGACCCTTGCGTCCATGGCTACCCATCACAATTAAATCCACATCTTTTTCCTTGGCGGTCTTCAAGATCTCAGCGGCTGTGCTCCCCTTTCCGAGAATCGTAGTGGCCGATATTTCCGGCCCGATACTCAGTTGCAGCCTTTCGATAACATCTCTTTCATACGCTTCCCGCATCGATTGGAAGTCGGTGAGTGATCCGTAAACGTCCGGGACCATAGTAAGGACATCTTCCATGACATGCTGAATGAATAGTGTTGCTTTAAATCGAATGGAAAGATCGGCGGCATATTTAAGGGCCTTCTCGGAATACTCTGAAAAATCGGTTGGACATAATACTCTCTTAATGTTTAACATTTCTGTACTTCTCCTTTCTTCGGCCATTCCGGCCGATAAAATAGGCAGTCCCATCAAAGAGAATGAAATGTCGTCCCAGTCAACTTCTCTGCCCAGCGCCGGCTTAAGGCAGTATCTCAAAGTCTTAAAAGGCTCGTGGCCTTTACTTAAGCGAATTAGCGCCCATGGCGCAGCACCTCGCTTTCTCGTATTAATCAAGACACATTCCATACCGAACAATTTTGCTAGGCAACTCAATCAAAAATCAAAGGTTCACCGTCGCCGGTTATTACCATAAATACACTTGTTTGAAGCGTCGGGTTATTTAGCCATCGCATCGGGAACTGTCACCCGTGAGTAGCATGGCGGATTGCGTCTGAGGCGTCGCTCAAGTGAATCTCTTACAGCCATTTCGCTGGGTTTTCCAGAGTGTCGCTCAAGTGAACATGTCTTGCTTAAATAAGAAATACTGTAAGAAGACACTCAGCGAATGGAGCCTATGATGGTTAGAATAAGTCGCCTACTAGTTGCCACGGATCTTTGCCCGAATCATGGACCCGCCTTGAAATATGCGATCTCGTTGGCGCGCCGCTATGATGCTGACCTCTTTATTCAGCACATCATTCCTGATCTCTTTACTAGATTTCCACATTGGGCGACCATCATCGACGTCGGACAGGCACAGCAGCAAATGCACGAGTCTGTGTCCGCACAACTGCGTCAGTGGGTGCCTGAGAGCATGCGCGCTGAGCTGGAGATAAAGGAAATTGTCGGAAAAGGCAGTCCGGCCGACGAGATCATTCGTTTCGCCGCTGAGAATGCCATTGATTTGATCATCATCGGAACTCGCACGCGCAAAAGGACGGAGTCTGCTTTCCTAGGTTCCGTAACCGAACGTGTGATTCGTGGAGCACCTTGCCCCGTACTCACTATACCTCCCCATTCGACAGAAGCTGCGGTTCCCGCAGATATCATTCACCCGATTCAGTTGCGAGCCATTCTTTTTCCCACGGACTTCTCCAATTATTCGCAGCGTGCGCTCGATTACGCTATCGCTCTTAGCGATGAGTACAATTCTAAACTAATACTTCTTTCCGTGGTGGAATACGCGAATGCTATTCAGTACGAGATGGAACGCGCCAACCTGGCGCACAACATAAATGCCATCATACGTTGGTCCGAAATGCAACTCAATAAAATCATCCCGGCCGATCTTGGGAAGCGGCTTCGATGTGAAATGCAAGTTCTTCAAGGATCGCCTTACCAGGAGATTCTCAAGGCGGCGGATGATCACCATGTCGACTTGATTGTCATGGGCACCCACGGCTGGAGCGCCATACGGAGATTCTTCCTGGGGACTACTACCGAGAAAGTAATTCGTCAGGCGTCTTGTCCAGTGCTGACGGTCAAATTTTAAGCGCTATTCGTTGTGTGAGAAATCGATTACGTCGAGGCAACTATGAACAGAACGGACCTATTGCGTTATAAGCGGAAGCTAAACTTGGCTGTGCGGAATTTGGAAAGCTCCCTGGCCGCCAATTTCATGGAACTATTAACTCCAAGAGACAGTAACCCTGTCGACTTGGAGGAGCGCGCCGAACAAGATTTCGAACAAGAGCGCATTCTTCAAGTATGCCAAGAAAAAAGCCGTCGATACAAAGCAATCTTGCGGGCCCTGGCTCGAATAAACAGTGCTACTTTTGGGCAGTGCCAGAACTGTGGCAAGGGGGTAGGCAAGAAGCGGCTGGAGACGATCCCCTGGACAGAATTCTGTCTAAGGTGTCAAACGCAATGCGATGAACTAAACCACCATCGGCTGGAAGCTGGCAGATTTGGGCAACGGCTGAAAGCCTGGCGGCGCTTCCTGCCTCGCTTAGAAAGAGAAGGCTTTCGCAGACGCTGCCGAGACTTGTAAAAGAATCCGCGCGTCACCTTGTCAGGGGAGGGGACTTATCCCAAGGCCGCCATTTGTAGCGATTACATTCTAAAACCGGCATGTAGCGCAGAGGAGGTTTGACAGTGGATCCAGGGAGAACATCATGAGACGGATCTTGAAAATGAACCGCGCCCGTGTGGCGCATTGGATCGCGTACGCTCTGGCCGCTGTCACCGTTGCGGCCATATGGACGCCCTTTGGCCTGCTCGCTGGACTCATTACCCTTTACCTCCTGGTATTAGGCACTACGGTGTGGGTATTTATGGATAAGTTCCATTCGCGCGCCCTGCGCTGTTCTTCGTGTTCTTTCTATGAGACACGGGACGAGGTGACGGGCAAGTGTTCGTTGAAACAGAAAATCGCGTGGTCAAATGCGAGCGTGTGCGAGGAATTTGTGATAAAGGATTTAGCAAAGCCATCCCATGCTTAAGAGACGGTGGCTTGGGCGCGACCACTCGAAATGTTCCGTGTCACCGCTTGATGGATTAGGCCGAGCATTCCATGTGTGACGCTTTCCTACGATGATTGCCAGGATCGATTCGTCGAGCCAAGCGGTGATTACTTGGTTGCGGATATGCCGTATATCCTTAATCTGATTCGGCGTTAAGAACGAACGAAGGATTGCGGAAAATAATCCGCTGAAAAGGATCAGCAATATTAATGACCGAGAGGACGTTGTTACCCTAACCCGGACAAGCCGGAACCCAACAGACAACATGAATAAAGGTCCGAAAGGCACTTCCTGAAAATATTTTGCCCGTTTCAGAATCCCAACGGGATTCCGTCTCAAAGCCCAGGGTTGGCCGCAACCCCTTTGGGATGGTTTTCGCGCTCCGCCGCGAATCGTTACGGAGCCCCGGCAGAATTGGACTGTTCCATCGGCAGTCTGGAGTAATCTCGTTCTATTCGTAAGCAAGCCTGCCTGACGAGGCCATTGGCAGCCAAAACGGCTCTTCCTGGATCGGGTCATTTGGCGTCCCTCTTGGGCTCACTGCCCCGAATACGCATTTGGCATTGGACTACGACGACGGTCCAGGAGCACGTATGTAGTTCTATGGTTTAAATTTATATAACTATGGGGCAGTCGGCATAACTTTTGCTATTGCAGCGCAACGTTATGCCGTATCGAGCGTTGGGGAACCAACTGAGCGGCCTGGGAAAAACAATAAAGGATGGATCTGAGAAGGTAAGAAGTACCTGGCGTGGAATAGACATGAAGCCTTCTCACTTTTCTTCATCGTTCATTACTATTTTTTTATAGCGGTGGGTAATGGCTACCAAGAATCCTAATTGTATAGTGGCCACAGGCACTTTCTCACCAGTGTTCTATATGTAAGTCCCTATTATTGTGCAGTTCATATTACCTGAATTTTGCACGAGAATCACCAGGATCGTCTGGAAACAAGGCTTCAGCGTTGTTTTACGCTGATTAGCTGAGAACGCACAGTCATCGCTAAGTTACCCTCCGTGGTGATGATCGTCCGTGCAAAAATTTTTACTTGTCCCCCTTCACCCCCTCCCTGCTCCGGCAGGGAGTGGGGTCCCTCAATTTTATCCATTAAAAAACTCGACGCCGACGCCTAGTAAGGGTATGATGTTATCTTACTGAACCCAACCAGGCAGGTTAAAAATTTATGCAGGCTAGAGATTTGAAATTCAAAGGGCTCATAAAAGCCGACGAAGCGAGCGGCATTCTTTCTCTGGGAGATAATCGAGTTGTCATCATTGGGGCCGACGCCTTTGGGCACATCCGCAAAGAATTGGTAGACAACCTTGGAGTTGACGCGGCTAAAGGCATACTAATCCGCTATGGCTATCGCTGTGGACATTCAGATGCCGTTCGATTGAAGGATCGTCACCCTTGGCGCTCAGAACTGGAATGGTTGTTGGCCGGGCCCAAGCTTCATGCGATAGAAGGTGTCGTGAAAGTCGAATGCGAGGAGCTGAAAATAGATCGTCAGAACGGTGATTTCTTCATGCGAGGGCAATGGAAGAATTCGTTTGAAGCCGAGCAACACATAAAGCTTTTCGGTCGTTCAGAATCTCCCGTTTGCTGGTCGCTGAGCGGCTACGCCTCAGGGTATGCCTCCACCTTTTTTGGAAAAGCGGTTTATGCCGAC
Organism: Acidobacteriota bacterium; assembly: GCA_016179055.1. Taxonomy (GTDB): domain Bacteria; phylum Acidobacteriota; class UBA6911; order JACOSC01; family JACOSC01; genus JACOSC01. The sequence goes on from JACOSC010000138.1 coordinate 25,539, forward strand.
GAAACTGAATGCATCGGCCGTGGCGATGCCGTGTGCCGTTTCGAACTCAGGACCTTCCAAACCTCAGACGAGAAAGCTAAACAATATCAGCAATATTTGGAAAGGGTGCATTTCAAGTTGTTGTTTGATGACTGCTTGGAATGCGTCGGAAGTTTGAGCAGTCAACTGGTGGAGATGACCGAGCCCAGGGGCTATCTGGAGAGCATCCTCAAGCACTCGCCGGAAGCCATAATAACTACGGATGAAAATGGTGTGATCAGCTTCTATAGTCAAGGCGCTGAACAACTCTGTGGATATTCCGCGGAGGAAGTGATCGGAAAGCACGCCTCGTTTCTTTATGCCGGCAATCTTAACGACTCGGATATGATGGTGGATGCGCTTAAACAGAAAGGACGTATTCAAAGTTATGAAACCGAGTTTTTAGGCCGGACCGGAAACATTATCCCGGTCCACGCCTCCATTTCTCTGATTAAGGACCGACAGGGAAAGGTCATGGGTCTGCTTCATATCGTGCAGGATTTGCGGGAGGTTCGGCGATCCGTCAGGGAACTTGAGCAAAGCGATGCCTTTCTGGCGCACAGTTTATTTGATTCCGCGGATGCCATTATCGCCGTTGATATGAACAATATCATTACTTCATGGAGCAAAGGCGCTGAAGTAACCTATGGGTATAGCGAAAGAGAGGTCTTGGGGCAGCCGCTAGAGTTCTTTGTGCCACCGGATCTGAAAGAAGGCAAGGAACTGGAGAAGATCGATGAATACCTTCGCAAAGACGGAATCGTTCGAAATTTTCAAACCGAGAGATTGACCAAAGACGGCCGCAGAATTACGGTTTTACTTACTCGCGCCATGATTAAGAATGAGAAGGGTGAGATGGTGGGCTCCTCCATCATCGCCAAAGACATTACAAAAATTAAGGGCATGGAGCGCCAGCTTATGCGCGCCGAGCATTTCACAATACTCGGCGAATTGGCAGCCAGCCTGGCGCATGAAATTAAAAACCCGCTTGGCGGAATTAAAGGCGCCGTGGAGGTTATCCGTGACGAACTGTGCAACACGGATCCCCACAAAGCTATCTTGCAGGATGTGCTTTATGAGGTGAATCGCATTGACAAAGCGGTACGCGATCTCCTGTCGTATGCTAAGCCGCGAGGTCCTGATTTTGGAGAAGTCGAGCTCGAAGCCGTATTAAAGCGTGTCATATCTCTGACCCAGAAGCCCCTGAAAGAGAAAAACATTAGTATCGAGCTATCTGTGGGCAGCCATCTCTCTCACATATGGGCCGACGCCAATCAGATGGAGCAGCTCTTCATGAATCTGGTTTTAAACAGCCTACAAGCCATCGATCGCGCCGGCACGGTGTCCATTAAGGCCGTGGAGTACACGGGACAAGGATTTGAAATCGTGATTAAGGACACCGGCCGAGGCATACCGACCGAAATCAAGGATAAAGTTTTCCAACCTTTCTTTACGACTAAGACGGAAGGCAGCGGCTTGGGGCTTGCTATTTGCCAGCATATTGTCATGAATCATGGTGGGTTCATCGACTTGAAAAGCACACCCGGCACGGGTACGGCTGTACGTATTTGGCTTCCCTCTATGCCTGAGGGCAGGGCCGCTAATGAGGCCTAGTCGTGGCAAGCGCGCCGAATTGACCGGAAGCCCATCGCGCTATAACAGATAGGCTAGCGGTAATCGCGCCTGTTTAATTTCCAAGCTTGATTATTCTCCTTCTTTTAGGTGAAAACGAACTCATGGGCAAAGAGACGATCCTAGTAGTGGATGACGAAAGATTGTTGCGGTGGTCCCTCAAACAGAAGCTGATGAGTTGGGGCTATAGAGTAATAGAGGCCGAAGACGGCGCGACCACCCTGTCACGGATCGTTATCGATACCCCAGACCTGATAACATTGGATATAAGGCTGCCGGACACCAGTGGCATAGCTCTCTTGAGTGAGTTAAAGTCTAAAAATCCGAACATTCCAATAATCATGATTACCGCGTATGGGACCATTGATGATGCGGTACGCTGTCTTAAAACCGGGGCCTATGATTTCATCGAGAAGCCGATTAACTTCGATAAATTGCAGAATCTGGTTAAGAACGCCCTCGAAACCAGTCGTCTCCGCTCCGCCATGCACTCGAATGTACAATACGTGAAAACCCGCTTCGGCTTCGAGAATATTATCGGCAACTCTTCCCTAATGACGAACGCCGTAGACTTGGTTCGAAAAGTAACGCTCAGCGAAGCCACGACCGTTCTGATACAGGGCGAGACCGGCACTGGTAAAGATCTCATTGCCCGTGCCATGCATTATGAAAGCCGACGAGACGCTGAGCCCTTCTTGACGATTAATTGCGCGGCCATCCCTGAAACGCTCATTGAAACTGAGCTGTTTGGCCATGAGAAGGGGGCTTTTACCGATGCGCGTATTCTAAAAAAAGGAATTTTCGAATTGGCCGATCGCGGCTCGGTCTTCTTGGATGAGATCAGCGAGATGCAGCTTAACATGCAATCCAAACTGCTACGCGTCCTCGAGGACCAGACCTTTCGCCGAGTGGGGGGAACAAAAGACCTCTCCGTTGACGTCCGCATAGTGGCGGCATCCAATCGCAATTTGGAAGAATGGGTCGCCGCCGGTAAGTTCCGCGCGGACTTATATTACCGACTGGCCGTCATAACCATACATCTTCCGACGTTGCGGGAAAGAGCCGGCGATATTCCCCCTTTGATCACACACTTCATTAAACATTACAATGCCAAATTCAAAAAGAATATACATGGCGTTACACGATCGGCGGAAAAGCTATTGACGGAATATCCCTGGCCCGGCAATGTGCGCGAGCTGAAGAACGTCATCGAACGGGCGATGATCTTGCAAGATCAAGAATACATCGATGCTGAGCACTTGCCGATTCGCATCGCGGAACCCCAGCTCTCGCCCTTGTTCTTAGCGAGGCCGTCCGGCGCAGATGCCTCTCTCGGCGGAGCCAAAACGGGTCTCTCGTTGTTCGACATCGAAAAGCAGTTAATCGAGCAAGCCTTGAATACAGCGGGCGGCAATAAAACTAAGGCCGCCAAGCTCCTGGGTATTTCTCGCGATACTCTTCGGTACCGAGTAAAAAAATACGGACTGAACTCGTTGCAATCGAAATAGCTTTCCCTGACCAATGGCGAAGCGGCGAATAAGCCCATGGAGCCTACAGCGGTTTAGGGCGGTGCGTGAGATGATGCTGTAAGCGTCCACGGGCCAAAATTGAAAATGACGCTCAGGGCAAGCGCGGACCCTGTTGGACCCGCTTGAAGTTTTAAGATGAGCGGCCACTCCCCGGCGCAATGGTCCAGGGCCTTAAGAAACATAGGCCGGGATAGCGACCGCCCATTCCTGTTTCCGAACTGGGCGGACACAGTTTCATGGCGCGGCTTCTCGGCGGAGCCACCCTCGTCAGGCTCCATTGCCGGAGTTGGACCGCGCCGGCCTAAATCCAGAAATTACGATCCAGACTGCGGTACTGAATGGCTTCCGCGACATGAGCGGAAGTAATGGCCGGTCCATTCTCCAGATCACAAATCGTACGCGCTACCTTCAATATGCGATCATACGCCCGCGCGCTTAATCCCAAGCGAGTGATGGCGTTCTCCAAGAGCTTTTGCGAGGCCTCATCAATTTTGCAATACTTACGTATGGCGCGGGGTCCCATTTGCGCATTGCAAAATATGGCTTCCCGTGCGAACCTTTCCATTTGTATTTGTCGAGCGTTGGCCACTCTCTCGCGAATGGCGGCGGAGGATTCGCCGCATTCGGCGCTGGCCAGTTCTCGGTACTTGACCACCGGAACATCCACATGAATGTCAATACGGTCAATCAGCGGGCCGGAGATTCTCGAAATATATCGCTGAATCTCCGGCGGCGAACATTGACATTCCCGGACCGGACAATTAAAGAACCCGCATGGACACGGGTTCATAGCCGCGGCGAGCATGAAGCGAGCCGGAAAGGTCAACGTCATGAGCGCGCGGGCAATCGTGACAAAACCGTCTTCGAGAGGTTGTCGCAGGACTTCTAAAACATGCCGGTGAAACTCAGGTAATTCGTCAAGAAACAAGACCCCGTTATGCGCCAGGCTTACCTCGCCTGGCCGGGGAATAGTTCCGCCCCCGGTCAGCCCAGCATAGGAGATTGTATGATGCGGGGCCCGAAAGGGCCGCGTCCCGATAATCCCCGCAATGACGGCGGACGAGCCCGCCACAGAGTGAATCTTGGTCGTTTCGATGGCTTCGTCGAAGCTCATTGGCGGCAAGATGGTTGGAAGTCGTCTCGCCAGCAATGTCTTCCCCGAACCCGGCGGCCCAATCGTCAGAATATTATGACCGCCGGCCGCGGCCACTTCTATGGCCCGCTTGGCATGCATCTGTCCCTTGACTTCATTGAAATCCACGTTGTATTGGTCCTGCTCGGCCAACAGAACTTGGCAATCAACCGTTATAGGCGGCGGCAATTCCGGTGCGGTCAGCAAGGCCACCACGTCCGGCAGCGAACGCAGGCCAAAGACCTGTACCGCAGCCGCCACCGCCGCCTCTTTGCCGTTGGCCTGTGGGACAATTAGATTCTTGATACCAGCTTGCTTGGCTAACATAGCCACGGCTAACGCCCCGCGTATGGGTCGTAGCTCTCCATCCAGCGACAACTCCCCCAATATTAGGAAAGGCTCGAGGTCGACGCTTTTCAGATAATCCGCCGTCCCCAGCAGGCCAATGGCGATGGGCAAGTCAAAAGCGGATCCTTCTTTCTTCATGTCTGCGGGCGCCAGATTAATTGTGTAGTGGTGAAGGGGAATATCATAGCCGCAATTACGCAGCGCCGCCATGACGCGCTCGTGGCTTTCTCGTACGGCCGTATCCGGCAATCCGACGGTCATGACCGTCAGCGACTGGCCCGCCGACAAATCTACTTCGACTTTGACCAAATACGCGTTGATCCCAAAAACCGCCGCGCTATTCAATTTCACCATCATAGCTGCTTGGTTCCAAATATATATAAACTGCGGTCGGTGATTTTTTGCGAAGATTTTTCAGAAAATAAATGGACTGTCAGGCGAATGCATAATCGTAGGCTAGGTACGTGGGTAGGTAATGAAAGATGGCGAGAAGCCTCGATGAGAGTGGAAAGGAATAAACCGAAAAAAACGCGGGTCGCGCTTACGGCAGAGCGCCGAGCTTGCGAAGCGCACGGTACGCAAGCGATCGTCTAATGGCCGCGAGCGCGGCATCCTTATCGCGGCACGCCGCGTCTAACTGCAAAGCCCACTGCGTGCGTTCCTCAAATTGTCTCTGCTGACGCACGATGAGAGCGTCCTTCTCTTGGCACGCCGCGGACAAGGCCGCAACCTCGCCTTGCCATTTCCGAATCAACTCTTCCTTCTGCCTGATTTCGTCGTCCAGTTGCCGTCCCCATTGGGCCATAGAGGCCACTTCCCGTTGAAGGCCGCGAATACGGCCCTCCTTCTCCTCCAGATAACGCCCTTCTGTTTCCATCAGGCCGCTGACGTAAAAATTCGCAGAGGTGGAAATGGGGGTTTGGGAGCAAATAGCCACCACATACATGGCATCGGCATAGGCCGCCTCTTCTTTTATGCTTTGACTTTCTCTCGCCGGCGTTTTGGCATGCAGCAAGCCCACCGGCGTTGCGGCCCCCGGCTGTGCCTCCGACGACAGCGGCCAGATCAAAGAGCCGGCCGCCAGTCTCTGTCCCAACAGCCGCACGTGCTTGAAGTAACGCTGGAGCAAGGTCCTAAATTGCGGGACATAAAACTCGCGCACATGATAGGGGTTCGCGTAGTCACGGTCGTCGGAATATACTTTCTTGTTGGGCGTTGAAATCATGCCCACTCCGTATGGCCGTAGCACGCGCGCGATTTCCGCCAGCATAGCTTCCTGTGGCTCTAAATGCTCAATCACTTCAAAAGCCGTCACTAAATCAAAAGTAGCCTCGCGGAAAGGTAAACTTTCGGCGCGGCCTTGTGTGAAAGCGAGTAGGCCGCGCCGGTACTTGGCCGCCGCATGCTCCAAGGACTGGCGATCGCAATCCATCCCCACCGCGAAATTGGCGTTCTCCGACAATAGAAAAGAACCGTAGCCTTCTCCTGAGGCCAGATCCAGCACGCGCCGGCCGCGGCTAAATTGTTCGGCAAGCCGGTAACGATGCCAATGCTCGTAGCGCATGCCTTCATCCATACATTCCGGAACGTACCGCTCTCCGGTGAACGGAAGGTCGTTGCGATCCATAGATTATGCCCCGTTCAAATCCAATCTAGTCTGCCACTATTACAGCATCCTTACTCGCGAGTGCTGAGTTTCTGCTATTATAATTTACTTCAGAAATCTTTCCAACTTACCTTTTCTGGATTAACCTTTCAAAATCTTACGTTGAGTCAATAGCGGCCAGCACATGAGAAAGTCGAGAATATTTTATTTCAAATTTATTAGTCGTTATTTATACTTAGGGTGTGCGTCAAAAAATATACTTACGAATGGACAAGAGATAGAGTTTTTCCGAGCATCTGAATACTGGAAAGCCTTCAGAATAAATCTCACCACCATGACACAAAGGCACTAAGCTCCCAAAACCATTTTGTGTCTTTGTGGTTAAATGAATCCTACCATAAATATACAAAACCATTCTTCAACATCCCTAGTACTCATACGTTGGTTTTCATAAGGTCCCGGTAGACTTTTTCAATTCGTGCCGCCACGCCGCTCCAGTCGTACGATTGGATAGCTATCGCGGCATTGGCCGCCAACCGCGCCCGATCTTCCGGGTGCCGCAACAAGTGAAGAACCCTTTCGGCGAAACGCTGGGGCTCATCGGCTATGTATATGTTCTCGCCATCCACGGCATGCTCCAAGCCGGCCGCCGCCAGCCGCGTGGCCACCATGGGCTTGTGCATGGCCCAGGCTTCTAAGACTTTCCCGCGCATGCCTACGCCTAACCGCAGCGGCGCCACGTATACGGCCGCCCGCTCCAAATAAGGCCGTAAATCGGCTACTTGACCGGTCACAATAATATTCTTTTCACGACCCAATCTCAAGATTTCATCCGATGGCATGGAGCCGACGATGTATATACGAGCGTCAGGCGCCTCGTTGAGGATCAATGGCCATATCATTTGATGGAAAAAAAGCATACCGTCCACGTTAGGATAGTGCCGAAAGCCACCAACGAAAATGAGGCTATTTTCCTCCACTTCCGGCGTGGCATCAGGACGGAAATATTCGAGATCAACGCCCATGGGCGCCACAGCGATTTTTCCCGATGGTACGTAACGCGCCAGAGCGGCGGCGTCTTCACGGGAAACACATAGGACCTTATCAACTCGTGCGCACGCCTGTAACTCGCGGTTAAGCACCTGTAGGTAATTATAGTAGGCTTTTATCCTCGGCAGCCCAACGCGCGTGTGCCGGTATTTACGATAATGAGCCGCAAAACCAACTTCATGATTGGTCAGGACCTTTTTAATCGTGGTTTGGGGCGGCACATAGACGCACATCTGTGGGTACTCGTAATGGATAAGATCATACGACCGCGATTCCAACGCGCCGCGCACAGCCGCGTCCATGTCCGGCACATAAAACTCTTCGTAAGGCTCGTAAGAAAAAAGATGGCTCTCCGGCAATGGCCGCCGTAATATAGCTCGCACTTCCTCACAGTAGGTAGCCGCCTCGGCGACGAACGGTCGCTCCGCTTCAGTCTCTAAGAACGTGAGTAGAGTAATACGATGACGCGCGCTGAGGCCGCGAATCAGCTCCAGCATGCGCACACCACCAGCGTGAAACCCACGCTGCGGCAGATAGGCAGTAATCATGAGCACATTTAACGGTCGTCTGGCTTTTACCTCCATACCAATGACCTGACGGCGATCCGTCGCCGCGATAGCTTCAAAGTACTGACTGCGTTGGCGCGTAAAAGCAAAGATGTCCGTATCCGACCAGCCCGCAGCGGTCGCCGCCGATAGACGCCAACGGTCGGTCAGCAGAAGCGGCAAATGAGCCATGGCGCGAAAAAAAGCGGCCAGTTGCGCCCAGCCGCCCTCGGAATAGAGGCGCAGCATGGCCCAAGGGAGAAAGAGCACGTGCGTGAAAGTCGTGCGCAGATCGGTCAGGTTCTTCCAAATGAAAATGAAGTGGTTGCGGCGCACCAGAGCATCAACGCGCCGACCGCTAAAGCGCTTGCGGCTGCTGGCGCGATGCTTATGATATACAACGCTGCGCGGCGTAAACAGACTCTTCCATCCGCGCTTCCAACCACGGAAGGAGAGATCGACGTCTTCTACATAGGCGGGAGAGTAAAGCTGGTGAAATCCTCCGAGCGCTAAGAATTTTCGGCGATCATAGGCAGTTGAGCCGCCGCCTGCCCACAAGACCGGCTGATACTCTCTTTCCGGATCGTTTGGCCAGACCGGGTCATGCGTCAGTTCTAAGCGGCCGCGTGACCAGCGGCCGGAGGTCTTTCCGGTTTCTTCGCGGCGCCGTGTCTTATCCTGAAAGAAGATTTGTCCGGTGACAGCCAGGACATCGTCGCTAAATCCTTCGAGCAACGGGCGAATGAATCCTTCATCCAAGACCATGTCATTATTTAGCAAGATGACAACGTCATTACGTGCTTCCGATACGCCGCGGTTATTGCCTTCACCGAATCCCAAATTCTCCGGCAGGACGAGCAGCCTAACTTCAGGAAAGTTTTCCTGCACAAAAGCGGCACTGCCATCATGGCTGCCGTTATCAACGACCAATATTTCATGCGCCCGACCATCGTGAGCAACCGCCCGCAACACGGAGGGCAGCCCTTCCTTCAGCAGTTCCTTACCGTTCCAATTTAGTATGATAAGCGTGGCCGTTTCAAGGCGGGGACTAGGAAGGGCAATCTCTTTTTTACGCAGCCGCACACACCGGCCCAACCCGCTGGTGAGCAACAAACTCAGGCCGACAATTAGATAACAAGGCGCCAAGACAATGCTAATAATTAGAGCCAGCGCCAGTCGAAAAACAGACATCATAAATTAGGAACTTGTCACCGGCGCTCAAGGAGTAATGGTATTAACGACCGGACTGAAACGTCGCGCCAACGGCCCTCATTGAAACGTTAGTATATCTCCACTGAGTGCCAGCCAAACCAAGCCATCTCATTCTTGTTCACATCGCGAGGACGACATTCCAACACCAGGCGAGCCTCCGCTGTGGCAGGATTGTTTAGTGGAATCGTCTCTTCGATCCACTGGCGATCCTTCAATTCAACGGCGGGATTAAGCGCTTTCTTATAGACTGACCGCCGTTGATTGTCATCTATAAGAAAAATCTCCCCAATCGCCCCGGCCCCATGGTCGGCCGGTATGCCGGCTACAACCTTAAGCGTGAGATTTGGCCGCAGGTCAGAAAGGAAAAACGTCGTGGTTGATCCGGTGGGAGTTATAAGTGCATTGCGCGTGATGCCGTCACGCTCGAAAGGCTGGTAAAAGACCGGACTCTTCGCGTCACGGGAGGATTTTTGGGATAAAAGAAATCGGGAGTTGCGAAACTGCGCCACGGCCGATTTGGTGAGCGTGCCGAGATCCAATCGAGACCCATTGTCCATAGTATGCGAAGGCGCGCCGAGCGTGTTGCCACGAGTGTGGGTAACCCATAGCCCCCCCCAAGCAAACCAATCGCCGAGGGTATCGCCGCGGGGGCCGGAAGAGCACTCGAAGTAGAGCCGGCCCGACCGGCCGGCGAATCGCCCCAAATCGATGATCTCCGTGGTCCATCGCCGATGCGCCGGATTCAAAAACCGGTCGAATATCAACTGGCGTCCGGTCCCATGATCAAAATATAGGCGGCCCTGCGCGCCGTCGCCGCGGTCGTACTTCATCGCCACGGCCAGTTCGAGTTGCGACTGACTGGTCAAAGTCGGCACTCTCATGCTTACGCCCGTGCCGGCGATCGTTATCATGGCATTGCGAAACGTATTCTCCAGTCCCATTGGCAATAGAAACGCCGGCTTGCCGTTCGGTGTATCAAAGCGGTCGTAATTGGGATATTTTTCTCCACGATTGAAGGTAATATCTGCATCATGAAATTCGCTCAACAAATTAAAGCCCCCACGCCGGGAATCCTTAAGGTAGTCCTTCGTTATGTCATAAACGTGATCGTCGCAGTATACGAGAAAATGGGCCTGACCGGTCGCCATGGCTTCCTCGGGAAATCCATCTCGATCCGAAAACTTGACTCGTATGGAACTATCATGGAAAAAAACATTAACCATCTTTCCATTATAGAGTAACCAGTGCAAATTATCATTAAGCTGGAGAAAATACAAAATGGTATTGGGTGGCAGAGTGGGGAAGAGCGGCTGCAAGTCTCTAATGCAGTTCTTGGCCACTTTTTCGTAATAAGGTCGCCAGTCGCGGTTAATAAAGATCTGTTGGTTGAAGATCACCGAAAACAGCAAGACAGAAAAAAGCGCCGTCCAAACGTATTCCGTGGGCGCGCGTGGAATTTTGCGGCTAAGCAACGTTGAAAACCGTTCGACAAACAACCCAACTATTAGAGCAATGCCGACCAAAGGAACATATAGATTGTGCACGAACTCGCTGGGCATAATAAACAGCACCGGCATCAGCACAATAAGCAGCCATAGGAAACCTGCGATAACCCACCGGTTGCCGCGCCCCAGCGACCAGAGCGCGAAGCTTGCCAACCCGGCCAGCGGGATGACGATGGCCATGCGGAGGAGATTAGCAATGCGCGGGTGATAAGGAAGATTATGGCGTATGGGAAAGTAGAGCCCGGTCTTAAAAGCGTCTATCTTTGAAGTCAACGCGGCTAACGACGGGACGAAACGGTAGTTATCCTTGGCGCCCTGATCATAATAGGCGCCGCCTTTCATGAGGTAATAGGCCGACAGATAGGTGATCAAAATTAAAAACAACGCAGGACCTACCCACTTTAGACCCCCTATCGTCTTGGCGCCTTCAGCTTCCACCTTCGCCGGGAGCACGAAGGCAAGCATGGCAAGGGCAATCGGCAAGGTTACACCGGCTTCCTTCGCAGAAAGGGATATGATGAAAGCGAGCACCGTAAGAACACCATAAGCGACATGGTCAGTCTCGCGATATCGCAGGTAAGCCATGATGCCCAGCAGGTAGGGTAACGCGTAAGTGAAATCCGCCATGAAGCACAAGCCATGCGTGACATATATGGCGACTGGATTTAGCCCCCAGAAGATGGCTCCGGCCATACCTGCTCGGTCCGAACGCGTCAGCTTACGAATGAGAAAAAAAACTAAGATGGTATTGAGCAAATGGAAGGCCACCGAAACGTAACTGTACGGGCGCGGGTTAAGCCCAAACAATGGGTATAAACAATAGCCAAAGAAAATATGCGAGAGCGGACGGTACTGCTTGGCCAAATCCAATGAGGTCAGGCAGCGTTTCAAATCGCCGATCTGGGTAATCCGCAACGGGAAATGAAAAAATGAATCGCCGTCAAAGAAATCGGCCATGGAACGCGAGAACACGATGAACTCGAGCGCGCAGAACGCGGCCAAAAATAAAACTAACTTCAGACGACGTGACATTGACTTCTTAATTCCCTCTGCTGCGGCTTCTTTCCGTGCGCTCATTACCCCTACGGCCATATTAAACCACAAGGGCTTAAGCGGGGCAAGGGTCTGTCGCCGCGGGCGGTGTGCTATTTTATCCAGGCCGTTGCTATCTGATGTCTGTCGAAGAGTGTATGAATCGCAGAACACATAAATCATGGGACGGCGGCGCTCGCGCGCATTATGGCAAAGCGCGTTCGTATCGGTAAGCGGAGCATACCATAAACCAGGTTAGGGTTCCGTAGTTGGAACACCAAAGCATTGTCGATCCAATCGCACATCTCGTGATCTAGCGGCGCGCCGTTGGCAATGGCCGGTGAAATGGAATAGCTTCCGGGAACCATATCGGGAAAGGTGACCTGAAAATCTACCGTTACAATGTCGCCGGCCTCCGCCGCCGGCAACGCCTGGCCTTCATAGGATGTGTTAGAGGCGGATACTTGTATACCCAGGCGGTCGCGCAGGGTGAACCCGACGATCGGATTAGATAGCGGCTTACGACAGAGGGTTGATATGCGTAGGGTCCCTTCCTGTTGAGCCGTTACTTCACGCGCCGGCTCGCCGTACGGCCCGAATAGCTCAACCCCAAGAATGACCGCCTCCTCGTTGCCGAACCGATGATCCACGTTCGGGACGGTCCGAATCGGAGAAATCGCTTCGGTTGGCCCTGAGGATTCGACAGATTCGCACGGCGCAAGGCTACCCGTATGGATCTGTTTGTATTGGCGCTCACGCGCATAGACTATAGCGTAATATTTCTGGACGACGAGCTCCGGCGGCCCGTCTTCCAGCAGGCGACCGCCATCGAGCAGCAACGCCCGATTGCAGAACTTGGCTACGGCGCTCATATCATGCGTGACAAATAGAATCGTCTTGCCTTGATCGCGCAATTGGTTGATCTTATGAAGGCAGCGATGTTGAAATATCAAATCGCCGACGGCCAAGGCCTCGTCGACAAGCAGTATGTCTGGATCGACATGAATAGCCACGGAAAAAGCCAATCGCATAAACATGCCGCTGGAATACGTCTTGACCGGCTGCGCCATGAAAGACCCGATCTCGGCAAAATCGGCGATGGCGTCAAAGCGCGCCGCCATTTGCCGATGAGTGAGACCTAATATGGCGCCGTTCATGAACACATTTTCGCGGCCGCTAAACTCGGGATTGAAGCCGGCGCCCAACTCGAGCAGCGCTGATACGCGGCCATTTACGATGAGTTCGCCGCCGTTGGGTTGTAGGATGCCGGCTATCAGTTGCAGCAATGTGCTCTTGCCCGATCCATTCTGCCCGATAATACCGACGGTCGATCCGGAGTCGATCGCGATCGAGACGTCACGGAGCGCCCAGAATTCTTCGTGATAAGCCCGCCGTTTAAGCGTGAGCAACTCCTTGAGCTTATCCGAGGGTTTGCCGTATATCGGATATTTCTTTGAGAGATTGTTCAAGGAGATGATCTTCATAAAACAAAGGCCGGGTCGCGCTGCGGCGGCGGCGCGTGGGCATCGGATTAAAGAACGTCGGCAAATTCGCGCTTGGTTCGACGAAATACCCAACCACCTAAGCCAAACATGAGCAGCGCGATCACCATCAGCCAAACGAGGGCTTGCAGGTCCGGCCAGCGCCGGCGCAGCAGACAGTCCCGGTAAGCCACAACAACGTGCGCCAAGGGATTCATATTGATGATGGTCTTGAAAGGAGGCGGCACCAAGGTTTCGTTATAGAAGATGGGGGTCAGCCAAAACCAGAAGATCATCACCACGGACAGAATCTGTGCCGTATCTCTTACAAACACCTGCAAACTAGCCAGCAGCCATCCCAGTCCTAGTGCAAAAAGCATGAGAGCCACTAAATAGGCGGGGAGCAGCAGCACCAGCCAGGAAAGCTGGTGAGTGAGCAAGGCCAGCGCCAGGGCGAGCGCGCCCAGACCGATGGCGTGATTGACCAAGCTGCTGAGCAAAACGACGATCGGCAAAATCTCCGTGGGAAAGAGCGTCTTGCGCAAGATGCGCCCGTGATCGACAACGACGGTGCATGCGCGCGTGACCGCATCTTGGAAAAACAACCAGGGCAAGAGGCCGCAAAATAAATAGAGGGCGAAACTGGAAGTTCCACTCTCGGGCCAGGGCTGCAACTTAAGCACGATGGAGAATACAAACGTGTAGCTGACCAGCAAAACCATCGGATGGACGACAGACCAAAAAATACCCATGACCGACCCGACGTAGCGAGATCGTAAATCACGCACTACAAAATTCTTAATGAGGTTACGCTGCAAGTTAATTTTTCGGAGAAAGTTTCCGGCAATTTGCCATGGCGCCGCCATGTTCATGCTATAAGCCCGTCCTTAAGGGATCTGATTCTAGCATAGCGATTCTAAGCCGTCAATCTTAACCACCGGCGCCTTCCAAAGTTCGATCATATTTTTTTCATATCTTCTAGCGACCGGTGCTGTTACAGGGGCTGACCCCCTAAACAGGGGCTGCCGCTTATCCAAAAAGCCTAGTCCCCTTTTGTTCGGTCTATCGGTCATTGTGACTGAGTGATCCTGAGATTCGATCATAAGCTATCGGATGAGACCAGACACAGCCCCGTCCAGGGCTGGATTTTGGCATTCTTGCGTTTCTTATGATCGAACTTCAGTAAATGAAAGGTAGGAGTGCGGTCAGCCCGGCTTGGCCGCACTCCTCATTTCGTAACTGTTCGGCGGTCCGCACGGATACAGAACCGGGAGCGGTAGCGACCGGGTCTATGTGCCATACGGCGCTTACCCGGTCGCTACCGCTCCCGGTTCTGTTTATTGGGCCGGGTTTGTTCTCATTGGCGTGAGGGAGTGGTGCTTCGGGCTGCTAACTTACTCTTTGACGCTGACCGTCCGCGCGCCGGCTGCTTTGATAAGATACTCCAGCGCCCCTACGCTGTACGGCCACGATTCCAGGGCTAGCTCAATTCTCAAGTACGGCCCGTCGATGTCGGCGCGCCACCACTGCCAGACCCGCTCTTTGATGCCGTCCAGCCAGGAGCCGTAATCCCAAGGAATTTCGAACCAGCCCTTACGTCGTCTCCTGGCCATTATTTCATCGGATTCGGCTTGCGTATAGACTCTTAGCTTCGCGGAAAACCAGGGTGGCAACAATTCTTGCCACTCGGTATCGGATGGCCAAGTGCTGCGCGTTTTTGTCGCCACTACCGACAGGACAGACCGAACTCTCTCTAAAACTTCCGGCGCCGGCTCCCGACAAACCGCGTCCAGGATTATAGTACCTACTCCCCCGAAGGGCAATTCGCCCGGATCGGGCCCACGATAGAGACGATCCAACTCGGTAGACATCAGTTACCTACCTCTCCACTACTTTTTTCACACCTTCGTAGCGACCGGGTAAGACCCGGCGTCGGTCTACCCGCCCGCTACCGCAGGCGGTTCTGTGATGGGGTTGTTCTCATTGGCGTGTGGGAGTGATCCTTCCGGCCGCTTACTTACTCCTTGACGCTGACCGTCCGCGCGCCGGCTGCTTTGATAAGATACTCCAGCGCCCCTACGCTGTATGGCCACGACTCCAGAGCCAGCTCAATTTTCAAGTACGGCCCGTCTATGTCGGCGCGCCACCACTGCCAGACTCGCTCTTTGATGCTGTCCAGCCAGGAGCCGTAACTCCACGGAATTTCATGCCAGCGCTTGCGCGGCGTCTTAGCCAGTATTTCTGCAGATTCGGCTTGCGTATAGACCCTTAGCTTCGCGGAAAACCAGGGCGGCAACAATTCTCGCCACTCGGTATCCGATGGCCAAGTGCTGCGCGTTTTTGTGGCCACTACCGACAGGACGGACCGAACTCTCTCTAAAACTTCCGGCGCCGGCTCCCGACAAACCGCGTCCAGGATTATAGTACCTACTCCCCCGACGGGCAATTCGCCCGGATCGGGCCCACGATAGAGACGATCCAACTCGGTGGACATCAGTTACCTACCTTTCCACTGCCTTGAATGATGGCCTTCTTTAGCTGCTCGATCTGCGCGGCGCGCAAGCCAAATTGATCGGGGGCTTTCGT
The DNA here is from genome assembly GCA_016179055.1 of Acidobacteriota bacterium. Lineage (GTDB taxonomy): Bacteria > Acidobacteriota > UBA6911 > JACOSC01 > JACOSC01 > JACOSC01. The sequence continues at coordinate 41,215 of JACOSC010000138.1, forward strand.
TACATCGACCATAAGCAAGCGGCCGGGATTTTCCCTAGCAGCATTTTCAGTTACGGCCCCTGCTCTTAGGGCGCGAAGTAAGCTTCTGGACACTCGAAAGGACTTAATTTCAGCGCCTTCCATTCCTTGCTGCAAGCGCTGGGCGAGGAAAGCCTCCGCCCGGGCCCGCTGACCAAAATTCAGAAAAAGCATGTTCTCGCCTTCGGCGACCATCACATTTCCGCTCGCATCGATAGCCAAACGCGTGTTGATGTAGCCTTCCACGCGGAACACTTGCACCGTCCCTATGGTTACGGCCTGCGGCACCCACTTGCTCAGCGCCGCGCCAAACTGCGCGCCGACCAAGCCGCCGGTGGCATCGAGGGCAACGTCGAGCGCCGTACTAGGCTTGCCCAGAAGACTGCGTTCCAGGGAACCACCGGCCGCTCCGGAAAAAGCTCCGGCGGCCAACAAAATCGGCAGCGCGGCGCCGCCCGAATCGATCACCGATCCCATCATGACGCCGGAGAGCCCGCCGGCCGTCGCCGCCGCCAAGACTTCTTGGCGGCTCTTGCCTTGCGCTAAGGCCATGCCGCCGCCGGCCAGAAATCCGGTGACGCCGCCTATAACCGTGGCCGATTTGCCGTCGGGATCGACGAAGATCAGCGGATTATTATTAGCGTAGGTGTAGCGGTTCCACGTACGAGGATTGGCCTCGTCTACGCGCTCTCGGGCCGGGTCCACACTGAGGAACCGTCCCAGGCGGCTGCCGTAATATCTGGCCGAGAAATAATCCAGGCCGGTTTCCGTATCGCGCGGCTTACCGGTAAATCCCAAGGGCTCGCCGGCCGCGGCGGAGACTTCCTCACCGAACGGCAAATAATCATGTCCGCGGGCTACATGGCCTTGCGCATCGGTCACCAGGCGCACCGAGCCTAGCTGGTCCGTGTGATAATAGTAGACAGCGCCGCTCGCTGAGGAACACCCAAGGACTATTAGCAGAAGCCAAGGTAATAAAAAGCCGATGAATTTTCTTGCCATCATGCACCGATTAGATGTAGAGTATGATCACCATACGTATCGACCAGAACTGACTGGAAGGGTCCATGGACCGATCCGACCCTTACAGGGTCGAACGTTGGGGGGGGCTTGGTCCGGGGGTTCCGCTGCGCTCCTCCCCCGGCTATTATATTTGGCGCTTTCAGGGCCAGCGCGTTCCCTTCGATAGGCTACTTTACCCAGAAGACCTCGTGAACTGTTACGCGATTTTCAGTCAAATATTCGATCATCATCCTTCTCGCCGGCCGCCACGTTACTCTAGCAGATAGCCAACCTGTTGCAACCACTACTAATATTAACGGCGACGGGGGATTTTTTGCGAAATTTATTTTGATAATTTTGTGATTCTTCTGCAAATGTAGTAGGTAAGCCCGAAGGAAAGCGGTACCACAAGAGCGGGATCGAGTTGTGGCGGGCATCGCGCCGGCCAATCTGTCCGTGTTCTAAATGCCGAGAGCCATGAATCCGCTACTACAACTCTCCCTATGGATAGCTGTGAGTGGAATCCGGGCAATCTTCACCGGTCGAGTTCAGCGTTCCAGTAGAGATAATCACGCCAGCTCTCGGGCGGATTCCGCCACCCTATGGTGAGTTTTAACGTGGTAGGCAGCCAATCGGGGGACCGCGGCGGGCGAACCAATTTCAAGTGGGCCTCCTCGGGGGTTCGCCCGCCCTTGACGTGATTGCACCGCACGCAGCACGTGACAATATTTTCCCAACTCTTACCGCCGCCCCGGGCTACGGGGACCACGTGGTCAAAGGTGAGATCTTCGCTGCGGAATTTTTTTCCACAATACTGGCACGTAAAATCATCCCTCAAATAAATATTGTAGCGAGAGAATTTCACCCGCGTAAAGTCGCTTCTCAGCTTGATGTAGCGTAAAAGGCGCAAGACCGAAGGCATCTTAATGGTGAAGCTAATACTGTGCAATTCCTTATCATATTCTGCGATAACTTCTACTTTCCCCTGAAAAAGCAGGGTTATCGCCTTCCGCCAATCAATAACATTGATGGGCTCATAGCTGGCGTTAAGTAGCAGGGCACTTTCCATATCTTTGCAACCTCAGTTTCGAAAAGTTCATGGGCAACACACGTACCCAATAGCCACAGCTTCTTTAATTGAAATACAAGTTTACTCGGTTGTCAAGCGGAAGTTCGTTTGTCGCACGCCCATAGAAATGGCAAATCTGGAGATGGGCATGGCTATAGCACGGTGTTTTCTCACGGTCCAGGCGCCAGACCTCATACTTTGGGTAGGCGACCGCCAAAATGATAAATAGCTCCATCGCCGGTGGCGCCCTACTATAGCGCGCGCTCCAGCCTGGCTAAACATCGTCACTTGGAGTCGTGCCGACCACATGAGCGTTTGGAAATGCGCCAATGCCGCTTGCTGCGCCGGGGAATGCCCTGCGGGTTGCCTTGGCGCGCGCCGGTAGATAATGGTATTCTAAATTCCTATGTCTGAGCCAAGACTTAACAATCATCAGCCCAGGCAGGCCGATTATCCCAAAGCCGCGGTGGATGTCTTAATCTTTAGCATTCGCGATCTTGGGTTGAAAATCGTACTCATCAAAATGAAAAAGCCCCCCTTTGCCGGCGTATGGACGCTACCGGGCGGCCTTGTCCGTTTGAATGAATCGATTGATCAGGCCGCCGTTCGAGAGCTGGAAGAAAAGACCGGGCTGAAGAACGTTTATCTTGAACAACTATACACCTTCGGCGACGTCAAACGCGATCCCCTCTCGCGTGTGATCTCCGTTGCTTATTTTGCCCTGATCAATTCGGAAGGGATTTCCTTGCAAACCACTCCCAAATACAGCGCTATTGACTGGTTCAATGTCAAAGAGTTACCCACATTAGTCTACGACCATAGCGAGATGCTGAAGGTAGCGCTCCAGCGATTGCGCGCCAAGTTGCAGTACACAAACGTAGTGTATAACCTGCTTCCTCCCACCTTCACGCTGGGCGAGCTTCGCCGCATCTATGAAATCATGTTGGATTGCCAATTGGACAAGCGTAACTTCTGCAAAAAGTTTCTTTCGCTCGGACTGCTCAAGTCGACTGACCTACGGCGCGAAGGCCCCCACCGGCCCGCCCAGTTGTGGTCCTTCAAGCAACGCACACCAACGATAGTCGAGATCCTATAAATGCGCATGCACGGAGCACAAGAGTGGCGCGTATCCCCAACCCATTCGGCTCCCCAAAGAAGACGATCCTAAGCAGTTCCACCGTGCCGAACCCCGCCGCCATCCCTTCCTACTGTCTGAATTGCAGGCAGATTTGGCTTTACTCCAGCTCGTTCTTAGTATACTATTAGCATGTAATCAACCCATACCTGGCGGTGAGATTAACAAAATCTGAAATCAAAGGAGAGATGTATGAGGCCAAGTGTAACGCGCAGGGCAGTGCTGTGCATTGCTCTGCTTATTATGTTCAGCTCCAGTCTACTATACGCCTTTACACCTTCCGGAAAATTGGAAATTCATTACATTAACGTTCACTGGGGGACTAGCATACTGGTTATCGGTCCCGACGGCACAACGCTCTTGATGGACGGTGGTGAGACTGGCCGCGGCCGGACGGATGTTCTCCCGTACTTGACCAGTATCGGTTTAGCGCCCGAAGACGGCTTGGACTATATGCTCCTATCCCATCAACACTGCGATCATGCCGGCGGTCTGCCGGAGATTATTCGCGCGGGCTACGACGTTCGTCAGAAAATTTATTTCAACGGCAGCGATAGAAGCTCAGGGTGCATTAACAGATTCTTCGATGCCGCTAAGACCACGACCGCCGGCCCGGCCGAGCCGATAGAGTTGGGAACGATCATCGACCTCGGCAACGGCGCCACCGCCACCTGCGTCGCCGCCAACGGGGAAGTGGTGATGTCGGGGTATGTGGAGCGGGCGGATCGGCAAGAAAACGATCTTTCCATTGCCATGCTGATTCAGCATGGCTTCTTTGATTACATCTACGCAGGCGATTTGGGGGGGGGCAATGACGACTATGAATGCACCGATCGCCGCACAGAGCAAGTCAATGTCGAGACCCAATTAGCCCGCGCTATTATCGCGAAGGGTGATTTCCCCTTGCTCAGCTCCGAAGGAGTAGACGTATTGCACGTGAATCATCACGGCTCTGAAAGCAGCACCAACAGCGACTACATGAATCTCCTCAAACCGGAAGTGGCCATTATTGCCGTCGGAAGCGGCCAGGCGCCCAGCTTTCAGCTTCCTCGCCGCGACGTCGTCGAAAAGATCTTAGGGGCCCAAGCCGCATGCATTGAAGTTCAGCACGCCTTGGTTTTGCAAACCGAGGAAGGTTGTAACGAGCAAGAATGCGAGAGCCGACCGCTAATCAGCACTGCCGGCTACTCTGTCGGCGATATTGTTATTACGACCGACGGTGTGGAAGAATACCGGATTGACGCGACCGGTCGCGTCACGCAAGGGCCGGATGAGCGCGACCAACTTGATTTCCCCATCATTCTTCCGCTGGATGAAGTGGCGGCGGGCCGCCGATAACCTCTCATCGGATCATGTGTACCGAGGCGATCGCTCCAACGTGAAGAATTTTCCAGTGGCTCATTGGACGATTGGGCTGCTGGGCTCTGCAAACAATTTCACATAGTGAAAATAGGGAGTCGAAGTTCCGAGCGATGTGTTGATAGGAACTTCATCATGTCCGTCGCCCAGACGGTTTCCAGATTGGGGAGCCCAGTCATTTCGTCGGCACTTGCTTGGCCACCTCCCGAACGTCCTCAGCCGGAAGGATAACCGGCAAAATGCCTAAGCTGCTTAGGCTGCCCCGCATCATGGCTGACATACTACCGCCTTCGGCGGGGGCCATTCGCAAAAGAACAATGCCGATCACTTTACCGTCCAATGCGAAAACCGGTGTTCCCACTTCGGTAAGCAAGCCGGGGACATAAAACGTGCGCGGCTTATCTATGATGGCATTAATACGGCTAATCCACACGAAAGGCGCCCAACTTCCCACCTTGCCCAGTCGAGACAAATTGATCACTTGGTCGAGCACCAACGGCCTGGATTGCACAGAAAGATCCAGCGCAGGAAACGGCTTCGACGGTTTTTCCGTGGGCCGAACAAAGGCGATGTCCAAATCCTTATCGCGCAACACAATCTGTGCGGGAATTTCTTGACCATCGGTCAGCCGCATCTTTACGTCGCTAAGCTCGCTTTCCACCTTCATCTTGGAGTCACCGCCAAACATTTGCATGAAGCGACCCATGCTCTCCCCAGGATTCACGGCCGTAAGCGAAAGGATAGACAGGCCGGATGGGTCAATCACTGTGGCGGCGGTTTCGACCTTGTCCTCCGTTTTATTTACTTCACGGCCTTCGATGAGCGTCCGCATCTTAACGACGGTCTTTACGGTAACCACGACATTTTGCCATTGTTTGATAATATCCCGACCTACGGAGGCTTCATCGGCGGCCGCCGCCAGTGGCGATGCCCCCCCTAAGCCCATCATGATAACCATTACCACATAAGTCCTTGCCAAATACAATTTCAGGTGCATGTTTATCTCCCTCGAGCATTTGTAATGTTGTAACGGTTCAGCCACACCTGGGAGCGCCGGCATCTTGCCGGCAAAGGCCGTTTCTGGGGATAGCCGACGTGCCGGCTGGAAGCCGGCGCTCCCAGAAAGGGTGCATGCCATTGCAAAACGCTATAACGTGTGATAATCACGCGCATTTTCTATCGGGCGCGCGTCCAGGCTGGCTCCAGCTCTATAAAAGCGCTATGAATACCGCGCCGGACCTGAAAAACTACGCTCTTGGACTTGATCTCAGCGATCTTCTTCATAACCTTTTCCAGGGCTGCCACATCCCGTATGGGAAGCCTATCGACCGTCAGTATGCGGTCGCCAACGGCCAAGTGCCCCAGCGCCGCCCATCCGCCTTCGCTAACGTTATCGACAAATAGTCCGGCATTGTCTTCTTTGGCGGGATCTTCCACATCATCCGAGAACGTTGCCTCGCGCACCGTGAACTCAAAATTTTCATCCCAATATTTCTTCATCTCACGCGGCAATTTCGGCGATGCTGCCAACACTGCCTTGATCTTTAACGGTTGCTCGGCGCGCAGCACCGTCAGCTCGACAGCGGCTCCAATCTTGTACTGTCGGATCATGGTCGGGAGAACTTCGATATCTTCGGGTTGCGAGGCGGCAATGGGTTGGTCGTTCACCGCAGTAATCAAGTCGTCCACTTGCAGCTTTGCCCGCTCAGCCGTACTGTTCGGATACACCTGCGTGACTCGCACGCCGGAGCGGCCCGGCCAACCTAGCGCCTCCGCCAGATCGCGAGTTAACACTTGCAGACCGACGGGCAGCCAGGCTTTGCTTGCCTCTAAGCCGGCGTCATACGGAATGCGCGTACCTACGCTTACCACCGTTAGGAATCGCTCCATCTTTCGCTCAAAGGCCACTATCACAGGCACGGGCGCCTGCTTATCCTTAGTCAACCGCTCCGTGATTACGGCCAACTCTTCGACGTTGCTCACTGGCTGTCGGGCGACTTCCACGATGATGTCATTTTCAAGAATGGCCGGCTTGGCTTCCTGGCAGGGACCGCCGGGCCGTATGCTCTTCACCAATACACCGTTCTTATTCAGACGCCGCATCTCTTTGACCATCCACAGCGTCAAATTTGACGCGGAGATTCCCCAGGCTTTTAGCTCTTCGGTTTTTGACTGAACGCTTTCACGCTCCCGGGGGATGATGCGCAATGAATGTTCTTGGCCTTGCCGCCATATGGTCGCGTTTACCTCTTTTCCAATCGGTAAGCTCATGAGACGCTGGTTGAAAAGCGGCAACTCCTCGGCGAACCGTACGTCGACCGTCTGTCCATCCAAACGCACCAGCAGGTCGCCCGGCGCAAAACCAGCTTCGGCGGCGGGCGAGCCCTGGATGGCGCCGCTGACCAGAACTCCCTGACGTATTCCGTAAGACTTGAGTAAAGGCTGCACTTCCAGACCGATCCAACTGCGTGATACTTTCCCTGCTTTGATAAGAGAGTCAGCCACCGTCTTGGCCAGGTTGCTGGGGATGGCGCCGCTCAGGCCAAGGCTAATTTCATTGATGCCGACGATCTCCCCGCGGAGATTTACCAGGGGACCGCCGGAGTTTCCGCCGAAGATAGCCGCATCATGCCCAATCCAGCGAACGATTGACCCAACGTCCTCGCCCTCCAGTGTCAGCTTGTTGAAAGGCCAAAACAATTTGGGGAAGATCATCTCCGTATTACTGATGATGCCAAGCGTCACGGACTGCGATAGCGCCAAAGGGCTGCCCATAGCCAGTACGGGATCGCCTACCTTAAGACCGCGTGAGTCGCCAAAATGGGCGACCGGAAACGCGCGTCCAGCCGGCGATCGCAACTTGATGACGGCTATATCGGAAAGCGGGTCTGTGCCGACCAAGTCGGCTTCCACTTCCTCCTTGGTAAGCAGTGTACAGACGAGCCGGCAGGCCTTCCCCGCCACATGATGGTTGGTGATGACGTGCCCTTCTTTCGTTATGATCGTGCCGCTGCCGGCGCCCTCGTATTTGACTTCACGCCCCTGGCGATGATCTGTGGTGACCACATGTATACGGACCAGCGCCGGCCGTACTTGAGAGACCGCGAGATCAATAGCGGCTTGGCGAGGTTCTTGCGTCGGCGAGGCCAAGGTCGCCGGCATTGGCGCCGTGAGCATTAAACCAAATGAGATCAAGAACGCCGAGCGGTAACAACTCCATGACCGAGTCCTAATGATTTTCATTCTTAGCTTTTTCTCCGTTAATATTTTTCATCACAAGCCGGCTGCAGAATCCCTTGAAAATTGTTCGCCGGAAGCGCCGTCGCAAAGTTACGGGTATAATGTCGTAATTTCTCAGATTCGATCATAATCTATCGTATGGAACGGGGCGTACCGCCTGCGGGGCTGTATTCCGGCCTCCTCGCGTTTCCGATGATCGAACTTCAGATCACATTTTCTCTCCAATATACACACCTGCGATCAGAGAGGTATTCTATCAAAAAGCGCTAGTCCGTAATAGCCTATGAACCGACAACGCGGTACACACTTATTGTATAGCCTCTGCGAATGGGGACTCGTGTTCATTTAAATAGGGATGGTTTTTTAGTCGTATCTCTGATACATTGCAACGTTGAAATACACTGGAGGTCACATCACAGGGCGCGCCATTGGATGATGATTAAAGTAGGCACCCCGATGAGGAGGGGGCTAAGCGCTTCTAAGCTGGAGATTAAAAAATATGTTCTTTCTCAATCATAGTCTTGCGCTTTTTGTGCCTCTTTGCGGCAAGAAGAAATGGGCCGCCAATAAGCGCGCAAGGCGCAAGCGGGAAATCTGGCGTTGCACCGGGCGGCGCTGCAGATCAGGAAGCTTGAACCCTTTACCGGACAAGGAGTACTTATGACGCTCGCAGAGGTTAAACGTCACTTCGCTTACAACTCTTGGGCCAACGAGCTAGTATTTGAGGTTCTCAAACGGCTGTCGGTCGAGCCTTATCTGCAAGATCTGAAAGGCAGCCACGGCGGTATCCATGGGACCATTACCCATATGATAGGGGTGCAAGTTGTATGGCTATCCCGGTGGCGGGGAACGCCCGATGCCGCGCTATTAAAGGCTGAGGATGTCCGGTCGCTCAGCGAAGTTCAAGAGGTCTGGAAAAAAGTGGACGCCGAAACCACATTGTTTCTCAATACGCTGAGCGATGCGAAGCTGCAAGAAACCATAACAGTTCGTACCGGCGATGGCAGAGTCTTTACTAATAGCTATGCCGAAATGATGCGACACTTGATCAATCATTCGTCATACCACCGCGGGCAAATTGCCACCATGCTGCGCCAATTGGGATACAAACCGGCAGGCACCGATTTGATTACCTTCTACAGACAACAAACACAGGGTTAAGGGGTGAACCCCACGAAGGAGGCTCTATGGAAACGAACGCGAGCCCATTGCCCTCCCACGAGGGCTCCATGGGTTTTCTTTCTCGCCTACTGGCCGTGTATTTCGAGCCGGGAAAAGCTTATGCCGATTTGAGCCGCAAGCCCAATTGGCTTGGGATGGCAATACTGCTGGCGGCGTTGGCGCTGACGCTGGTATCGGTCTCTACGCTCCGTATGGATCCCGAAACCTATATGCGAAAGGCGTTGGAGCAGAATCCGATGTCAAAAAAACTTTCGGAGGAACAGAAAAGACTGGCCATTGAGCAGTCTGTCAACAATCCGGGACGTCGGCTCATCGGAGTCATCATAACTCCAGTGGCCGTCGTTGTGACTTATTTAGCGCTGGCGGGAATTTTTCTGTTGTTGTTTGTTATCTCGGGAGGAATTATTACCTTCAAGCAGTCGCTGGCGGCTACCGTGTGGGGGATGGGCCCGCCCGGCATTATATATACTCTACTGGCCGGGATAATTTCTGTAATGAAAGACTCGTCAGATCTGGACCTTGATTACCGAAACAACCTAATTACCAGTCTTAATATCGTCATTAATCAGAAAGATCACCCGTTGCTTCACTCGCTACTGGGTTCGATGGATGTTTTTTCCTTTTGGACCATTTTTCTCTTGGCCATGGCTTTCTCCCATATGATGAGCTCCAAGATAAGCACAGGCAAGGCCGCCGTCGGGATTACTCTGCTTTGGGCCATCTATGTGGCGGGCAAAGTCGGCATGAGCGCGATTTTTTCCTAGTCGTTATTGTAAACATTATCAGCAAAAGAAAACAGTGTGGCGATACAGGCACTCACGCTAAGAAAGGGAGCCATATTATCTTCCCCATGCTGCTTCATGGCCATGTTAGGATCATCAACGGAATTGGTCTACTCACAACGGCAGCGCTCGCATAGGCCATCGCCGCGCAGCAAATCGCTGCTGGAACGGGTCTGCGAACATTTCTGGCACCGCCATCCCGTGGGGGTCGCAGGCCCAAATTTTTCTGAGGCGATGTGAATGCCTTCCGATCTCTCGCCCTCAGAATTTATTTTTTTTTCCATAACAACCTAATACCTCCCACTTTCTATCGTAACTGTTCAAACCGCTCCCACTTTAGGGAGCCCCGTCGATACAGAACCAGGAGCGATAGCGACTGGGCAAGCACCGTATGATACATAGACTCGGTCGCTATCGCTCCCGGTTCTGTATCAGTACGGACCCCCAAACAGTTACACAAAATTCGAAAGGGAACACTATAGAAAAATACTGAATACAAAGCCGGCCGCAAGCCCGTGTCAAGTATACTAACGGAGCCCTTCAAATTTAGTATCTTCCTTTGCTGCCCTTCGATTTTAAGGGAAGGGTATAGGATTGTCAAGGCAATTACGGATGAAACCCCAGTTACGGAGCGGCGACAATAGTCCTCGCCGCGAATTATTGTCTCAAAACCGGCCGGTAAGTGACAAAACGCGGCACGAAAATTCCAAGAAACTCAAAGATGGCGCCAATTCTAACACGGAAGATCGCTCGAACATTACGTTGCGCTTAACAACAACCCATTGAAATCACGGAGTATCATGAATTCACCCACAAACATTCGGCACATCTTAAAATGATTTGGTATGGATTTTGCTAAGTTTTCGGCCAACTCAGTATCCTTTGAGTGGGTTTTCGTTAATCAAGAAAAGTAGTTGTAGCAGACGTCCAACGCGGCAGGAAGGGCAGCATGGACAAGCCAAATCGGCATATTAGCCTGGGGCACGTACAAATCGGGGACCTGGAAAAACAATTCGTCAACGAGGTCCTTGATAGTAATCGACTTTCCGCAGGAAAATATATCCATGGCTTTGAAACGGAGGTGGCCGCCTTGCATGGCTGCCGATATGGCATCATGTGCAATAGTGGCGCCAGCGCCCTGTCGATTGCCATAGCAGCCCTCAAGGAACGCGGTGAGTGGAATGAAGACGACGAGGTCATTGTCCCGGCCTTGACGTACATATCCGTGCCCAACGCTATTATGCAATGCGGATTGCAGCCCGTGTTCGTGGATGTCGATCCCGCGTACTATACCATTAATCCCCATGGCATTAAAGCCAAGATTACCCGGCGGACGCGTGCGATCATACCGGCCCATCTTTTCGGGTTCCCTTGTCTAATGGGAGATATTAAGTCGTTAGCGGTCGAGCACAATCTCAGCCTAATCGAGGATGCGTCTCAAGCCATGTTTGCCCAGTACCAACAGAGTCCGGTGGGATCTTTTGGCGATATCGCTTGTTTCTCGACGGATGCCGGTCAGCCCTTGACCACAGGCGTCGGAGGAGTTATTACGACCAACGATCAAGCGATCGCCGTGATCTGCCGCAGCCTCCAATCCCAAGGAAGGGACCCAATATACCTGACCATCGATGATGATGATGATCTGCAGGACGAAGCCCGGCGCCGTCGGATCGTCGAAAGGCGGTTTTCCTACGTGCGCCTCGGCCATAGTTATCGCGTCACGGAATTGGAAGGCGCCCTCGGACTGGCTCAGCTCGCCGATCGAGACACCATGTTGCGACAGCGACGGGCCAACGCGCACTGGCTGAACCAAAAACTCTCGAGGTTTTCCGAATGCCTGCAGCTTCCCGACACACCGCCCAACTGCGCGCCTTCATGGTCATTTTATCCGATCGTCGCCAAGAACGGACTTGATCGCGCGCCTGTGGTGGATTATCTTGAGGCCCATGGTATCGAAACTCGTTTTATGTTGCCTTTGTTAAATCAACCGATCTATAAGAAAATTTTCGGGAACATAGAAAATCGGTTTCCGGTTGCCCGCGGGTTAAGTCAGAACGGTTTCTACATTGGCTGCCATCAAGGCCTAACTCGCGAAGATCTAGCCTACATTGTTCGCCGGTTCGAAGCGTTTTTTGCCGAATATGAAAAGCCGCCGGATGATGCCGCCTGAATTGCTCGCTGAAGCGTGGTCAGCCGGCGACCACCCACGCTTACTCGCGCAGGAACAGATATGGAAAACGCGGCCGTGCGTTCATTGGCCAATGCAAGATCTTATCGCATTTTGAAACAAAAACTAACGCAGTGGATTTTAATTATATTAAGAACTCTTTCGGAGATACCCGGTTTGTCGCTTCGCCCCCCTCAGTGATATGTCGGTCATTATGCCTAATCAAAATCAACCTTGAATCTCACCGTAGATGTGAATCGTCATGAAAAACGCCAACCTCTCTAAGTCAAGGTCTCAGCTTTGTGATGGGCTGTCGCAACCGTCTCCGGACGATCCGCCCACCCTAGCCGCCGCCGCCGCGGAGATTGCAGGTTCTACGCGTACTGGGGCGCAGGACCCGGTGGATAGCAAGCTGGTCGCCCTTGCGGAATTATTTGCCGCGGCCTGCAATTCGCTTAACCTGTCCGGTGCAACGTGTGCGGCGCTGACCAGTACGCTGGAGATCTTGCAGATGGATGCCGGATTGGTTTTTCTAAAAGATGAGATAACCGGCGAGCTGCGCGTGCAGGACCATATAGGCCTATGTGAGCGGTTTGTTCAGGAGTTTCTGAACTGCACCATGACCCTCGACCTGGACAATTTCTGCAACGTGGCCACGTGGGACGAACCGATCGTGAAGGAAGCGGGCGATACTCTCTACCTTGCGCCCTTGCACCCAGCCTTTAACGTAGAAAAATGGTCTTGCGCGGTGATATGGCCGTTACACGCCGGCGAGCGATTCATCGGAACTATGGTTGCCCTTAACCGGCATGGACGAGCTCTTCCAGAAACTTCGCGCTCCTTTCTGACTTCTTTGGGTCAATCGGTAGGGCAGGTGATCGGTCTGGCGCGACGGTTAGAGAAAGCCCAAAGCCGCGCGGCCGTCCTGCAGGAACGCCTAATGCAGCTTGAGCAGGTCACCAAGGTCCAGGAAAACTTCATTAACATGATCGCACACGATCTCAAGAATCCGCTGGTCGCCATACGCGGCTTCACGAAGGAATTCATGCTGGAATGCTCCGAGAAGCTCTGCGACAACTGCAAGTTCTATTTAAGCCGCATCGACGCCAACGCCGCAAAAATGGAGCAACAGATTCATGGACTGCTCGAACTCTCGCGGGTGAAACACGCGCAATCGGCTTACGAGCCGATTGAATTTGCAGCCTTGGTTAAAGAGGCGATCGACGAAATGGATTACCAAGTCGAGCGCGCGGGCGCCGACTTTATCCTCCCGGCCAACAATGTTGTCATCCACGCCCAGAGAAATCTGATCCGCCAGCTTCTCGTCAACCTGATCGACAATGCCCTGAAATATCGAAGTCCAGCCAGGTCGCCGCGTATCGAAATCGGCTTTGAGACCCAGGATTGTTGTTGGCAGATGTACGTCAAGGATAATGGCGCCGGCATCAAGGCTGATGAACAGGAACGCATATTCAATGTATTTGAAAAGTTTCCGCAATCCACTCCAGGTAATCCCGGTGGAAGCGGGGTTGGTTTAGCCATCGTAAAACAGATTATTGAAAATCATGGAGGCCGCGTATGGGTGGTCTCCCATGTTGGCAGTGGATCTACCTTTTATTTTACGCTGCCAAAACCAGTGGCCAATGTGTTGGGCGGCTTACGTACCGACAAAGCCCAGGCCGAAGTGATGCCGAAGGCCGGCTTTTGTGGTTCCCGTGCCGTCCAAGCCGGTCGTAATGCGATAGGTTAGCGCCACACGCCGGCTGGAACGCCGGTGGAAAAACTATCAGGCGGTTGACTGCTTAAAGGAGATGCCATGAATTATCGGCCATTGCAGGCTATGGACTGCAGCAATGAAATGAAGAACGATCAGCTAATGAATATCTCACAAGTCGATCCGACTTCCGCGTCGCTCAAGACATTTGATCGGGAGGTCAGGGATTCCCCGGTCACTCGAACCAAGTCTGGGGCGCGGCTTAAGACTTCGACGCGACAACCGCGCATTCTTATGGTTGAGGATAATTGGGATCACGCCTATTTGGAATTAAAGGCGCTTACCGCCGGCGGTCGTTACCAAGTTGAGCTGGTCTCCTCGGGTGCGGAAGCCCTGTACAAGCTCACCAGCGGCGAATTTGTATTGGTCTTGCTCGATTATTGTCTCTCCGGTATGAGCGGGCTGTCTTTAATCCATAAGATTGCAGAGCTGCAACAGGATATTCCTATTGTCATGATTACCGGCCTTGGTTCCGAAACGGTAGCCGTGGAAGCCATGAAGATGGGGGTCTACGACTATATCGTTAAGTCCGGAGATTATCTTAGGGCATTACCGCTGGTCGTTGAAAAAACGCTTGAGCGCTACGAGCTCAGAAAGGTCAAGGAGCAATGGGATTGTTGGATCATTAAACGCAATCAGGAATTGGGCGACTTGAGCGCGCTGGGCGAGGCCATTAACCACGTATTGGATACGGAAACACTTATGGCCGTGGCCTCAGACAAGACCGTAGAGATACTGGGGGGCGATTATGGCAAGCTTTGTGAGGCCACGGACATCTTTATCGAAGCACCGGCGTCTCTTGAGGTCTGTGCGGCCGGGACCGTCGTGAAGAATATTGTGGAGCGAGAGGAACGGGCTCCCAGTATTGTGCGGCAGGTAGCCGAGAGTTCTGAGCCAATTATCATTGAGAACATCGGGCCCGAAGCCAGCGAGAATGCCTTTGCGTGGGAACACGGTCTCCGCTCGACATTGTATCTTCCTATCGGCAGTGCGCAACAAGTCTTTGGCGTTCTCGTAATCGGTAGCCGCAAGCCTCTCCATTTTTGCGCCAAGGAGATGGCGTTCTATAAAATTATCGCCAAGCAAATTTCCGTTGCCTTGGATAACGCGCATCTCTATGGCTTACTCAAGAAGCAGGCCTATCAACTTGGGGAAAACATGGTAAGAGGGGACATACTGACGGAGAGTCCCCCAGTGCCTCAATTTGATGTCGAGCAGGCTTTTGGGGATGCCTGTAGTCGCTCATAACCTTTGTACACTGATTCATAATTACGCTAACGTATTATCGTTACTGGGTGACGAAGACCTTCAGGCCTTCGTCGATGGAACTAATCAGTTAACGGCCGACCTAAAGGTCTACGCCACCCAATTGAGAAATACGTTAATGAATTGTAACTATTCAGGCATGCTTCTCAGCCCCGTAGGGGCGGCATGTTTATAGTACCTGAATTTTGCACGAGAATCACTAGTGTAGTGTCCCTTAAATAGCTAGACATATTCTGAGAATGGTGCTATGATTGTGGGCATGGCAAGAACCAGTCCATTGTTGGAATTATCGGCGGGGGATCAAACGCGGCTGCAGCAGTGGGAGTCGGCCTACGGCA
>JACOSC010000139.1 GCA_016179055.1 Acidobacteriota bacterium
ACGGCCTACGGTCTTCCTGTTTACGCTTCATCTATGCAGTTACCTGCATGGATGCAAAACTCGGTTCTAACGGTCAGCTAACTTTGTTAGGTTGGCTTTGCAACCAACTGGACTATGCCAGCTTGCCTGGCGCACTAGGAATCCCTGATTTCCGGAGTTCCTCCGGTGCAGAAAGACGCGCCGCGGGGGCGAAGCGACGGGGCTGCATGAAGCGCACAATTCTGGCAGAGAACGACGTGCGGCGACTAGGCTGCGAGCGGGCAAGGCGAAAAGAGTCGGGCTAGCTCTGCGTTCTGGCTACGACAACTACTCAGTTTCGATCGGGATTGCCGGAAGCAGCTTAGTTCGGAGGAGTAGAGGTGCGCTGCGGCGGGACTGTGGGTCGATCGCACGATTTCGACAAGGAACTACGCGCCGCGGCGGGGCAGTGAGTAGACCGCGCGGTTTACGTACCAAGTAGACGTGCAGCGGCGGGCGGGAGCGGCGGGGCCTTTTGCGGCGAATGGGCCACCCGCCTGTGCAAATGAGTGCACCGTTTATATTGGCGGCTCCTATCGAAGGCGCACCGCGGCGGGCCCGATCGACGGGGGCTGTGGACAACTCGCAGGATTTCTGTCACAAATCACGCGCCGTGGCGGGCGACAGCGGCGGGGTAAATCCGCGCAGTGAATCGCATCGCTCGGTGAAGGAGTGGCGTGCCGCGGTGGACGAAGCTGCGGGGCTGGTGGGCAGATCGCACGATTCCTGCTGAGGACGACGCGACGGCCTGTGATGAAGCGCACAATTCCAGCAGAGAGCAACGGGCCGCGGCGGGGGGAGCGGCGGGGGTGTGGATGGAGCGCACGATTCCGTCAGGGAACCACGCGCCGCGGCGGAGGGAGGGGCGGGATTGTGGATGAAGCGCACGATTCTGGCAGAGAACAACGGGCCGCGGCGGGGGGAGCGGCGGACCGCGCTATGGACAAGCGCAACGTTTCAGTGGCAGAGCCACGCGCCGCGGCGGGCCTGGGGGCGAGAGGAACATTACCGCCACAGAATCATGTGCCACGGCGGAACGGCGGGGTTACTAGTTTTTGCTGGCACACGCGGTGCGGCCCACCAAATCATTCATAGTTTACTTTGCGAACGACGGTGACTGGTCGCGTTGATTCAGACCGTACGGATGCCATTCTGGCTCACTGGAGATATGGAGCGCCGCGGCAGAGCGGCGAGTTAATCCGCGCGGGGAATCGCATCGCTTAGCGAAGGAGTGGAGCGCCGCGGCGGGCGACAGCGGCGGGGCTTTGGATAAATAAATTCCAGTGGCAGGAGCCCGCGCCGGGTTACGCGGAAGCGATCCTCTTGGGGCATGAAGGGGTCGCTGGGACTCGACATGAAGATCGTAAATGCCCCGCGGTGCTGCGCGGCCCAGCACCGTTCGGTGGTATACTACGCTCGGCACACATCAGCGGCATTGGTGCAGTCCTCCAAAAAGCTTCCCCACAGCTCGCCCATGATCCGGTGCGCGGATAGGAGACCGCTACGACGGTCGCACAGGCGTCGTTGACCAGGCGTCCAGACGGATATGACAAAGGGCCAGCCGCCGGCGGTTTCCGTCCCCACTATATTCTTATAAGAGAACCGGACGACGATGGCTATCGACACCCGAAAGGGTTTTGTAGTACTATGGCGAGGAGCCGGAAGGCTGCGGGTTTTCAAACGAAGCCAAGTTCCCTGTACCGGCGGGAGGATGCCATGCCAACTAACAAAGTTCTTATCCGCAATAAACCTAGGATTTTTTCACCAAATTCACCGATAGGTCCTGACGCGAAACGACGATTCGGTTGGGACGCCCACACGCATAGCCAGCCGGGACGCCATAATGCCTCTACCAGAGAGCTGTTGGTCAAAATAAGATATGGGCTTTTGGTGCTTCTATTGGGTATGACGTTTACGGCCTTGGGTCTTTCACAGGAGTGTGTGGACCGGTATCCTAGGTTTGGTGAGCTATATTCCGATCCTTTTTCGGTCCCTCAGCGAGTAACCTATATTCTGGGGGGCCGCCATCCGGTCCAAGGATATTTATTCTTCGCTTACTGTCGGGATTCCTTTCAGCAGGTGGTGATGGATCTGAACTATGAGGTCGTCTGGAATTTCTATACGGAACCGCGGCCACCGGAAGAGGCCGAATGTCCTACCGCCGAGGGGCAGCCGTATCGAGCCGCGGTTCAGAGGTGGCTGGTGGAAAGACCCGGCTGCGGCATACTTCAGGGCTTGGTTTGTGGCTCGAAAGGATTTCTGACGCGAGTGTCCGAGTACCTATATACGAGAGATCTTCCAATGGGACAGCAGATCTTTCCTATGGGGGGGATAACGGACGTTGCTATGCTTTATGAGCCGGACACTCAGTATGTGCGGGGTTTGGTTTCGATGGGCTGTCCGGGAGAGGCTTGCGCTATTCTTGATGCTTTTTATGGCCAGGTACGGAACGCAGCCGTTATGGATTCCTTGCGTTACGATGAATGGGGTCGGCCTCTTTTCGCTCTGTTTGATAGCGGACAAGTACCATATGATCGGCGACTGAACGATCCCGATGTGCCCATCCAGTGGAGACGTTGGTTCGAGGCGGCTTTGCAGAGCTGTTATAGCGCCCCGGTTTCCCAGTAGGGAGCCCCTCTGGCCAATCATGACGGGGCGCACGCGGCGGCACGTGCGCCCCGGCCCATTTTCGTTCCGGTTCGAATTCTGTACGGATAACCATTGAGCCGCAATCACAGGAAAACGTAGGCGCTTCTTATAATATCTGCTCGGCCACTTCCACCCTTAGCAGTGCGCGGACGTTTTCAATTTGATTGGCAATCATCGCCTGGGGAGAACCGGCAAACAATAATCCAACCGCGACGTTGTCCAGGGTCATGACCAGCGAACCGGAGTCCCCCCCGGCGGACATATTGGTGGTCACGATTTGATCGAGAAACCGTCCGATCCTTCCTCCCCCATATACACATCGATGGTGACATTTATGATATTGATTCTACCGGTGGTAAAGTTCGTCGTGCGACCCGTCTTCTTCACCACCATGCCCACGGCCACGTCCACCTTTTGTCGCCAGCCGCGCGGGACACCATTCCAGTAAATCTCGCGGTCCAGATCGTGGAACTCCCCCTCCGCAAGGGCCGCATCCACTAGATTCTGATGCAGGGCCCGCGGGACGGGCGGGTCCAGCGTAATCGGGATAAACCGGCTCAGGGTGGCGATCTGGTCATCGGGATTGACCCCGCCATCGTATGGGCCTGGCTGTAGAATGGGATCCCCCGGGTTACCCTCATTGGTGTTGGCCAAAACGTGATTGTTGCTCAGGATATAGTATCGTGGGGGAATGCCAATCCCATGGGCGGGCGGACTGACGGTGCCCCCCGGCAAGATATCATATACGATCGTCGCCATGGTACCGGCCGTGATGTCCCTATGCCCAACACTGTAGCCGCCTTGCGCGGGACGGACCCGCTGGGCGAGCGTCTGAATGCTGGCCCCCGCCGGCTTGGCCCCTCCGGCCATGGGGTATCCAATCGCTAGAACATCGGTTGGCATATCCTGCAATTTCGGCGGAACCAAGTCCGCTTTGCTGACCAGATTCGAAGCGAGCTTCTGGCTTACCAACACCACCAACGCCGGCTCGCCCGTTGGCGCCCCATTTTTCCATTTGATACCGCATCCAATACCCATTACATTGGCCCGCGGCTTGGCCGGATCCAGGAACTCGGCCACCGCTGCCGAGTGAATCTTTAGTATCGGGGCCGCGGCGGCCGCCGACAAAATCTTTTTCTTCTCGTCATTTTTCATGGTATGCTCTCCTCTCTCTTCGGTTAAATTCCTTGTTACTTTCTTTCCTTTGTTCATGGTTCCCTTTCTTGGCTCTTCGGCTCCCTATGGGTACGCCTGCGCTAGGAATACCGAGGTATCCGACAGGGGCGTCTTCACCAGAGGCCTGAGCGAGAGGCCTCTTGGTCGTCTGTGGAAAGGCACACCGGTATATCGACGCTCTGCCCGCATGCGATCTCAAGCGGAGCCTGCGAGACGGCTGGGTTGAAGCGTTAGCGTATTCCTCTTAGGATTGGGCCATGACGTTTCCGATTTCTTCGACATCCGTGTCATAGCCCTCCAAGGTCTTTGGGACAACCTCTGCCGGTCGTAACAAGGCTTCTGGAACCTTGTGTGTAACCAGGACCTTAATCACCGCCTTGCCGGCTTTGTTTCCGATACCAACCCCCTTAACGTTGGGTAGCCGCATGAGTTGTTCTTCGTATTTAGTTCTTATGGATTCAATACCCATCTCAAAGGCTCCTTCTGCCAGTCCGCAGGCCCGTTTGAAGGTGCTGGCATGGCGTGAGCAGGGGTCATAACTTAAGACTGACGGTGATGGGCAAATTTAAAACCAGAGGACACCTGCCATAAGCTGGTCTGAACGTGCCTGGGACCCTATGTTCCCACAACTCACGGGCTCAGGCAATGGTCGAAGGGTCGAAAGACCAAAAGTTCTCAGTTCCTTCTCAATTCGACCTATTGTGCCGCCCGTTCGGGCCAAGCCTACCGAGTCCCATCCGCGGCGGATGAGGCAGAGATCCTTGACGGAAAAAGTCTCCCCATGGGATCTTTCTAGCGGACTTAAAGCCTCCACCCGGCCCCCCGTCGGAGGGACTCGCACCGCGTTTACCTCTGGTTGCCGATCCTGCAAGAAAACTCAAAAGAATAGAGACGGAAAATCGGGAGGAAATCTTACTCGAAATTCATTTCTTAACGCATATACCTTCCATTGACCCAATGCGGCTCCCCGGGATGGATCCTATACCAGCCATCTCGTTCCTCAAAGATCGGAACGATGATCCCTTTGGGCAGCGTTTTAACAACCCGTGAGGAGGCGCTTGGCCCGATTCGAACATTTAAATTAAAAGCCGTCACCTCCCCCGTTCGGAGCGGTGGCGGGTAGCCGTGGGTTCCCGATGTCACGGTCGCAGAAAGAGCCTGCTCAATCAGCGGAATAAATTGCGCCTCAGCGGCTTCGATCGTATTGCCGCCAAAGAAATTCGTCCCCGCGCAGGATTTAGTAGTGCCCGACCCATTGGTCCGTACGCCGGTGATTAAGTCATACCAGTGATGATAAACAATCGTGTCGGTATGGGAGGTTAAGCCGAACTTTGTGCAAAGTAGGGCATTTAGTTGAATGATGGCTTCTTTCTGAGCCGCCGACATGGTATCGGCGCCTCGATCAAAATTGCCGACATTCTCCAAACATATTCCGTTTTGATTGGCCCCCTTGATGCCCGCTGGAATTTTATCGAGGGACCGGCACACGGCGATGGTTCCATCCGGAAACGTGGTGAGGTTCTGTGCAATCTCACTAAAGCCTCTCTGGAAGTGGGCGTTCTCCATGCGGTCAAGCAAGACAAAATGATTGTTCCCTTTGAAATGAGAATAATCCGGGATGAAGGTGTGGTGATTTTGGATCAAATGGATAACCCTATGAAAATGGTTATGCTTTAACCATTCGCCAAATTCCGACAGAGCAAATAAAATGAACCTTCCCTTTTTCTTCATAGGTATTCCTCATGGACGGCGGGGACGCGGTGTTCTTCGAATGTTAAAGCCTGTTCCATTTCTCTTGAGTGAGATATCCCCTATCCAGCGGACCAAACGGTGACGCCACGGGTTTCGGAGCCTGCCAAAAAGCTTACATATATATAGATGGAAAAGCGCGGCGAAACCTTACATGAAATATTTCCGGCTCGGAAAAAATAGCGCGCGTCCAACCGCGCAATACGGATTCTCATCTATAGGCTTTGCAACGACTCCTGAAATTAATCTTGGTTAGAAAAACGCCGCGGTTTTCGGCCGTATCGCTTATTTCGCCGCTTAAGCCTTTCCCGCCGGTGCCCCGGTGGTTTCTGTAGCTTTTCCCTTCACCTCTGCCGGTTTTTCGTTGGCCAGTTTATCCAACCGATCCGGCACAAACTTTTCAGCAAACCCCGCAATAAAGGACCACACCAGGAGTTTGGCATAGGTTACGGCATCGGCCGGCACGGCCCGCCACGCAGCCCATCCGCATGGCTGGCTCGTGCTGGCAGTGGTCTTCTCGGCAAACTCCGGAAACAAGGCCCCCTGGACCAAACCGCCGACAAAGAGCAAATACAGCATCAGCGCAAACACGGTCCCCAGCAGCGGTGAGGCATAAATGCTGGCGTTGCTCCGCTCCAGTTTCAGCATGTTCAGGTCTAGGTTTCCGTCCAAGTCGGCTGTCTGAATCCGCCGGAACGTGCTGGTGGCGCCGCCTAACGTGCCCGCGAACATCACCAGCAGGAGCACACTCCAGGGATTGGACGCGCCGCATAGCTTTACGAGGTATATGGCCGCGAACAGAAATATGGGAAGGATGCCGCCGACGATTTGGAGAATACGCCGACCCAGGCGGCCGCGGAATACTTCCGACCCCCACAGCACGTTATACCGCCATTGTGTTTCGTGCATCAGCGCGGCCGCGTCGGCTCGTACCATCATAAGGTCGGCCGTCGCCGGATCCGGCGGCGTGGATGCGTCGTATTCGGCGTAGTCCGCCTCTCCGACCAACTCCCGATACTCGGCGCGCAAGGTCCATATCCGGCGACGGACCTGTTCGCTGGGCTCCAGATAGAGGAGCGCCAGTTCTAAGGTATAGACATCATCCCAGGTAATCGTTGGCCGCTGGACGATCTCCGCGGCATTCGTATACGCGGACGGCACGGGATCGGCGGGTGCCGGCAAATTCTCAAACCGGGCCACGCACTGCTGAAAATACGACCACAGATAATCATCATCGTGGGTGCTCTTTTTAATCATTCGCTGGATAAAGCCAGCGTTCGCTTTAGGCATATATCCCTCCCGGTTATTTCAATACTCGGTAGGGTGCGACGCAATCACGCGCGGTGATCGTAGACGCTTTCTCCTCCGCCACGGGGCTAATCCTGGGCACTTTTGCTCAGTCACTCCCTTTGTTCGTGCGGTTAACCTGGGCGACGGAATCCCTTCTCTACTACTCAGCGTTTTTCGTCCAGACTGCGTAGTTTGGACCATCGATGGCGACACGCCAGCCGTTGCCGGGGGACCAATCCCCAGGTCCGATCTTGACGGCTACTTTGCCGTCGACGATCGCAGCATACCTTTGGTTATCGGCCGCCACGATATTTACGAGGCTCCGACTGTGGATGCCACTCTGCTTGCGAATCTTGATCAGTTCCGCCAACTTCTGTTTCTGTTCATCCCCCCAGTCAAAATAGTATCGCCAGAACACACACGGGATGCCTGGATGGGTCAGGATATACGCGTATCCTTGCATCACCTTATCGCCGGGGAACGGGTCGGTCTGACGAATCGGCTCGGTATCATGGTTTTCAATAAACGTCACACTCATGGCCGGCCACCATCCGATGACCCCCGTGGGCTTGCCGTCTGTCGTTTTGAGCCGACCGAACTGCTGCTGCTCCAGCGCTTCCTTGAGCCATTTCCGCGTAGGAAAGTCGAACGCCGCGGACTTACCGCGGGTCGCGTCGATCCAATCGACGACCTTCTGCCGATCATAATCAAAATACTCGCCCACGGATAGAACGGGCTTGGACACCTCGTTGTAGAGGCCGACGAACGATCCTCCATATCCCTTGACCATATCATAGCGCCAGCCCGCAAATCCTATGTCCGATTTCAGCCAGCGCAGCCACTTGCCGATTTCTTTCTGGACGGAAGGATTGCTGTGATCTAGATCGCGGCCAAACCCGGCGGACTCTCCGCTATCTCGGGCACCGGTCCCGCATTGGCATTCGTCATCCTGCACAACCGCCGCACGATTATCTTTGAACGCCGGGTTGGTAAAATCGGCGCCCGCCGTGTGCGTGCCCGTTCGATGGTTTACTACCACGTCGGCGATCGCTTGCACCGGCTTTAACGCCCGAATTGCCGCCTTCAACTCCGCGGCGGTACCGTAGCGCGTGTTTACGTCGTACCATTCGTTGGGCAAGTAACCTTGGCAATCGGCCGTTTTGGAGGGCGGCGGAAACCACACGTAATCAAAACCGGCACGCCGGATGGCGTTGGCATTTTCCTTGAGGATTTTATACCATGGGAAATTGCAGGATTCCCAATGAAAGCCCTGGAGCATGACCGCGGTAGGGAGGCCGTTGTAGCGTTCGTTAGGGGAGGGCGATGCCAGCGCCCCAACGAAGCGTCCACTGGAGGGTGGCCCCGCCAAACCTTCGATTCGGCCTCGCCCCGATGGCGGGCTCAACCAGAGGGCTGCGATGAGCAGAAGCCAAGGCCCATACTGCCAACGATTTCTCTGGAGATTCCTCATATATCTTTCCTCCGCTCCTGGGGATGGGTTCGATTCCCTGCTTCTGGGCCGAGTTTCGGGCTCTCCAAACCGGCCCCCTTCCAGTTGGATCGGTCACGCCGGTGTTCGATGGAACGATGGGTACTCAGCAACACCCCCCGGCTACAAAAGTTGACACTACACCTTCTGTTGCGAGACCCACGTCCGCCCAGTCTGGCTCTGGTCAAGTCGAGGCGGCTTTGTTCACACAGCCGTCTCCGATCCGCCGCCGCGGCTGGGGCAGATTGCTTGGTTTATAGCTAAGACTGCTATCCTTGAGTCGTTGCTCGACGGATTCGTGGACGAGTGGGTCGGGCGAAATCCATCGCCTTCGGCCCAAGTTCAGGCGAAGTGGCTTCTTCCACCTACCAAGTGGGGTCTCGACGTGGACGACCTTTGGCCACACTTCGGCAATCCACCACCCGCCGCGCAGTGATTCGTGCTGGTTTTTCGTATGAGGATCGGGCGCAACGTACGGCGGCTTGCCCCCGAGAATGTCCGCCTTCCGCTGTGAGTCAACCAGCAGACCCGCAAGCTCGGCTTCGCAGACCATCCATTGTAGAGCATTTTTTGAGAGCTGGCTCTCCGATTCAGCGTAACTGCCCCCCACATCCGAATGCACCCCCGGAAACCAGACCTCCTTCACGTCTTGACCAGGGTCACGCGGCACGCCGAACAAGTTTTGGCGAAAGAAGGCTCGGCGCTCATCGATCGACACGGCATGCCGGACGATCTGAAGGTCGGGATTGTTCGTCGCCTTTATGAACGGGAAATGGACCGCGCTGTAGACCCATCCCACGGAGCTAACGGTATCCCACACGCCTACAAAATGCGGTTTGCACTCGCGTGAGAAAGTCCGTTTGAACTCGGTCGCGACGTCGAAGTCGATCTTGGGGCGCTTAATCATTCGGATGGCATAGGGGATCAAGCCCTCGTTGCCCTTGGTCAGCAGCCCTACAAGATGAAGCATCCCGCAGAGGGCGCGTGCCGTGTAAGCCCCGCGGCTGAAGCCGAAGACGTAAACATGATCACCCGGCTCATATTGGCTCATCAGGAACTGGTAGGCGTCCGCCACGTTGTCGGAAATGCCGTAACCGAACGCCAGACCCATCACCCGCGTCCACCACTGGCCAATTCGAGTGAGCGCGTTCCGCGCACCCATCGTTCCGACGCCCGGATGATAGTAAGCGATCTGCGTCGCATGGCAGACCGCCATCTTGTAGAGCTTCACGACATTGGAATTTTGTCGGCCAAACTCGTTGCCAGTGCCGTCACAGCTAACCACTATGTTTTTTGCCATTTCTCACTTCTACTCAGAGGAATTAAGAAGGGCTGGAAACGCGAAACTTGAGGCGCTTGCTGATGGTCCAAATCAACAGCGTCGAGTAGAGGCTGTTCACTCCGAACTCCGTTTAAGCGTTGTGTGGTCTGTTTCCAGCCCTTTCTTTGACGAGTGTCCCATGATGATAACCCTATTCGATGGCATTAGTAACCCTTACAGATCTTGACGGCGCCCGCCGCCGGCTGTTCCCACTGGCTCACCGCGTACCCGAGTAAATCCTAGCGTAGCCCTTGGGAATCTTGGCTCTCGATAGGGGCCAACGATCCACCTTTCCATGAAAAAGGAATCTGCGTCCAGCGAAACGTACAACAAGTATTTCATCTTATTCTGACGGAGGACCGCCGAAGGGGGCCTTACTTGACGACGGCAACCACCACGATTTCATACGGCAAATTCCATTGAAGAATCTCTGGTTGCTTGAGCTTTTTAAAATTCTGCGTGCGCCAAGAAACGAGCGCGAGGTCAATGCGGGGTATGCCAATCACGTGCAGTTTCGCTCCCTTCGTGAGCCCTCGCAGCTTGATCTCCGGCGCTGAATTATTCACAAAAACCATACGCCGGTTATGGACCAGCAATTCCTCTTCTAAATCCAACACCGACGCCAATACGGTTTGGCCATCGACCACCGCTTGCGGCTCTTCATTGAGTTCCATGACAAATTCGACGTAATTAAAACCGGCCATACCGGTGTTGATGGTGGTGGTTTTCTTTCGGGCATCCACGCTGATTTGGCTCTTCAAATTCTCATAGGTGCGGAAGGCACTGCCCGCCTCTTTGTACGTGAACCCGTCAATGGGGTTCAGGCTGCTCAACAGGGGACGGTCCTCTACCTGTGTAATTGGGTGAATTTCAAACACGTGGGCCGTATTCTAAGTGACAATCGCGGGAAACTTACCGCCCTGCTCCTGTCGCGAATCGCCGCCGTGTTCACACCAGAGGCGCCAAACCCCGGACAAGCGAATGGCTTGGCCGGTCCCTTCCACCTGGTGGATGCGTTCGACCGCCGCCGATTGTTTGGCCGCATTCATGATTTCGGCCACCATGGGCAGGCCAACTTCGGGCGCGGTGCCGGCGATGTGCATATCGCCATCTTTACTCGGAGGGTTGGGGTGGGCATGCGCTTTCACCACCGTATAGCTGGCTTCTATTGTCGCTCGGTTCTTGAATTGCTCGATGAAAGAATTCTTCAGGATAATTTGGATCTCCGCGTGCGCGGGGAACGAGAATACCAGCAATAACAAGAGCGACAATATCCCGCCGTATCTTGCCGGGGCCAAAACTTGCCATTTACCTCTCGCCGCCCTGGCCGAAGGTGTTCCTTCTTTGCGGTCAACTTCAAGGATGCGGTATGGTGTATAGATCCCCATTGGTTTTCTCCTCTCGTGTGAAAGATGATTAGAGGGCCCTCGCAGACAGAGTAAGAGTTCTTCTCTCTGCTTGCTCTGCATCGGCTTGGGTCCCCTTCAAGAACCAGTTCTGGGCCCCATAGTGATGAGGTCCATCGTTGCCGACAGGGCATGGAACCGCCCATTTTATGAGCTAGCCACAGAATTCAGCCACTCGATGAAGGCCTGCCACGCGGGCGTCGTCGCCGCTGCCCACTTGAGAAAACTGGGTTGACGCTGTCCATCGTCGATACTTAGCGTGTACAGAAGCCGTCGCCGCCGTTCATTGGGCGTTCAAAGACGCCGAGCCGGGTGTAAAACCCGACCGCGGCCATCCAATCGTGCCATTGTGTGTCCGGCGCTAAGGAGGCCGTGTCCACAGTGCTTGCCGGCCGCCGCCTGGCGAACCCACGGCGGCGTTCAAACTGAATCTCCCTCGTGAGATCCTTACCGCCGCCCGGCCGATACGGGATCAGAAATGCTATAGCCAAACGCGAGGCCGATCACAAGCGTCCACCACCCTCAATTCGAGTGAGCGCGTTCCGCGCACCCCTCGTACCAACACCAGGGTGGTAGTAGGCGATCTGAGCCGCCTTGCAGGCCAGCGTCTCGAAGAGCTTCACACTATTAGAGGTCTGTTCGCCAAATTTATTTCCGGTACCGTCACAGCAGACTCCAATGTGCTTCGGCGGGCGATGGTTCATTTCGGCGCCACCGCATCGAGTTTCATGACCGGTACCCCTGCCCTCGCGCTAATGAGCGCCGAAGCCTCTTTGGCCTGAGCCGCCACCTGTGGGCTGCGGTTACTTATGGTGTTTAACTTCAGGAGCACATTCTTGGCCACATCCGTCTGTCCAGATTGCGCGGCCGCGACTCCAATTTTTTGAAGGCCGTCTACGCTGCTCTGTGGAGAATTCTTGGAAGCGTCCTCTATCTTGTTTACTACTTGGGTGGACTGCTCCATCAGTTTGAATCTCAGTTCGGGATCGTGCACCGTTGGAAGCTTTTGAATCAACTCGCTCGTGATGGTTGCGGTTGCCGCCACCTTTTGCTGTACCTTCGCCGGGTCACTAAGAAGGGCTCTTGACAATTCATCACCGCTGTCTTGGAGAAGCGCAACTTGGCGCTGGGTAGCCGTGTGGGCCACGAAAGCCTCACCGGTCTGGATTACGGGTTGCCAAAACATTCCGCACACTAACGCAAAGGCCAGAGTATGTCTTGGCTCGCTGGTATCCGAATTCGCGATCAGAAAGACTCCGAGCGCGGCCGCGACCGCCCCAATGACCAACAGGGCTGGTATGGCAAAGTACGCCGGTTTGTCGAAGGGTCGAACACCCAGAAGCGCCTGTATCAGCCAAGAAGTTAGTCCGCCAAGGGTACCCGCCGCCATGACGGAAATGATTGTCCCCCAATCAACGCTTGGGGGAGGTCCGCCTGGGGATGTCGCGCGATTGGCCATTGAATCCTCCGATGGAGTGCTGACGCGCTACGGCCGCGCACACACATCATCGATTCCGCAATTTTTCCTTGCGCTCCGGTTACGATCAGACCTGCCGCTAAAGCTCGGCCGCACTGTCCTCGACCGGTGCCGTCAAAGGCAGCACCGAAGCCCACATCACCGGCGAGGATGGCCATGAGGCTCATCCGATGGCTCTTTTCCACGATTGCCCTCCTTTAGCAAGCGTAAGCAAATTCAATGTAAGCAGAATAAAATAGGCGTGGCGTATAATAGACATAAAGATCTACCCCGATCCAAGGGCTATCAGAGGGATGGCCAGGCTATGTAGGACATTCCTGCCGACCCTCTAGGCCGGTGCACGGCCAAAGATCGCCGTATACAGGTATCGTCAGTGCTCTTACACTACCAGAGCAAAGGCCAAAAAGCTTACACTCTATAAAGACGAAAAATCGCAGAGAAATCTTACCAAAAATCTTTACGCGTGGGTAGATTATATTTCGGAACGAGGCCTAGACCACACTGCGGGGCGAGGCGGGGACCTCCGCAAGAGACCCCCGCCTTCGATTACTTGAGTAGCGTTTCAAAGAAGCGGCCCACCCGCGCGGCAATGTGGAAGGCTGACGTGGGCCGCGATTCTTTCGTGGCTGGCAGCCAGTGCGGCGGCGTCACGCGCTCGCTTGCCGTGGACGGCGGTGCGGCTCGCGGACAATGATTCTCTGGTATTTTCTTAATGCATCCTCTTCCCAACCTCCTACTAATCCCATGTCGCGGAAAAGATCCCCAAAAGTCAATGGATCTTTTCCGCGGCGTATCATGGAAAAGGACGGCCCAGAGCACCGGGCGTGCCAGCCGGTTTACGCTGGCATACGCGTTGCGGCCTACCTATTGAATAATTGCAGTAGGGGGGATGACGGTGGCTCCTTACTGACACGGTCCTATGTACTTTCGTAGCAACGCACCGCGGCGAGGGGGAACGGCGGAGCCTTGGGCCAAGCGCAATATTTCCGTGACCAAACGACGCGCCGCGGCGGGGGGAGCGGCGCGGGTTAATCCGCACAAACACCACGAGCACACCGCTTCAATGAAAACTGGGCTGGGAATCGGACCGCTAGGTGAAGAGGTGACGCACCGCGGCGGGGGCTTGAGGTGATGCTCGATTATGGGTTATCTGCGACTGAACTTTCATCCCAGGGACGCGTCTGCTGGGAGCGCCGCGGCGGGCGTGTGGGCGAGAGGAACATTACCGCCACAGAATCATGTGCCACGGCGGAGCGGCGGGGCTGGTTCTACGCGAAGGCGAAGAGGCGGATTGGCTGGCACCGAGAGAAGGCAGGGACGATCGAATGGCGGCACGAAGTGCTGAAGGACGAGTTGGCGCCGGGTGTGTTACCGTGTAGGCGGTTTGGCACCGACGCGGCTTGGCTGCGGCTGGTGGTGATCAGCCACAGTGTCCTGACGGTTCTGAAGCGGTTGGCACTGCAGGCGGAACTGCAAACAGCCCGTCCGAAGCGGTTGCGTTTTCTCATTTTCCATAGAGCGGGGCGACTGATCCAACATGCGCGGAGGCTAGTGCTGCGGGTGGTCACGAGAGCCGTGCGACTGAGTGTATGGATCGACGCGCGGGAAAGTTGCCGCTGTCCACTTGAGCCCCTCCGGTTCGAGAAGAAACCCTGCGACCCCCTCTGGCAGTATGGGCCATAGGGTACGCATCCTCTGTTAACCAACAGCTCCCGATGGACCTAATCCCGCGGAAAATCACGGTACCGAAGCATTCTCGCTAACGAAAAAGTGATTTTGTATGTAAGTTTGCATGGATAAGCGGTCCCACTTACAGCTTATCGCCGGATAAGGGACATCCGTATTTACTTGACAAATTTTTGCTCCTGATATTAAACTGAGACGAATTTGGTGAGAAATCCATTTGCCGATTACACATGGAAGGCTCGGGGGGAACATTCTAATCTGAAGGTATACCCGATTGGTCGGATCCCCTGATGGTCCGCTAGAGGGGACGCTTTATGCTATCTATTTATTTTGCCCTGATTGACTCTGAGAGCAGCTCGATCCGTAAGCTCATCGTTCTGCTAGTCCGGGTTCCCCGAGATGAGGCGACTTGGGAGGAGTTCTTCAACCGGTTCAGCGTCCCCATTTACCGCACGATTTCTGTCACTTATCGCAAGTATCACGGCTCCTATTCTGAGGATGCGGTCGTGGATTTTGCCCAAGACCTTTGCAAACGTCTGATTGAAAATAACGGGCGTGCTTTGCTGACCTTCCGGGGTGCGACGGAACGCGAATTCCAGGCCTACTTGGCTGAGATTGGTCGTAATCTGGTCCGGGACGCTTGCCTGAAGGCCTCGGGGAGAAACCTAATCACTCTTGAAATGATCGCCGCGGATGACGAGATCTCGGCTCAGGGCCTATTACCCGCCACGGAACCGGATCAGGACCGAGTCGTGCAACGGCTCGAATTCCGAGATTTTGTCGCCCGCAGCTTGGGCCAGATTTGCCACGGAGAGAAGGGGGAGCGCAATTGCCGGATTTTTATTCTTCGCCACTATGAAGAACGCTCGGCCCATGAGGTGGCTGAAATGTTCGGGATTCAGCCATCTAACGTGGATACTATTTATCACCGCATTCGTAAGCGGATCGAGAGGGATCTGGCTGAAGCCTTGCGTTGTCATAAGAATAAATTTGATAAATTGCTGTAAGATTTTGCATAGCGAATCTGTCTTTAATAACGATGGGCGTTATTGCTAAGTAAGGAGAATTATTTATGTGCCCTACGGCCGAACAGTGGTACGATTATCTCCATGACTTGCTTGACGAATCCCGACGAGCCGACATGGAGGGTCATAAAGCCCGCTGCTCTTCCTGTGGCCAGATTCTGGACGATTTGAATCAAGCGGCCAAGCTATTGGATTACGCGACCCGAGCGCAAGGTTTTCCGGACTATGGGTATCTTTCGGCGGAAGACCACTGCCCGGACCCGCAAACCTTGACGGAAATGTTAGCGGGCTCGTTATCGGAATTGGAAACCGAGAACGTGTATGCCCACTTGGCGCAGTGCACCCGGTGTCGCGACGTATGGTTGGATCTGAAGGATTTGTGGCAAGCGGCCCAATCGGAGGAAATACCCATACCGAGCGAGTCCAAACGTCGCCAAGGCTTTCAGGAGGCCCTAGCCGCCGCCTCGCCGACGTCGGTTCCGCCGCCTTCGGTGATTTCCCGCTGGTTTTTCTCTATCCTCGAGGCACGATTTTTCAAACCGGTTTTTGCGTTGGCCTTATTGCTTGCGGTCGGTGTACTCTCGTGGTTCTACTATACTTCGTATGAAGCCAGGAAATGGCTGGCGGAAGGCAATAAGGCTCTCTATGCCAGCTTCGAAAATATTCGGCCTAGCGATTTGCGTCTCTCCGGCCAGTTTGATTGGGTGCCGCGCCAAACGCGCGGGGTGCCCGCCGCAAGCGAGCGAGGCCGCCTGGATGAGGCTCGGAAGGCGCTGGAACACGCCCGGGCGCTTACCCCGCGCGACCCGGAAATTCATCACGCCCTGGGCCGTCTTTATCTGGCCAGCCGAGATCTTGGCCAGGCGGAAGAGTATCTCGCGCGCGCCGAGAAGTTAGATAGACGATCGGCGGCCATTCAGAACGATCTCGGCTGTTTAGCATATCAACAAGAGGACTTCACGCGCGCGGCCCGTTGTTTTAAACGGGCTATGGAACTCGATCTCCAGTTTCTCGCCCCCGTTTTCAACGCCGCCTGGCTGGAGCTCCACCTGGGGCACCTCAAGGAGGCAGAAGCTTTAATTAATACGTATCGCCGTCTCGATACGACGCCGGGCTCTTTTTGGGTGCAAGACCTACAAGACGAGCTTGCGCGTATCCGCCATTAATAGCGAACCGTTGTTTGGCATTTCTCTCGGGGAGGCCCGCGCGCCTTTGTCCTGGCATGGAGAAACCGGCCATGAGATCGACGCCTCGCGTAGCCTGGTTGTCGCGCATTCTGATACCGCTCGTCTTGCTGTTAACGCAATGCCAGGAGCGGCCCTTTGAAGAGCGCCTTATCTATTTCCTACACGCCCAGCAAAGGGCTGAACTCGACCGTTTGATGCGCCAGCACCCCGGCAAAGTGCGCGACCTTTTGAAAGAGCGCCTTAATACTTGGACCGACCTGGAGAAGACGGGGGCCTCGGCTCAAGCTCAAGCCGTTTTACAGGACACTCGGGATCTAGCCAAGGAATTCGACCGAGTTGCGCAGGACGGCTTTTGGAAGCGCGTCGAGCTGCGCGCTGCCCAGCCACTGTCACAGCGCTTGGCGATAAGAATCGTTGATGCCTGGGTGACTAAGGCGGCACAAGCGATGGACCAACGGCAGAATATGGAGGCCCTCGACGCTCTGGATCAGGCGGAGAGGGCTAATCAAGGCCCGGCCGATCCCTACATGCAGGCCGCGATCCACCACCACAGAGGGCTAATCGCTCAAAACTTGTACCGTTACAAGGAAGCTCAGTCTCAGTTTGAAAGAGTCCAGACCATACACACCCGGATTGGTAACCGGGTGGGCCTGGCCGCCGTACAGCTCGATATCGGCCTCCTGAAGAAGCAAATGGGCCGCTTGTCCGATGCCCTCCAGATTTATCGGGAGGCGTTGGAGGAGCAGCAGCGTATATTAAGCTTAGGCGATGCGGCCCAAACTTTGAACAACCTGGGTAACCTCTGTATACAGATCGGCGATCTTCGCCAGGGTATGGCGTATCTGCGTAAGGCCGTTGAGCAGGCCGAGAAGATTTCGGATGACTCTCGCTACTCGCTCGCCCTTAATAATTTGGGCTTTGCCCACTCTATGCAGCATGAATAGGGTGTAATTAAAAGTGGTGGTAATTTCATGCTGCTTTTTTTTGGATGTCTTCCCAATACTGCTCCCACTGGTCATTGGCTCGTAAGACTCTGAGCGACAACATATTTTCGGCATTTTCTGGCTTCCACCAAGCCCCAGAT
>JACOSC010000140.1 GCA_016179055.1 Acidobacteriota bacterium
CGGGGCGCGGCGCCTACAGCGGACTCAGCTTCACCGGCGTCCCGCCGGCGGCGGCCGATTGATAAACAGCTTCCACGATCTGTATGGCCCGTAATCCATCCTTTCCGGTAGCGGCGGGAACCGTCTCACGGCGCAAGCGGCGCTGGAAATCGATCATCTCTCGGATTAGACTATCCACCAAAGTGTAACGCGGCGACCACAGGCGTTCATTCAATTGAAACATAGGAAACAAGTACAGCTTGCCCCGCGCTTTTCTTCCCGCCAACGATCGGCGATAGGCGTGGAGTCGCATGGGCGGATAGGCCACACGCAGGACGCCTTCCGTGCCATAAATTTCAATATGGAAGCGGTAGCCTCTCCATTCGGTCCAGCTTGTGTGCAAAGTGGCTACAACCCCATCGCCGCGGCGGAGCAGTGCGAAGCCGTTGTCTTCGCATCCCTTGAAGCGCCATACACGGTCGGTTCGAAAACCCACGACCTCATCCACTTCACCCAAAAAATGGCGCGTGAGGTCAACGATATGTATGCCATTATCCATCAGGGTTCCGCCGCCCATCACCTCAGGATCATGAACCCACGCATGCGTAAACTCGTCGCCGCCGGGATGTCCGCCAAAGCTGCGCACGTGGTCCAGCGTGCCGATGTAACCGGCCGCGATCAGCTCGCGCGCCTTACGGAGAGCAGGATAATAACGATAGTTGAAGCCCGTGGCTAGAACCAGTCCCCGGACCTGCGCTGCCTCCACGATCTTTTGGGCCGCGCTGGAAGAGTTGGCCAGCGGTTTCTCGACAATAACGTGTTTCCCCGCCTCCAAGGCGGCCAAGCAGGCTTCCACATGCTGGTGCGGCGGGACGGACACAATGATACAATTAACCTCGGCGGAAAATAAGATCTCACGAAGATCGGGCGTGGCTGCACAGTGAAAACGCGCCGCCAGCTTTTCCGATCGGTCCCTACAGACATCGGTGACAGCCAGCAGACGGGCCTGCGGCATCTTTTGCAGGGCTCGCGCCCGCGCTTCTCCCATCACTCCGCAGCCGACGATCCCAACGTTTAACATGCGACATATCCTGTTCTGATAATCCGGCAAAGTCCTCTAGAGTTTAGCATTGCCGTATGAACGCCACAAGAGACCAATGTTACTACGAGAAAAAGCTGTCCCCGAGCTAATCAACACAACTTACTGTTCAGGGAGTCTGCTGCGAATGTCACATTACTTTAACCCTGTTCGATTGAATCAGCACCCTCACAGATCCGGACTTGCCGATGGTCCGCATCTTATGTGCTTTATCACATAAGATATCGGAGATCGGCCTGTCCAGTTCGGAGGGAGGGGGTGTCGAAACCAATCGACTCTCCATACACTCATTCAAGCGCAAAAAATCCCATGGCCTTTGGTCCCATATTTTCAATTTTTTTAGCTCAAACGGGAATTCCTGGACCTCGACACGTTTTTCGAAATCTAATAACCGATTTGCTACAATTACATGGTCTCATCGAAAACCCCTTCATTGTTATCAGAGATACATAAGTTCTGTTCAGGAGGCAGAGATAATGCAAAAGTCATCGGCGATTATTCGAATCGGCGTCGGGCTCGTCGCATGCGCACTGCTGTGGGGGATGCATCCCTCCGCCCTTTTGCGCGCGGATTGTCATGACGTTATGGGTTGGGAAACGCTCGGGTTCCTTGGGTACGGCGGACTGGGGCGCGTGGCCTACAACCCTGACGGCTCACGGGTGGCCATCCCCAGTCATGCCGGCATCGTATTATGGGACGCTGAGACAGGAGCCGTCCTTCGCGTCCTGGCCATGCAAGATAGACCCAGCAGCCTTCCCTTCATCGCCTGGTCACCGGACGGCCAGTATCTGTCTGCCGGCACGGGTGGGGTCGTAGGGATATGGGACGCCCAGAGCGGCACGCTGGTGCGGGAGGTCTCGGGAGGTACGGTGTCACAAGTCGCATGGTCGCCCGACGGCGCCCGCGTCGCCGGCGGCGACGGCCCGCCAGGGGATGGCCCTTCCGAATCGAAGATCCGGATCTGGGATGTCCGCACCGGAGACCTGGTCCAGACGATCGCCACTGGTCATTCCTATTTTCTAACCGGAATGGCATGGTCGCCGGACGGCGTTCATATGGCGACTACGGGCGCGCGCTTCGGAACCATTGGCCCTTGGGACCGCACGGTAAAGGTCTGGCACGTGGACACTGGCAGCCCGCGCCACCACCTGATCGCCGACACCTTCCAGGCCTCAGGCGTCACTTGGTCGCCGGACGGCACGCGCCTGGCCAGCTCCGGTAGCGACGGTACCAAAATCTGGGATGCGGATGCCGGTACGCTGATCCGCACGGTAGGTGAGAGCGGCCTGCTGACCTGGTCACGCGATAGCACCCGCCTCGCCGGCGGGAACGTCGCGCAGATTCGTGTAGTAGAGGCGGCCACCGGCGCAGTCCTCCGAACTATTCCGACCGACCACCAGACCGGCCTCTTTCTGGACTGGTCGCCGGACGGCGCGCGTATCGTCTCCGCAGGAACAAATTATTCAGCAGACTGGGATGATGCTAGAGCCCGTATATGGGATTTGGATACCGGGCGGCCATTGCACGGGCTGTCGGGTCACCAGGACATGTTGCTGTCGTTGGCCTGGTCACCCGACGGCCGTCACCTGGCCAGCGGCGGCGGTTTTTATGATAGGACCGTGCGCATCTGGGACCGCGCGGCCGGCGTTACCGTGCGGACCCTGAACGGCCACACGCACGGTGTGTCCGCGCTGGCCTGGTCACCCGACGGTGGGCGTTTGGTCAGCGCTTCTTGGGACGGATCGGTAAGGGTCTGGGACGCCGCAGCCGGAGAGGCCTTGCAGACACTGGTACGGTATGCGGGCGACGTCTACGCGGCCGCCTGGTCGCCGGACGGGGCCACCATCGCCACCGGCGCGGCCGACGGCCCGACTCCGGAAGGCCACGTACACTTATGGGATTCCGACAGCGGTGAGTTATCCAGTACATTAGTCGGGCATGCGGACAAGGTTAATGCGCTAGCCTACTCGCCCGATGGGTCGATGCTGGCTAGCGGGTCGTCCGATCAGATGGTTCATCTCTATGACACGGCCACCGGAGATCTGCGGCAGGTGCTGGCAGGCCATACCGCGCCGGTGTATGCGGTGGCCTGGTCTCCGGACGGGCTGCGCGTGGCCAGCGGATCGAGGGACGGGACGGTTCGGGTCTGGGACGCCCTCACTGGGACGACGATCCACATCCTGCAAGTAGACACCAATTATATCGTCTGGTCTGTCGCTTGGTCGCCGGACAGTCCGGTCATCGCCGCC
Organism: Acidobacteriota bacterium; assembly: GCA_016179055.1. Taxonomy (GTDB): domain Bacteria; phylum Acidobacteriota; class UBA6911; order JACOSC01; family JACOSC01; genus JACOSC01. The sequence continues at coordinate 3,328 of JACOSC010000140.1, forward strand.
AGTGCCAACGACATACGGTTCTGGGATGCCGATAGCGGAGCCTTGCTGCGTACGATCCCGGGCGGACGCCTGGCCTGGTCGCGCCAAGGGTGCTATCTGGCCACTGCCGCTTATCGAGGCAGCATACGCCTGTGGGGCACGCCACCAACGGCGTCGGCGCGCACGGATGGACGATAATGAGGAGGCATTTGCACGCTTGGAAGAGATCATTGAGGCGATAACACACCGGGCGAATCGGCCTGACCATGGTCTCGCTGGGATTCGCCAACATCCTCCCAACATCATCAAGCCTTCGAAGCTGTCAGACGGCTTCGGGGATCAAACCTATCTGCTTCAGGTCTAATATGGAGTGTCAAGGACAAGCTGCTCCCGAAACAGGGCTCGGCGCCGGGGGATCGCGGCGGGTGCCACTTCAAGGGATGGGTCCTCAAGCGTTTAGTGCACCCACGGGCTACGGTAACGGCGTCACGTTCCGCATGATCGAGACGGCGTTCGAATCCCGAATGGTAACCGCTAAGTCCTGCCGCCCTTCGCCATGGAAATCTCCGACAGCCAGTCCGCTCGGACCGCGCTCGACAACGAAATTCTGCGCGGAGACGAACGTGCCGTCACCGTTGCCCAGCAAGACCGACACGTCGTTGGATTCGTAATTGGCCGCGGCCAAGTCCGTTTGACCATCGCCATTAAAATCGCCGATCATGACCGCCCAGGGACGGATACCCACTGGCCAACTCGATGGCGGGCGGAACGTGCCATCGCCGACACCGATAAGCGTGGTCAGCGCGTGCGAGCTTTCATTGGCTGCCACGAGGTCCATCACGCCATCGCCGTTCAGGTCGCCGGCCGCTAGGGCGCGGGGGCGCGTTCCCGCCGGAAGGCTCAGCGCCGGACCGAATGTGCCGTCTCCTCGCCCCAGCAGGAGAGATAAGGTATTTGAGCCACTGTTAGCCGTCGCCAAGTCGAGAAAAGCATCGCCGTCGAAATCGCCGGCGGCGATGGAAAGCGGAGAGGCGCCGACGGTGAAGTTAGGCACGACGCCGAACGTACCGTCGCCGATCCCCATAAAGAGGGTGATGCTCCCGGATCGTTGATTGGTTATCGCCAGATCGACTATACCGTCCCCGTTCAAATCGGCCGCGGCGACGGCGCTGGGCTCCTGTCCGACCGCCAACGTGGGGCCAGGTCGAAAAGTGCCGTTCCCATTTCCGAGCATGATAGTCACTGTGTTACGGAACTCACTCGTCGCGGCTAAATCCAAGATCCCATCCTCATTGAAGTCACTTACCACGATGGCATTTGCGCTCCATGTGCCGAAGAATTGCGGCGCGTGAAACGTGCCGTCGCCGTTGCCGAGCAGAATGGCTACTTCACTGGTGCCGTTCCAATAAGCGACCGCCAAGTCGGGGAGGGAATCGCGGTTGAAATCGCCGATCACGATCCCCCAGGGACCGCCCGGTCGAACCTCGAAATGCTGTACCGGTTGAAACGTCCCGTCTCCCCTTCCCAGTAAGATGCCCACGTTGCCTGAGTTTGGACTGCCGGTGGCAATATCCTGAAACCCGTCGCCGTTGAAGTCCCCTGCCGTGATAGAGAACGGTCCGCCCACGCCATTATGTTGAACAAAGCGAAACCTGCCATCGCCAATGCCCACGAAAATGGATACAGTGCCGGATAATTCATTGGCCACAGCCAAGTCCTGCACACTATCGCCATTGAAATCCGCAACGGCGATAGCGCTGGGCTTAACACCGACCTCGTACGTGCGTGCGGGCTGAAAGGTCCCATCGCCGTTACCCAGCATAGTGTGGACGACATTGGTCGATAGGTTAGCCACAGCTATATCTTGAATGGAATCCCCATTAAAATCCCCGACCGCCAGGCCGCGGAGGACCGACCCGCCCATAATGCTCCGAGGGGGTCGATAGGTTCCATCCCCATGGCCTAAGAGAATAGCCAGCCCTTGGGAGGTGCCGGCCACAACCATATCCGGAAGGCCGTCCCCATTGAAATCGTCGACGACGATTGAGCTCGGCCCGCCGCCCACCTGAAGATCTCGGCGGGCGACGAAGTAAACACCTTGCGCCGGCGCCGTAGCCTCCAAACACCAACTCCCGAGCCAAATACCCAGCCCAATCCAAAGCCGACAACTTGCTTTTGTCATAGTAAGGCCTCCTGAAAGTGCAACCGCGCAGGTCCTGCTCGTGCGAAGACAAAGAGAGGGGAAAAGAATTGACCGGGGTTATGATGCTGCTAAACGCCTATAGTATACCACGTAGGGAATGGATGCGATACGAGTGTACCTTCCTTAGGCAGGGGAAACGCACTTGATGTTTCCCGAATAGTACTTGACCGTAGCAGAGGGGGGAAATGGTAAATAGAAATTATGGCAGAGGAAAGGGGCTCAAGCCTTGGCCTTACGTAACGGATAGGTCATCATCAGATTTACGACGATTCGGTCGAATCACCAGCCGAATCCGAACTAAAGAATTAGGGTAACTGTTCACGGGGGGTGTTCTCGAATAAGACTATCTCACTTGAATAGTTGCCAAAAATGTAGGGGCACCCCCCGTGGTTCCCTTCCAGCCCGCAGGTGCTTGATTCATTCCAGCGCGGCGATGTCAACCCGCACGACATAAAAGGCGCCACCGTCTCCAATGTCCGTCAGCGCCTGGGATGTGAGCTGATTGACGTTGCCGCCTTCCAGCGAGACCCGGCGCCGCCAGATCGAGGGCACGACGGTCACTCCGAAGCGGGTCCGCTCCGATACAATGGCCCTCAAGCGTAATTCGCCACGGTCGTTACACACATGAACGATCACACCGTTTTTGATCCGGCGCGGGTCAGCATCATTCGGATGATTAAAGATCGAAGGCTCCCGCGCATCGCGCCGGAAGCGCGACAAGTTGGCAAAACTCGAGTTGAGCAGCTATGGGCTGGAGGTGAAAGCAGAGCCGGCGGATAACGCGGCGCGAATCCCTGCGCGCCACGCGCCGATTCCCTGGGCACTCTGCGCTCTTGGCGGCGGCGGCTATTCACGGTAAAATACTGCCGGTTTCACTGTATTGAAATAGGGGCCGTCAAGATCCCCTTTGAAGGTAGCATCCTTCAGTTCCCATTGAAACGGACCATTATGAGAATCGGCATTATCGGCGCAGGACCTTCCGGGTCTTACTTGGCCTACCGGCTGGCGCAATACGGTTTTGAGGTCTTGCTGTTGGATAAGTTCGAAAGCCGAGAAAAACCGTGTGGCGGCGGGGTCACGTATAAGGCGCTTTCGGCCTTCCCGTTGATTACGGCTTCTCCTATCCCTCGCACGCTTATTACCGAACTTCGCATCATCGATCGCGACGGCGCCGGCTTTACATTGCCCTTGGACCGCCCGTTTTCCGTCTTCTCTCGCCGGCTGATGGACCAGTATATTCGTGTCAGCGCCGAGAGCGTGGGGGCTCGCTTTATCCATGCGCACGTGGCGGATCTATCCTCGACAGAAACCGGTTGGATTATAAAAACCAGCGACGGCCAACATGCCGTGGATTTCTTGGTAGGCGCCGATGGAGCCAAGAGCTTGGTGCGATCCAAATTGCTCGGTCCGTTTAGCCAGCGCGACCTAGCGACTACCGCCGGCTACTACGTCCCAGGAAATTATCACACCCATGTCGCCATTTGCCGGTTTATTGGCGATGGATTTCGCGGATATCTGTGGTCGTTTCCCCGCCATGATCATCTTTCTGTCGGTATCATTAGTGATCTGGCCACCGCCAAAAGCGCCCTACTGCATGAGCACGTGCGCGCGTTTATTCACCGGCATTACCCGAAAGCGAAACTTACTCGGGAAATATTTTATTCAGCCGTAGCGCCGGACGTGCACCATGAAACGTGGAAAACAATGCCATTTTGTGGAGATCGCTGGGCTTTGGTGGGCGATGCCGCGGGATTTGCCGATCCGGTGACCGGGGAGGGCATTTATTATGCATTGCGGTCGGCGGAACTTCTCGCGCAAGCGCTACAAGTGGCCGACCTGAAGCTCTACGACGACCGTTGTCGGAATGAATTTATCAATGACTTCATCCGCGCCGGACGTTGGAAGGCCGGCTTTCGCGACTACTACTCGCTAATGGCTAGAGCCGTTATGGGCTCGCGCCACAGCCCGGCGCTGCAAGCCTTAGAAAACGAATTCATCGCCGGCACATTATCCTACAATACCATGCGCGCGGCCTTGCTCAAGAAAGCTCCAAAGATCCTCACTCAGGTTATTCTTGACAAGATGCGATCGCGGCCCCGAACGCTTCGACTTAGCCCGCTGGAATGATTTTCAGTAACGGTTCACAGGAGATCGGGGGTCAGGGATCAGGGGCCAAGGGCACGGTGGTACCGATGACTGTTAGGAATCATCGTGATTTAGAGATTGGGTAGAGGGCGGATGCTTAACGGATTGCGGAAGTCTTTGGAAAAGAAATACAAGCAATATCGTCCGATCCCCGACCCCTGACCCCCGTGAACAGTTACTGATTTTCATTCCTTACGGGTTAACGGCACAATCTTTCGTAGGGCGACTTATGCGGCTGACGCGCTATGGACTGGCCGCTTCGTAAGTGGTAGAATAATTCCGTTATCAATTCCCCCTCCAAACAAGAATTCCGTTGGGCCTATATGGCCGATTCCGTAACGATTGCCAAAACTCTCGGTCGCCGACAATAGATCATGAGACGCTTTTTATCGGCCTTTGCGGCCGACCATGATACCGCCGTCATCAAGCCGTCAGCCTTGCCTCCCAAAGAGATCTCACGGCTCATTGAAACGGTCTCATTATCGATTGAAAATCCGCTGCTGAAGTTGAAGTTTATTCATGCCGCTTTGGATCGCTATGCGCACACTTGCCGAGTCATGGTGGTCCCCTCGCTTGATGCCAAACTAACCAAACAGGTCCTGCTGGAAGCGCTCGACCTTCTGGTTCCCGGCCACCGCATAATCATAGCTGATCCTGAGACGGCGTTGGCCGCGGAGAAACCATTACGCCGCATTAGAGCGCCCCGGCTTTCGCAGATGACGGTTCTAATCGGGCTTGTCCTCGTCATGTCGACCACTTACTGGGTACAGGCGCGCCTCGGGATCAAAGCCCACAACGCTGCGGTTCCCATCTACCGATGGGCCACGGAAGGGCTGGAAAGAAAATCTGAGTCCACACCCCATTCCAGCATTAGTGCCAAGCTCGAGTCGCCGGCGGATTGGGGGGTGAGGTCTGCAAAGGCCGCCGATTCCTCTCCGCAAGCTACCTACGACGCAGCTTCCTTGCCCGAGATATGGATGGTCGAGGAAAAATCCGGCTACGAGTTTTACAGCAATGGGCTGAACATCTCCACAGAGTTTGCCGTGGCGGGCCGGCCCAGACGTTATCGTACCTTCGATCGCGCCGACGGCGCTCTTTCCGAAATTAAGGAAAGGCCTGCCGGGCTGCTTTACCATACGTCGGAGGGCGATGTGGCGCCCTTCGAGCGCCGTTTCAACCGATTGCTCAATCGGCGCACGCGGGAGCTTCTGCAATACATAAAGCAAGATCACCTTTACCACTATGTCATTGATCGCTTTGGGCGCGTCTACCGAGTCGTTAACGAGACGGAGGTGGCCCATCATGCCGGGTTTTCCATATGGAGCGATGAGTCGGATGTGTTCCTATTACTCAACCAAAGCTTTATCGGGATTTGCTTTGAGGGCCGCTGGTCAGAATCGTTGAATTCCGATCCACCCGACGGCGCGTCTACTTCTGCTACCTTGCGCGTCATTACCCGAGCTCAATTGGAAGCGGGCCGACTCCTCACCGATTGGCTGCGTCAGAAATACCATATTTCGGACAGCAATTGCGTTACACATGGACTGACCTCGGTCAATCCACAGAAGTTCCTAATCGGCCATCATCTCGATTGGGCTAAGGATTTTCCTTTTCGAGACCTTGGCCTTTCGGATAAATACCAGAAGCCCTTGCCCAGCATAACGGAGTTTGGATTTGCCTATGACGACTTTTTCTTGCAGGTCATGGGAAGACCTTGGCCCGGCATCAATCTGGCTATGGGCCAGCTTCAAGCGCGCGCCGACCGGGACAAGATATCCTACGAAACCTTGCGACGAAAACTTAACCGTCGTTTTGCGCATCAGCTCGCACAGCTAAGAGGAGAGACGGAAGGTGATAAGGATTTCGGGCGAGCCGATCTGAGCCAACTTACCAATGCGCTCGACGGTCAGCCGTGAGTTCATGAAGGCAGGAAGAGGGATCTATGATGAAGAGTCAATATGATTTTATTTTCATCCTTGATCCTTCGTCCTGGCGAAAAAAAAGTAACCGGGCATTAACGGGATGTTGCCCATGCAATCAAAGGAGGAATCAACCATGAAGGCAGAAAAAGAAACCCCTGAGAGTTTAGAAAGCGTCGAAACGACGTGTAAGCCGGAGAACGGACTGGCGGCCATCGGCCTTGATATCGGAACGAGCCGCATCGTCTGCAGTCAAGCCCCCACCGAATTTAAAACGCAGTTGAATGCGTTTATCGGAGTCGCCTACTCAAAATTCGCCGAGCAGATGCTGCAGCGCAATGGTATTGATTTTTATCGCCATAACGGAGAGCTGTTCGTGTTAGGCGACGGCGCCGAGAAATTCGCCAGCATGTTCAACCATGAAGTGCGTCGACCCATGAGCGTGGGCTTGTTGAACCCGGGCGAGCGCGATGGGTTTGAAGTGATCCAGCTTATCTTGCGCCGCTTGCTGAAAAAACCCAAGCCCGGTGGGTCCAAGATTTGTTTTAGCATTCCCAGCGCACCGTGTGGAATGGAAACCAGCTTGGTCTATCATGAAAATATGATCAAGCGTTTTCTTACCGAATTGGGATTTGAATCTAAGAGCCTAAACGAGGGGCTGGCTGTGGTGTTTTCCGAACTGGCCAATGAGAATTTCAGCGGCATCGGCATCAGTTTTGGCGGAGGCATGTGCAACGCCTGCCTGGCTTACCTTTCCATTCCGATTCTCACGTTTAGTCTGGGCAAAGCCGGCGACTGGATAGATTCCAGCGTGAGCGTCGTCACGGGCGAATCCGCCACACGCGTGCGCGTCCGTAAAGAGAGCGCCCTCGATCTGAGCGCGCCGCCGTCACATAAGATAGACGAGGCCTTGCATATCTACTATGAAGAAATGATCCTTGATCTAGTGCGTTCGCTGACGCGATCCTTCGTCGAGAGCCGCAATCTACCAACACTCGATAAGCCGATCCCGGTTGTGCTGAGCGGCGGAACCTCGAAGCCGAGAGGATTCCGGGAGAAGTTTGAGAATGCTCTGCGCGCCACCAACTTTCCTTTGGCCATCTCCGAAGTTCGTCTGGCCGCGGATCCCCTGAACACGACCGCCAAGGGGACGTTGATGTATGCCATGTATGACAACTAAATCGGGCAGGCTGCCCATGCTATCACCGATGGCGTAAAACCGTATATTATGTGGCTCGCCACATAATATACGGTTTCGTAACTACTCAGGTGAAAGCCCGCCTTTACAGAACCGGGAGCGATAGCGACCGGGTCGGCACGTTGTTGTCATTGCTCATGTATTATTCCGAGCTCGGAAGAATACATGATCGCTGACAGTTGCCAGCCAGGCGCGCACCTGGTCGCTACCGCGCCCGGTTCTGTATCAGTGCCGCCTCCATGGGCTGAGTAGTTACACGGTTTCAAAGAATCGTTGGCACGGCTCACCAGCGTGACGTTGACCGGAGCGTGAGCGGGCCTTAATCCGGCCACCTCATGAAGGGGAGCGTTTCATCCCGGCGCCATTTTCCCAAGGTGGGGCCCAGGCTGGCTATATTTCAATCGCCGCCCAGACGGTCGTCGCACAGACTGATCATCCATAACCCGATCCTATTAAGATGACTCCTGATTTGTTCGGCCTAAGGTTTTACCCGCCTGCGGAAACAAGCCAACTTGTCTTCACGCGGATTGTAATTATTACGGTGGGATACGGAGGATAAAGAAATGGTGCCGAAGGAGGGAGTCGAACCCTCACGCTCCTTACGAAGCGCGGGATTTTGAGTCCCGTGCGTCTGCCAGTTCCGCCACTTCGGCACGAGTTGATATTACAACACTTACGGATTTTCGTCAACGTGGCCATCCGAAATTTGTCTACTTTTTTGTCTACTTGATAAGCTGGAGACGGCATCTTCCAAGCTCTTATCGACCCGGATATAGCGTTCCGTGACCTGACTGGTAGAGTGACCCAATAGCACCTGGACCACGCGGATGCTGACTTTGTTATCCGTAAGCTTTGTGGCACAGGTAGCCCGTAGATCGTGAAACCGAAAATTCGTGACATTAGCCAGCTTGCAAAGGTCGGCCCATCCCCTTTCAAACTTATACTTGAAATCGCCTGTTCGATCTATCCTGAAGACATAATCGCCGTCCCTTTTGAGTCCGGCTAACGCTTCAAGAACAGAATCGTTCATAGGGATATACCGCGGCTTCTTGCTCTTGGACTTTACCACTGTAATGATTCGGCCTTCAGAGTCCACGGCAACCCATTTTAGCGTTAAGAGTTCCATAACCCGCATTCCCGTGTTCAGGGCTGTGATAATGATCGGGTCATAGCTCTCTAAGTCGGGTTCTAGCTTACAGGCGGCTTGCAGCCGTATGCGCTCCTCATCCAATCAGAGGGCGGACGGGGCGTTTCTCCTCGTAGATCTTCAGACGCCTTCGGTTCATTGGGTGATACATGATCCTTTCGTCTTCTAACGCTACGGTGAAAATTTTGCTAAACGTGGCAAGCTCCCGGTTTATCGTCGCGGGCTTAGGAGCCTTTGGGTCCGATAGTCGGTACTTGCGGTACGCCTTAATATCCACGGCTTTGATCTCCTCAAGCTTCAAGTTGTCAAAGAAAGGGTTGAGATGTTTCAGGCGCTTTTTGTATTCCAGATAGGTCGTTGGGGTTTCCAACTGGGCCGTTTCAAGAAACTCCGATGCAAACTTGCCGAACGTGATCTTCTTTTTTTCAACTCGGCGCGTCCTCACATCCCGTCTAAGCTTCTCCATTGCCTCTTTGGCTTGGATCTTTGTGGGGTATGGGCCGACACGGTACTTTTCCATCTTACCGGAAACCTTAAAGTAAAATTGGCCAATCCATACCATGCGACTCTCTCGCTTACGCCATTGCTGGCATAAACCTCCGGTCTTGGCTTTCTTCGGTAAACTCTCGGTAGCCTTGCTCTCGGTATTTTTCAAGGCTACCTTGTTAATCATTTCCTTACTCACTTTCTCTCCCTTCCTTTCGATCCCAGCAGGAAAGGCGAAGGGAGATCCTCCTTTCCGACCTGCTGGAGACTAAACGTTCTTTTTGTACGTTTGTTTTAAAGTCTTCTTTCGCTTTTCTAGCTCATGCGTCGCTAACGTATAGCGGACGTATTCGCTCAGGGAGAGGTTAAGCTCCTCGGCGCTTTCCTTGAGTTGCTCCATGAGTTTAGTGTTGAGTCTCAGGTTTAAGTACGCTTCCTTTTTTCCCATAAATAGACTGTAATACAATGTAAAACGTCTATCAAGAGAAAAAGTTCACTACTCCCCGCCTATTCGACTACGCGATGAGCCTGTTGTTCGGGCCTCACGATCTCCATCGCATAGCCCCTCTTGACTTATCCATCATCTGGCCGCTCATACCGGGTGTTGCCTTTAATGAACTCTTCCAAGAAATCTTCCGGCACGCTTACCGCCCCGCCCAGTTTGACCTTGCGCAGCTTGCCATAAAACAACCAGGCCCGCACGGTGGAGACTTTTATCCCTAACCGTTCGGCGACCTCTTCAACGCGCAGCAGTCGATTCATAATACAGTACCTCCTCTAATAGGTCGGTAATCTTGAGTTTCGATCATCGCAACTCCATCAAATTTTCCGTCACCGTCGTCCCGCCCAGTTCGCAATCTACGATCTGGGCCAGCACGAAGAGCGGCCCCCAGATTTCCCGCTCGCGGGCGGTGGAGGCTTCCAGGCCTCGCGGCGGCCATGCGCGTTGATAGCTTTGCGCGATCTCGCCACTTGCCAGCGCGGGTCGCCGATCAGCAGCTTCGGACAATAGGCCGAGTAAGCGCAGGTAACGACCGTGTTCCAACCGAGCTCTTGCCGGGTGAAAACCGCGGCCTTTCGGTAACCCAGCCGTACCGTGTTGAGCCGATTTCTCCTCCGATCCGTCGGAAGCGACCGAATCAGCATGGTACTGGCGCTATCGGCCCGTCGAAACGTCGCGCGTCCATCCCGGCCCGAACTCGAGGCGCCGTTGAAAACCACGCGTTGCAGAATATCGAGCACACGATCAACCTCGGACCTGTTGCCACCGTCCCTGAACCAGAGGTAAGGAAAAGTATCGAAGATTTGATGAACGTAAGTACCCATAATCCACAACGCTAGCAACGTTCCATAACTGTCTGGGCGAAACGTGAGATGATCTCCGAGATAGCGGCGAATCGTTCGAAAGGCGGCAGGGCAGGACACGATCTCCCCGCCAAGAAACTGCTGGGCTCCCGCCCATGAAAACGCCGACCACGCCGGCAGAGTAGGGGCGAGCGTTAGGCCCGCTCGCTCGCGATCGCT
>JACOSC010000141.1 GCA_016179055.1 Acidobacteriota bacterium
CTTCTGTCCTCTCGCGGCCTCCTTCCAGCCTGCAGGAAGCAGCGTCTCGATCACTCTCCATTCGTCGTTCTCGGGTAGTCTCATGAACAGAAGACTACCGCTTAGCGTATCGGAAGTCAAGTCCTTAGGTTAACGCCTATGGGGGTCGGGTAAAGGATTTGGTCGCCAGGGCGGGCTGGTTACCACTCTTTTACCAGCCGACCGTTCTCGAGGTGCAGCACTTCGTCGCAAATGCGGGCCAGTTTTTCGTTATGGGTGGCTATAATGGATGTAAGCTTTTTCTCGATGTGCAAACGGAGCAGCAATACGAAAATGAATTCGGCCGTTTTGGGATCCAGGTTACCGGTTGGTTCGTCGGCTAGCAATACGGTCGGGTCTCCGACCAACGCGCGCGCAATGGCCACGCGTTGTTGCTCGCCGCCCGATAGCTCGCCGCTTTTGTGCTGTATGCGATCCTTCAGTCCAACTTCCACCAAAATCTTCTCGGCTTTTTCTCGCGCGATTCTGGACTTCTCTCCTCGAATGAGGAAGGGGAAGAGCACGTTTTCAAGCGCGGTAAATTCCGGGAGCAAATGATGAAACTGGAATACGAACCCAATGGTGGAGTTACGAAATTTGGCCAGGGCATCTTTCTTCATGAGGTTTATGTTGACCTCGTTATAGAGAACATAGCCGCGATCAGGCTCGTCCATCCCCCCGATAATATGTAAAAGCGTGCTCTTGCCGGACCCGGATACGCCGGTAATACCCAACATCGCGCTCGTCGGGAGACTGAGATTTAGATCGCGCACAATGCGCAGGGTCTCCTGGCCGGATTGGTACGTTTTGTATACGCTTTTAAGCTGGACGGCTGGTATATTCGGCTTAATATTCATGCTGGTCGTTCATTCGAATCTCAAGGCTTCCACGGGCCTGAGTCGGGCGGCTTTGCGGGCCGGGACAATCGTGCACAGCGTGCTAATCAGTATGGAAAAGAAAATGATCAGAAGAAAATCCATAGCTTGCACTTTAAACGGAACATAGGGAATCCCGTAAACCTGGGGCTCCAAATGAATGACTTTATAATGGTTCAATAGCCAACATGCCGCCAAACCTAGCAGACTGCCGAGAGTGGTGCCTACCACGCCCACCACGGATCCTTGCAGAATGAAAACTCGTGTAAGCGCCTTTTCCGTAGCCCCCATGGCCGAGAGGATGGCGATATCTTTTTGCTTATCCATAACCATTAGTATAAGGGTAGTGATAATATTGAAGGAGGCCACGATCGTTATCAGAGCGATGATAATAATCACGACAATTTTTTCCAATCGCAGCGCGGAAAACAACGGCTTGTTGGCCTCCTGCCAATTGACGGCGGTCAGGTTCTCCTGCTTAAGCGCTTTTTCCAATTCATTGCCGATGTTTTTAACGTCGTATATCTTATCGTTGCGGACTTTGCACTCAATAACATTGACATGATGGCTGGGGATATCAAATAAGTTTTGCGCCGTGGCGAGCGAAACAAACGCCCAATTAGCGTCGTATTCGAACAGACCCGATTCAAACAGCGCCACCACCTTGCAAGAGCGTATGCGAGGAACCAAGCCGAGCGGCGACAACTTGCCTTTGCTGGGGGCCAGCACCTTGACAACATCGCCGATACCCACACCCAAGCTATGCGCCAGCTCTTTTCCGAGGAGGATGCCGTCGAGGGCGCCGGCACTGTCCATAGACGGGGACGTCAAGTCTTGTACACGGCCGGCTGTGACATAACTTTGAATGCTCGAGGTATTTTTTTCCAAGTTGGGATCGATGCCTTTCAGCACCGCGCCGTGGGAGCTATTTCTGTACATCAAGAAAATTTGCTCATAAATAGCCGGAGCCGCGCCCTGCACGTAGCGGACCGCTCGGCTCTTGGCGATGACGCTGGTGTAATTATCAATGCCTGACGCATCCACTCGCATTAAATTAATATGAGCGGTGGCGCCTAAGATCTTCGTTTGGATCTCTTCCGCAAAGCCGGTCCACAAGGCCACTGCGATAACCAAAGCCATCACACCAATCAAAATACCCATCGTGGATATCAAGGAAACCACGGAGATAACCGCTTGCTTGCGTTTGGCTTTGAGGTAGCGCAGCGCCACAAATATTTCAAATCGCACCGAATAACTCCTGCATCGTAACCGTTCACGGGGGTCAGGGGTCGGGCGATATTGGTTGAATTTCTTTTCCAAACCGCCCGCAATCCGTTATGTATCCGCCCCACTACTCAATCTCTAAATCACGCTAATTCCTTACAGTCATCGGCGCCCCAGGCTCTCAGCCTCTGATCCCCGACCTCCGATCCCCGTGCACAGTAACCCTGCATCAAGCTCTCATCTTATCACCGGTAAGTAACTTTTTGAAAGGGGCTGCCTTCCGCTCCCGCCGCTCGGCCTTCGTTGGCGCGCCTTCTTGTATAACGTTGGTCCTTCTGGCTGTTTAGCCCTTCGGAATTTTTTCTCATAATTTTTGCAATAAAAGTTCGCACGAATTCATGTTTCGCAATTTATATAATGTAAGCGCACGATGCGCGTTGGCCGATGCAGAGGGGGAAGGTTGCGCACCTCTCTAATGTACGTGATGTCGGCAAAAAGAGCAATCCTGAGAAACGTAGTGCTCCGTGAATGCCTCGGACGCCTCTGTGGTAGAAGGCTATGGTGATGGGACAGGGGGGAGCACAGTAGGCTCCGTTGGTTAAACGGCAAGGCTTCGGTGCCTTAGAGCAGGCATATAGTGTGAGCATGCCGGACTTCATCTCTCCACCAACGGAGCCTAGTGTGTTCTAGAAGCTTGTGAGCGGACCTCGAGCCTGGGCCGCCTGTAGAGAGGCCTTGCCACTGACCGTCGCGCGGCCGACTTTTTCACCGTGGGTGGGCGCAGGCCAGTCGGCTCTTTACTTAAAGAAGAGCCTTTGCTATATGTTTCAATGGGTCTCCAATGGGAACCTGCGGGACGAATTATGAGGCAGGCGCCGATATAACCAATCATTAGGTTAATATGTTTGCAACTGTTCACGGGGATCGGGGGTCAGGGATCAGGGGCCAAGGGCCCGGCGGTACCGATGACTGTAAGGAATTATCGTGATTTAGAGATTACGTAGTAGGGCAGATGCGTAACGGATTGCGGAAGTCTTTGGAAAAAAAATCCAAGTAATATCGCCCGATCCCCGACCCCTGACCCCCGTGGACAGTTACAAATGGTTTTTGAGGGGGATCAGCATGCGTCCGCGTTCTCGGTCTACCGTTCCCTTTTCTATTCTGTTTTTTTCTATACTGATTTTCATCCTGGCCGGTTGCAGCAACAAACCCTCCGCGGCGGACAAGGTTCCGATTTTTGCTAAGCTAGCCAAGGACGCCTGTGTGGTTGATTGCGGAGCCGGCCGCTATGGCGGCCGTCTGGTTTACGCCGCCCCGGCGGAGCCCAAGTCGTTCAACCGGCTGCTGGTAAAAGACCAAGGCTCTTTCGATATCGCCGAGCGCATACATGCTGGTCTCATCCAACTAAATCACTCGACGCAAAAGCTGGAGCCCGGGTTGGCCAAGTCCTGGCAGTTTTCACAGGACCATCGAATACTGGACCTGGCTCTCCGTGAAGAAGTTCGCTTTTCCGATGGGCATCCGTTTACGGCTGATGATGTCGTGTTCACCTTTACCGTCCTGCTTGACCCTAAACTCAATCTGCCGCTTAGAACCGCCTTTGTGAGGGACAAGGAGCTGCTACGAGTCGAAAAAACCGGAACCTATGCCGTTCGTTTGATCTATCCTAAGCCGACAGTCACGGCGGAATTCGACCTCAAAGATGTGGCCCTGTTGCCGCGCCATAAACTGGAAGCCGCCTACCAAAGCGGTCAAATGGAATCGGCGTGGACCGGTGGCGCCGCCCCGGAAGAGATCGTAGGCCTTGGGCCGTTTAAGGTGAAAGACTACATTCCCGGGCAGCGTTTGACCCTGGCGCGCAACGTTCATTACTGGAAGGTAGACCGGGCCGGCGCCCGCTTGCCTTATTTGGACTCGCTGGTGATTATATTTATTCCTGACCGGAATGCGCGGCTCTTGCGGTTTGAATCGGGGGAAGTGGACATTCATGACGATCTCCGCCCCGAGGATTTTTCTACGCTGCAACGGGCCGATCGTCAGCGAGACTTGGTGCTGTACGATATTGGACCGGCGATCAGCAGTGAATTTTTTTGGTTTAACCAGAATCCCGAACTTAACCCCAAGTCCAAGCAGCCCTATCTGGCGCCACACAAATTCAAGTGGTTTTCCGACGTGAGGTTTCGCCGCGCCATCTCTCACGCGCTGGACCGCGGCACCATGAGTCAAGTGGGCTTCTTGGGTAAGGCTTCTCCCGCGTATGGGCCTTTTAATGCCAGCAACAAGGTATGGAGCGATCCGACCATTGCTAGGTATGAGTATAATCCGGGGCAAGCCCTCGCCTTATTGCAAGAGGCAGGCTTCAAGCTCAACGCGGGATCATCACTGGTAGACCGCCAAGGCCACCCCGTGGCGTTTTCCATGATAACCAACGCCGACAATACCCTGCGCCAGAAAATGGGCAGCCTCTTACAGCAAGACCTGGCAAAAGTCGGAATCTCCGTGCGGCTGGCGCCGCTCGAGTTCGGCGCTGTCATCCAAGCCATTACCGGTGGTGATTATGAAGCCTGTCTCTTCGGCTTTCGTAACGATAATCCGGACCCATCCGCCCAGCAAGGTGTTTGGCTGAGCAACAACTCCATGCACGCCTGGTACCCCAACCAAAAAACTCCGGCCACGGCCTGGGAACGCCGGTTGGATCAGTTGATGACGGAGCAAATGTTCGCCTTTGATTTTAAAGAACGCAAACGCCTGGTCGATGACGCGCAGAAAATCATCGCCGAGAATATTCCAATCATCTATCTAGTTTCTAAGGACATTTTGGTGGGGGCCAAGCGAAAGATCGGTAACTTCAAGCCCTCGATCTTGGACCATCGTACGCTGTGGAACTGTGAGGAACTTTACTGGCAGGCCGGTTCATGATTCGCTATTGTCTCAGGCACCTCTCTTATCTCGCGCTGCTGATCCTGGCCGTAACCGCGCTGACCTTTTTTCTCTTGCGGCTGGCCCCCGGAGATTTTCTCTCCGAGTTAAGCCTCAATCCGCAGATTCCCCGAGAGCTGGTCGAGACGCTACGCCATCAGTACGGCTTGGACAAGCCCTGGTACGTACAGTATTGGCGATGGCTGAGCCAAAGCCTGCGTGGCGAGTTTGGGTACTCCCTGCTCTACCATCGACCGGTCTTTGCCTTGATTTGGGAGCGCGCCGGAAATACCTTGTTGTTGGCCCTGCCGACCTTTGCCGTTGGATTAGCGACGGCCATCGTATTGAGCTTGATCTCGGCATGGCGTCGCCGGCGCTGGCCCGACCGTGTGATTAGCTTTCTGGCTACGGCGGGGCTCTCACTGCCGACCTTGGTCGTTTCGCTTGTCCTTCTTTATGTCGCGGCGCGTACGGGCTGGTTTCCTATTGGCGATATACACTCGAGTGGTTTCGATGAGCTGACGCTTCTAGGCAAGCTGCGCGATGGCCTATGGCACATTATGCTTCCCATGATGGCCTTGGGTCTGCGCGTTTGCGCCATGTTCCTTCGCTATTTGCGAGCCTCCTTGTTTGATGTGCTCAGCGAGCCTTTTGTGGTCACCGCGTATGCGAAAGGATTAACTACCGCACAGGTCTTGTTAAAACATGCGCTGCCCAACGCCATCAACCCGGTGCTCTCGGTCTCGGGGTTAGTATTGGCCAATTTACTTTCAGGTTCCTTCATTGTTGAGATCGTGATGTCGTGGCCGGGGCTAGGTCGCCTCACTCTGGACGCCTTTATGAGTCGTGATGTGTATCTGGTTATGGCGGGCCTGATAACTTCGTCCGGGCTCCTGCTCATCGGCAACGCATTGGCCGACCTTGCATTGGCGTGGCATGACCCACGCATACGACTGCAAGTGAACGCCAGGACATAAGGCCGTAGCCAAACGCGAGGTGAGTAGGCGCCACAGAGGCCAGCGAGAAGCCAAGCCATGGATTTGAACAAGATCACAGAACAAATTATCGGAGCCGCCATCCATGTACATCGGACGCTGGGGCCGGGTCTGCTGGAATCGACGTATGAGGAATGCCTAGGCTGAAGGACGGTATGCGTAGAAAGATTGGTAACTGTTCATGCGGGTCCGCTGATGAGCCTATCGACAAAAGGTGGCCCTACAGCGTCCGGTCCCCTTCGGGGACCGCCCTGAACAGTTACAAAGATTGTATGACAGCCGAATTCCTCGGTGAACTCTGAGCCTCCGTCGTGAGACGGGAGAGGCCATGTTGGAGGAGTTTCAAAACCGTCAAACGCCCGCATGGATAAAGGGCGAGACCCGACCTCCAAAAAATATTTGTAACTGTTCACGGGGATCGGGGGTCAGGGATCAGGGGCCAAGGTCCCGGTGGTACCGATGACCGTTAGGAATTATAATGATTTGGAGATTGGTTGGTGGGTTGGATGCTTAACGGATTGCGGAAGTCTTTGGAAAATAAATCCAAGCAGTATTGCCCGATCCCCGGCCCCTGACCCCCGTGAACAGTTACAAATATTGTAACTGTGTCACGGGGTTCAATGAGACCACACAAGAGACCCCCAGCGGAAGCTGGGGGAGACTCAGGCCCAGCCTACTCCGGCGACGCCCACAATTTCATCTTGTCAGATACTAAGACTTATGAGACTGCCTACCCGAAATTCCCGAGAAATGGTTTTTAGCCTGGGCATCTTGACCACATTTTTTTTCTTGGCGTTGATGGCCGACTTCTTTTCACCCTATGCCGAATCGGAACAATACCGCGATTATTTTTATGCGCCGCCCACCCGCATTCATTTCATTGACCGAGAAGGGAAGTTCCATGGGTGGCCTTTTGTCTACCGCATTCGGTTAAAGGATCCCGGCCTTGCCCTGTATGAAGAGGACGCCACCGAACGCTATTTCATTTCCTTTGGCCTACGGGGACGGCCGTATCGGTTTCTCGGACTCTTTTCATGGGATCGTCATTTCTTTGGGGTGAAGGGGGCCCATTTATTTCTTTTGGGCTGCGACGACTTGGGACGCGACCTTTTTTCTCGCCTGCTGTTTGGATCGCAGGTCTCGCTTTCCATTGGGGTGATGGCCACGGTTCTGTCCTTACCTATCGGTTTAGCCATCGGCAGTCTGGCCGGCTATTATGGCGGTCGCTGGGTAGACGTCTGGTTAATGCGGCTGACGGACTTATTCCTGGCTATGCCGGGATTATATCTAGTGCTGGCTTTGCGTAGCGCCTTTCCTCGGGATATGTCCAGCGCCAAGATCTATCTTATGATGGTGGTGATCCTCTCTTTCCTCGGCTGGTCTTCCTTGGCCCGACCCATACGCGGTATTGTTCTTTCCCTACGCGAGCGAGAGTTTATATTGGCGGCCAAGGGGTTGGGGGCGAGCGATGGCCGTATCATTATCGTTCATATTCTGCCGAACATCGCCACCTTTGCTTTAGTTCAAGCCACGTTGGCCATTCCAATGTACCTGTTGGCCGAGGTAATGCTCTCTTATTTGGGGATTGGCATGCAGGAGCCTTTAGCCAGTTGGGGGTCCATGCTCGCCGGCGCGCAAAACTTATCAGCGCTCTCTCAGCACTGGTGGCTGCTCACGCCCGGCGTAGCCATTTTTCTTGTAGTACTGGGATTCAACCATCTCGGCGACGCCCTGCAGCGATAATTCAGCGAGCGTCGTGAGCGGCCGTAATAATACCTATTAAGACCACATGCTGAATCGTTATTTCCGACGGACGCCTAGCTTCCCCCAAATCGAACCGCGGCCGAGCCGGCGGTAATCCCTATTGATCAACGTCAACTATTATTTCCCATCCGTATTGCCTCATTAAGAAATCTTACCTTCTGAAGCCAGTGGTCATCCCCGTTGACTCATAGTGAAATGTTACCGAAAAGGGGTGGTTAAATCATCATCATCATTCCGTC